>CAZWEY010000019.1:0-23872 GCA_964632055.1 uncultured Sphingomonadaceae bacterium
ACCCTGGCGGAACCCGCGCCGATCGCCGAGCAGGTCGGGCACTATCTGCCCTATCGGCCAAGCCGCATATTGATCCCGGATGCAGCCGATCACCCGACTCCGCTTGTCGAGTCCGTCGCGATGGGTTCGATCACCGCGCCGATCCCGACACAAGTGCCCAGGCTACCTTCGGGTCTCATGGCCAACGGGCTGCTGTCTGCGGCTCAGGCCGAAACTCTGATCTATGCGGCCAATGCCCATGCGCGCGATCTTCCCGGCAGGTTCGAGCCCGAGGATAAGGGCTGCATTCTCAAACCCAGCGCCGAAGGTCACGCCTATCGCATGGGATACTTCCTTGGCGACGGCACCGGGGCCGGGAAGGGGCGCCAGGTTGCCAGCGTCATTCTCGACCGATGGGTCCGCGGCGAGAAACGCCACATCTGGATATCCAAGAACGAGGCCCTGTTGGAAGATGCAAGGCGAGATTGGTCGGCCCTGGGAGGCCTGCCCATCGATATCCAGCCGCTCGGGCAATGGAAGCTCGGCCACCAGGTTGCGATGCGCGAAGGTATCCTGTTCGTCACTTATCCGACCCTGCGCTCCGGCAGGAGCGATGCCACGCGCCTCGACCAGATTATCGAATGGGCGGGTGAGCATTTCGACGGGTTGATCGTCTTCGACGAAGCGCACGCCATGGCCAATGCCGCAGGCGGCGAAGGCTCACGCGGCAAGGTCAAAGGGTCAGAGCAAGGGATCGCCGGGGTGAGACTGCAGAACCTGTTGCCCCGTGCCCGGGTTCTCTACGCCTCGGCGACCGGTGCGTCGGACGTCAACAACCTCGCCTATGCTACGCGCCTGGGGCTCTGGGGGCCGGAGACTGCCTTTGCCAACCGGGAAACCTTCGTGGCCGATATCCGTGATGGCGGCATCGCTGCGATGGAACTGGTGGCGCGCGATCTCAAATCACTCGGCCTCTACACTGCGCGCGCTTTGTCCTTCGCGGGCGTCGAATACGACATCCTTGAGCATTGCCTCACAGAGGATCAGATCACGGTCTACGATGCCTATGCCGAGGCTTGGGCGGTGTTATGCGCAGCTGCGCATAAGATCGCTTATCGCGAGGTGGCGATAATGCGAAGGAACGCGGCGTAGGCGCGCAATTTCCGTAAGGCGGGGCGATGTTGCTGCGCATTATTTTGACTGCGAACCTCGGCGGTCTCTGGACCAGCTGAGGATAAAAGCATGTTGAAATTGCACGACGAGTTGATTGCCGAACTCTCGAATTTGCTCACGACGCAGAATTATAACCTGGTGGTCGTAGCGAACCATCGCCTCTACGCCCGCGCGTTTCTCGATTATCTGGCCGAGTGCGACATGCAGGTGGAAACTGTGACGCCGGCGCAGGTCGATCAGTATTTCGCCTATGCAATTCAGGATTTCGAAGCCCAGTACGGCCGGCCTCCCTGTGCGCGCTGGCAGATGTTGCCCCGCACGTCGATCAACAAGCTGCTCCGGCTTGCTCAAGGCAAATGGCCGCCCGAGCCGGAGATGACCGAACCGGAAACTGCGTATCGGCAGGCGATCTGCTGCGAATACGAGGCATGGCTGCGCGACGAGCGCGGTCTGGCAAGCGCTACCATCGCGGCGCTTATGTGGGAGGCACGGAACTTCCTGCGATGGCAGTTCGATCGGGGCGGTGCTGCCAGCCTCGACACGTTGAGCATCGTGGAGGTCGATCTCTACATGGACATGCGCGCGCCTGGATTACGGCGCAAATCATTGGCCGATGTCGCTGAGCGGCTCCGGTCGGTGGTGCGCTATCTGCATCGGACGGGGCGCGTCCCGACTGATCTCACGCCCCACATCATCGGCCCCATGCTCTACGCCTATGAAGACGTGCCCTCGACGTTGGACAAGAGCCAAATCGCCGCGGTGTTGGCGACGACAAAAAAGGACGGATCGTCGCGAGGAATGCGCGATTTTGCGGTACTTCAGCTGCTTGCCACATATGGGCTGCGCGAAGGGGAGATCTGCCGCCTTCGGCTTGAGGACGTGAACTGGCGCGGAGAATCCCTGCGTATCCGTCACACCAAGACCAATGCGTACTCCTACATGCCGCTATTGGCACCGGTCGGTGAAGCTCTCCTCGACTATCTGCGTCATGGGCGCCCGCAGGTAGAGGGGCGAGAAATCTTTATCCGGTCCTGCGCGCCCTACATCGCAATGACAAACCTGTACGGCATGATCCGCGGGCGGTTAGCGGCCGCAGGCGTCGAGCCGCCGGGAAAGCGAGGACCGCATGTGTTCCGCCACGCACGCGCGGTCGAAATGCTGCGGGCATCGATCCACCGAATCCACCAATGCCTATCTCAAGCTGGCGACAGATGATCTCCGAGCCGTGGCGCTCGATGTACCTGGCCTGGAGGTGCTGTCATGAGCGCCTGGCACGATCCCGATTGCACCGTTGTTGACGCCTTCCTGGAAAAATCGCAGTTCCGGCCGGGAAGCAGGCCGACTTATCGCTGGTTCCTTCGCAGCTTCGAGAATGTAGCCCAGCGTCATCCGGCGGTCGACCGGCAGATGCTCGACGTCTGGCTAAAGGAAATGGGCAAACGTTGGCGAATGCCGACGCTGCTCAACCAGGTCTGCATTGTCGATCGCTTCCTCGACCACCTTGTCGAAATCGGGCTGATCGCCGATAATCCCGTTGCCGTGCTTCGCCACCGGTACAACGTAAAACAAAGCAAGCCGATCTGGCGAGCGTTGGCTTCCCCCAATCCCGACGAAGCCCTGGCCGCGTTACGACGCCTTGCTCCCTTCGGCAGCGCGCTGGGGGACTTCATGCGTGAGCATGTCGCGTTGATGCGCAGCCGGGGCTATCAGTATGAGACTCAGGCTCACTGGCTATTGCGGTTCGATCGGTTCCTCCAGGCGAATCCCGAACTTGCCGGGGCATCGCTTGAGACAATGCTGGCGCGCTGGGCAACGGCCAAGCCGACCCGCAATCACGCGGCTGAATGTCAGAAGCTGGGGCGCATCCTGACCAAGGCGCGGTATCGCTTTGATCCCAGCATCCCGCCAAAACGCTTCAACGCCCGGCCGGAGCGGGAAGCGGCGCGCGAGCATCGACGGCCGCATATCTTCAGTCCGGCCGACGTCCGGCGGTTGCTCGATGTTGCCCGCTCGTATCCGTCGCCGGATGCTCCGCTGCGGCCTATGGTCCTCTACACGATGGTGGTTCTGGCCTATTGTGCCGGACTGCGCCGTAGTGAACTCGCCGGGCTTGATCTGGGTGACGTGGACCTTCAATCGGACACGATCACGATCCGGGAAACGAAGTTCTACAAGACCAGGATCTTGCCGCTAACCGGCAGCGTCATGGCCGAATTACGGGCCTATATCGATGCAAGGCGGCGCGCCGGCGCCCCGCAGGATCCGCGGTCCGGGCTCTTCTGGCACGAGCACTTCAATGATCACTATACCCCGGTGACTGTCTCAACGATGATCACCAGCGTCATGCGCCGCGCCGGGTTCAAGCCCCCGACGGGGCGGGCGGGGCCACGCGTTCATGACCTGCGCCACTCGATGGTCGTGAACCGAATCCTTCAATGGTATCGATCCGGCGTCAATCCGCAGGACAAACTGCGCTTCCTCTCCACCTATATGGGTCACCGGGACATCAACTCCACGCTGGTCTACATCACTGTCACGCAGGACCTGCTGCAGGAAGCAAGCGAGCGGTTCCGTACCGTCGGCGCCCGATGCCTCACCATGGGGGCGCGGTCATGACGAAGGGCAATCCGTTCCCCGCGTTGTTGCGGGCGTTCTTCCAGGAATGGTTGGCCGAGCAACGCAGTGCTTCTGTCCATACGATCCGGTCCTACCGCGACACATGGCGGCTGTTGCTTCGGTTTATCGCCGAGCGAAATGGTGGCGGGGTTGCGCGGATCACACTGGCCGATGTCTCGGCCGGAGAGGTTCGCGCGTTCCTTCACCATACCGAGCATGGGCGCAGGGGCACGATCGGTACACGCAACTGCCGGCTTGCCGCGATCCGCAGCTTCTTCAGCTTCGTGGCTGACAAGGATCCCGAATACATCGCGCAATGCGCCGAGGTCCTGACTGTCCCGCTCAAGCGGGAGCCCACCGCTGCACCCTCCTATCTCCAGCCGGAGGAGGTCGAAGCGATCCTCGCTCAGCCCGACCGGTCGACAATCGAGGGGATGCGCGACCATGTGCTGCTCTCGTTCCTGTACAACAGCGGCGCGCGCATCCAGGAAGCTCTCGACCTGTGTTCCAACGCGGTCCGGTTCGATGCGCCGCACTACGCTCGCCTCTATGGCAAGGGGCGCAAGGAACGGATCTGTCCACTCTGGCCGGAAACCGTGACGTTGCTCAGGAAGTTGTTGGAACGTCACCCGCGCGCGTCAGATCAACGGATCTTCGTCAATAGATACGGTGAGCCGCTGGGCGCCTCGGGAGTGCGGTTCAAGCTCGCCGCCTACGTAGAGGAAGCCGCCGAGTCCGTACCAACGCTTCGGTCAAAACATGTGACGCCGCACAGCTTCCGGCACGCGACCGCCGTTCACCTTGTCGCTGCCGGGGTCGACATCACCGTCATACGCAGTTGGCTGGGACACGTCAGCCTCGACACGACCAACCACTACGCACAGGCCAATCTGGAGACCAAACGAAAGGCCTTGGAGCTGGTGGGTGCGCCGTCGGCGAGCAACGTTCCACCTTCGTGGAAGCGAGATGCCAGTCTGATGGAGTGGCTCGACACCCTGTGAAATAATGCGAAGGACGTGGTGGTCAGTCTCCCGGCATTACGCGCCTACGCCGCGTTCCTTCGCATTATCGCCACCTCGCGATAAGCGGTAATCCATACCAACCTGCGCGAAGCGCTCGAGGCGACCCGCATCGTAGATCAGGACAGCGGTAACACGCTCAACAGCGGTGCCAAGTCGGCAGCGCTCTCGATTTTCGAGGGGACCAAGCAGCGCTTAGGTCCGCCTGGCCAGACTGTATCATTTGCTCGCGATGAGGGGCGGGCCGACCGCTGCGCTAACCCAAAAAGCTGGCGGTGGTCGGCCCGTCCCTCGCGTCGCGCAGCGACGCCCGGAATCCGCCATTTCGCAGCTTGAGGCGAACCGAGGGCAAGTCATCGGCACCGTAGTGAACATGGTGCCGCAGCCGCCTCGCTGAGTCCCCCCGCGATCCCAACCCAATAAACCAGCCCGCGCCATCGCGCGTGGCTGCGTGGAGTCACGTCCATGGCACAGTTCCAAATCCTGTACCCGCACTCGGAAACCGAGTGGCGGCCGATAACGATCGACTTCTGCCTGGCGCCGACCGGCGACCAGCAATATCTCTGGCCGAGCTTCGAAGATGCCGAGGCTGCCCGTCAGCGACTGCTCGAGCGCACGCCCGATGCCCGGTTCCGCATCGCGCTCGCCGGCTCGGAGGTCGGCAATGCCGATTGGCAGACCCGCGAGAAGCTGCGTTTTGCCGATGGCACCTACTCGCCCACACCCTGGCACGACGAACCTTGGTACCAAGCGAGGCACGACGAGCATTTTTGCCATGTCTCCACGGAGCAGGCGGGCAAGATTGCATTTACCGAGAACGCCGCCAAAGGTCAGGTCGACCGCCAACTGGTGATGTCGCCCGGCCGCTACCTCAATCGCTTCTTCTCCGAACATCTGGATAACAACGCGATCGAGGGCTGGTGCGCCAGGCTCTCGGTGCAGTTGGAGGAAGATGCCCTCAAGATCACCCAGGACGCTGACGAAATCGAAGAGGTTTATGTCGGCGGCCCCAGCAGCTGCATGGCACATCGCGCGGGCGACTTCGACAGCTCGTGCCATCCGACCCGGGTCTATGCGGGGCCGGACACGGCGCTTGCCTATATTGGTTCGCGCGAGGATGCCAGGGCCCGCAGCGTCGTCTGGCCGAGCCGCAAAATCTACACTAGCATCTACGGCGACGTATCCCGCCTCAAACTGCTCCTTGAGGGTGCTGGCTATAGCGAAGGTAGCCTGAACGGCGCGCGAATCCGGCGCATCGAGGACGATGACAGCTTCGTTGTCCCCTACATCGATGCCGGCGACGATCTTGCCGACGACGGCCAATACCTCATTATCGGCATGGGCAGTATCTCATCCGAGAACACCAACGGTCTGGGGCATAGCCCGTGGTATTGCCCGCGCTGCGACGATGACGCCAGGCCACACGATGAGGTCTATTACGCCGACGGGTCATCCGAAGAGTGGTGCTACCATTGCTACGACAACCACACCATCTACTGCGATCATAACGAGCAACGCTATAGCGATGCCGAATCCTTCGTCACCGTTCATCACGACCATGGCGCGGACACGGTGCTTGAAGACGATGCCGGGGATTACGGCGCCGTCTATGTCGAAGATCGCTGCGAATGGTGGGCCAGCAGTTGCTGCCGTCGTTGCGATGCCTCTGGCGAATGGTTCCACGTCGAGGATATCACCGAATATTACGGCGAATGGCTGTCCGATGGCTATCTGCCCGAGCCGTTCGATGATGACGACGCCTCTCTCGTCAATGCCCATGTCCTGGCTTGCCGCCAGTTCCACGTCGAGATGGCCGCGATCCATGCGGAGGTCGCCAAGTGGCAGGCCGCAGGCGAGCGCGCCCGGAACGAGCGGCTAGGGCGCGAGCAAGACGAGGCCGAGCGCCGTCGTATCGAAGTGCTCCGGCAGGGTGCGCATGAGCTGCACCCCATTCCCGAAAACTTCCTTCCCGCCATCGCGATGACGGTGCCGCCCCTGGCTGCGGTCCCCTCCCACGCAGGAGCCTGATCCCATGACTTACCATGATGTTGCAGGCCGGGCTGGCCTGCTCGAAATCCTGTCGTGGGCACGCCCCCATGACAGCGCCATTGAACGCGCCTTCTGCCGCGAATATCTCGACCGGGTTCCCGGCATGACGGCCGACGCCTTCGGCAACCGGATGCTCAGCATCGGCGACAGACCCCGTGTGATGTGGAGTTGCCACGTTGACACCGTGGCGGCCCGCGGCGGGCAGCAGGACGTGGGCATCGACAAGCGCGGGATCGCCGGCTTGTGCAACGGCAAGGCTGGCATGTCGCTCGGCGCCGATGATGGCGCCGGTGTGTGGATCATGCTCAACATGATCGCTGCGAGCCGTCCTGGCCTCTACCTGTTCCACCGCGGCGAGGAACAAGGCTGCCTTGGGTCCTGTTGGATCCAGCGCAATAGGCCGGAGCTGCTGAATGATATCGATGCCGCCATCGCCTTCGACCGCGCCGGCCTGGGCGATGTCATCACGCACCAGAGCTACGGACGGACATGCTCGGACGCTTTTGCGGTCAGTCTGGCATCGGCGCTCAATGGCCTGAATCCGGACTTCCGATACGCCCCCGACGACACGGGCATTTTTACCGACACCAACGAATATGCGGGCATCATCCCCGAATGCACCAACCTGTCGGTGGGGTATCGAGGCCAGCACGGCCCCAGGGAAACGCTCGACGTCGGCCACTGCGAGAAGCTGCTCGCCGCCATGCTCAAACTCGACGCGTCCCGGCTCGTTATCGAGCGCGATCCCGCGATACAGGAAGACGAGTCCTGGGGCTGGTTCGGAAATTATCGCGGTCAGCAGGGCGACTTCGCCGAAGCTGTGGCGGAATATCCGCAGTTGGCCGCCCGGATGCTGGAGCAGTGCGGCGTCACACTCGACGACTTCCGGATGATCGTCTGGGAAGAAGAAATGGACGATGACTTCGGCTATCGCCCGCTGATGGCATCATGATGTTCGGCGCTGGCTTGCAGAATATCCCGAATAACGATCCCCGTATCGCATGCACGGCCCAATGATGCCGTTCTTCTGTTATGGAGTTGCTTGACTCCACCAGCGGAGGGGAGGCGCGCAGTGGTCTCGATCATCCGTGCCGTTGCCGGCGTGCCGGGGATACCTCCCGGGTTCCCGATCCTGTTCGATGCGAACATGGCGATCATCGAGCCGGCCTTTGCGTGGCTGCTGGAGCACGCATCGAGCCGCGGCCGCCGCTGCGCGCCGGATACCGTGCGGACTTACGCTGAACATATCTACGACTGGTTCGACA
This sequence comes from uncultured Sphingomonadaceae bacterium, assembly GCA_964632055.1. GTDB lineage: Bacteria > Pseudomonadota > Alphaproteobacteria > Sphingomonadales > Sphingomonadaceae > CANJYE01. The sequence goes on from CAZWEY010000019.1 coordinate 8,102, forward strand.
CGCTGGAACAGTCGGAGCTCGACTGGCGGGCGGTCGATGATGGTGTGATCGGCGCCTATCGTGACCGCATGATCGAAAACCCGAGTCCCCACACGGATCGGGCCTATGAACGCACGACGATCAATGCCCGGGTGATGAGCGTCTGCCGCTTCTACGAATGGGCGCTGGAGGAAGGGCTTGTCGCCGAACTTCCGTTCCGGCGCCGCGAACGCATGGTTACGGTGTTCAGCGAGGAGGGAGGCGGACCACGCCTCGCGGCGACCAACACGCTTGGCTTGTCGAGCCCCGAGAAGCTGCCGCGACCGCTGCGTGCCGCTGAGCTCGACCGACTGTTCTCTCACCTTGTTCCTGCCCCGCGCCTGGCGGCTGAGTGGGCACTTACCGCGGGTCTGCGCCGCAAGGAAATTTGCGGGATGACCCTCGACATGGTTCCCGACAGCCACCAGCTGGCGGTCGAAGAACAGCCGCTCGTCGGCATCCCGCTGCGCATCACCAAGGGCGACCGCCCCCGCACAGTCTATCCGCCGATCCGCTTGATCGACCGCACCGACTGGTATGCCGGTGAAGACCGTGCCCGCACTATCCGCCGCGTGCGTGCTTGCGACCGGCACTATCGCCCACCCCCAAATCTTCTCCTCACCACGCACGGGAGGGCATTGTCGAGCAAACGACTCACGGCACTGTTCGCCAAAGCCTTTGCTGACGCTGGGCTCAAGGGCAGCTTCCACTGGCTGCGTCACACGTTCGCGATGGTGATGCTGGCGCGTCTTCAGCAGCAGGCTCGTGACAATCCCGATCTCAACCCGTTGAAGATCCTGCAAGTGCTGATGGGTCACCTCTCGATCGCGACAACCGCCATCTACCTCAGGTGCGTCGAGGTGCATGACCGCGATCTCTCGGAGAGCCTGGCATGGCTCTATGGCGAGCTCATCCCCGATGCCGAATGATCGGCGGATCGATCGGCGCATCCAGCGCCCGACCGCCGCCGCCGATCCTGTTGCCGCGACAGAGATCGTCGTGTTCCGCGACGCCAGCAACGGCAGCGTTCAGCGCTTCGATCCGGCCACGCTGGGCCTGCCGCCGGACATGGCCGGCCCGCTCATGGCCGCCTTCCGGCTGAACGATGCGGGGGCATCGCTGCGGACGCGACCTACCCGTTGGCGCGCCCTGCGCCGCTTCGGTAAGTTCCTGGCGAGTGAAGACGTGACCTGCGCGGGGGATGTGAATGCCGGCACGATGAAACGCTATCTGGCGTTCCTTGCCCGGCCGGACGAGTGCGGGAAACGGCTCAAGCGCCCGACGATAGCCACGCAGCTCGGCTTGATCCGTCCGCTGCTGGAGCGCGCTGAGCAGGCCGATCCGAAGCTCTTCGGCTCGGCTCTTGCGATCCCCTACAATCCGGTTCCCGATAGCCGCATCCATGACTCCAAGCCGCGGCTGTCCAAGGAGGATCTGCAGGCCATCCTTGTGGCCTGCTACGAGGAAATCGATGCGGCATGGGCGACGTTCCAGCGCGGTCAGGCGATCATTGCCGCGTCCGATCCGCCTGTGCGCGCCGCGCGCGGCGAGAGTCTCGACAGCGCGATATGGCGCCTTCACCGTCTCACCGGCGGCATCGCCCCAACCTGGAAGCAGTTGCAGGAAGCCGGTGTGGCGCACAGCCGGCTGCTGCGTTGGGGGTGGCGAGGCGGGATCGCCGAGCACTATCATCTGACCACGCGGACGGTGGTGCCGTTCTACATCGCGCTCGCCATCCAGCTTGCCGCCAACCCGGACCCGCTTCGTCTGATCCGGCGGGACTGCCTGGTCGCCCATCCGATCGACGACAGCCGAATGCTGGTCGAGTGGCTCAAGCACAAGACCGCGCCCAATCCGAAAGTGCAGCGCCGCTCGTTCGATGTTCGCCGGCCGCGCTCGGCGCCGCGCCTCATCGAAATGCTGCTGGCGATGACCGAGCCGCTCATACCCCATGTGCCGGACCAGGATCGCGAGCGCCTGTTCCTCGTCCACCACATCATGACCTCGCGGCATCGCCAGCACGGCAAGCCTGCCAGCTTGATACCCTACGGCACGCTCAGCGGGCGCATCGATCGGTTCATACAGGGCGCCAACAAACGTATCGCCGACTGGAACCGCGATCATCCCGACCGCCCCCGACGTCCCTTGCCGTGCTTTGCTCCAGGCCAGCTAAGGGGCAGCGTTGCGACACAGCATTATCTGGCCTCCGGCGGCGATCTTCTGGCGACGGCCGCCATCCTCAATCACCGCGATCCGGTGGTGACCAATGCCTATATCGAAGGGCCGGCGGCGCGCCGGCTCGAGCGCGAAACGATCGCCCGCCTCCAGCGGATGATGGTGGCCTGGGTCACGGTACCGGCGCAGAAGCAAACCAGCAGCTCAGGGAACATATCCGGGCCCGTAACCGCCCTGTTCGGTCATCGCTGCATGATGCCGCTCGAAGCGGGCGCCGCCGGCGGTGCACGCGTCTGCCGGCACCTGGGTGGTTGCCTCGTGTGCCCCGGCCTGATCGTTCCCCTCGATGCCGAACATTGCGCGCGGGTTCTTCAGGCTCGGCGTCACCTGCTGGACTCCCGGGATCGGATCGATGCTGAACGATGGAACCTGTTCTACGCGCCGAGCCTGCGCGTGCTCGAACAAGACCTGCTGTCGTCCTTCCCGGCCGCGCTGCGAAATGAGGCCGAGATGCTGGCAGGCCGCCTTCCGGCACTGCCGGATATCGAATGAGCAGCGCGTCTCAATTTACGGCGTTGCTGGCGCCGCCACTCCGTATATCGGCCGACTCGCTGTACGGTGAGGACCAATGGCAGCTTGCACGAGGTGTTGCGGGGCTCCGTGACCACGCGCTCCGGATCGACTGGGCCTTCATGATGCCCGACGGCAGCCGGTTCAGTAACGAGCGCTGGCATCGCCTGCGCGGACCGGCCAAGCAGCTCATCTGGTCGCTGCACGCTGATCCGCCAGCGGGACGGAAGCCGGTAGCGCTCCATACCCTTACCGTTTATGCGAATTATCTGCGGGTGATCGCGGCGTGGATGGTGGCAAACCGGCTTGAAAGCTGGGCTCAGCTTGACCGCCAGGCAATCAAAGACCTGTTCGCCGACTTCGGGGAACGCGGCCTCTCCTACAGCACCGCGCGCAACTACCACTGGATTATCAAAGCCTTCTACGAGCAGCGGGGCAAGCTTGCGGAGGCCCCGCCGGAGCCGCCGCCGATGCTGACGCGCATGGGCAACTGGCGCAGCGGCAAGAAAAAGCCGCATACGCCGGATGTGATCGCGGTTCCGCTGATCGCGGCGGCGCTGCACCTCATCGGCGATCCTGCCGACGCCATCATCGCGATGCGCGACGCGGCACAGGCGGTCTATGACGCAGCCGCGCGGGAAGGGCTTACCTACCACGGACAGACCTACCGCGCATCGGTCTATCTGTGTTCGCAGCCGCCGGTGGAAATGTGCCCGGGCAAGCCAGACATGCTCACCAAGCGGCCGATCGATGGGCTGAACGATCGGATCCTCAGGCTTTACGACGCCTGCTTCATCGTCATCGCCTATCTGGTTGGCGCCAGGGCTTCCGAAATCCTCGCGCTCGAGACCGGCTGCATCGAGTGGCACGATGGCGAGGACGGCGAACGTTATGCCTATCTGCACGGCGCCATCCGCAAGGGGGCGCCGGGACCGGAAGGGTTGGCGCATCGCTGGGTCGTCCCCGAGCCGGTGATCCGCGCCATTGCCGTTCTCGAACGGCTCTCCGCCCCGTGGCGGACGCTCCATGGCGGACGGCAGCTATGGCTGGTGCAGGAGAAGCCCGGTACGGCGCTGCGGGCATCCGAACTGGGCATCCACACGATGAGCATCCCGGCCATAATCAAGCGGTTGAACACCGGCTTCGCGCCGATGATCGATCTTCCTGACCATCGCGGCGAGCCGTGGCATCTTACGACCCACCAGGGCCGAAGAACCTTCGCGCAGTTCGTTGGCCGGCGGGACCGCACGGGGCTTGCCGCGCTCAGCAAGCACTTGGGCCACGTCACCCGTGCGATGACCGACCGGGGATACGTTGGGACCGACTTCGAACTCGTCGAGCTGGTCGACGACCAGGCCATCGCCGACACGCGCGCGGCGCTGGAGGACTTGCTGGTGGCGCCGCGGCTTGCGGGAAAGGCCGGCAGGATGTTGGCGGAGCGTTCGCCGTTCCGAGGCCGGACCCGGGGTGGGGACATCGACGCGTATATCACGCAACTGCTTGCCGAAACGGATATGCGTCTTGGCGTTTGCGACTGGGGCTACTGCCTCTACAGACGCGAAACCTCGGCCTGCCTAGGTTCCGACCGCGAACCGAATCCCGTGCTTCGCACCCAGAGCACATGCGTCACTTGCGCCAACTTCGTCATCACCGAAGAGCATCGGCCAATATGGGCCGGGCGGTTGAGCCGGAATCTTGCTCTTCTCGACAGAAGCGACCTGGATCCGGAAAGCCGGGCGCTGGCAATGGCGCGCGCCGACGAGTGCCGGCGCCTCCTTGCCATGCTCAACGGGACGGAGGGTGCGGATGAACAAGGCTGACGCCATGACGCCCCAGCAGCGCCGCCGTGCCCGGACCAAGGCGAAGCTGCGGGCTGCGCTCGAAGCGCTATCTGCCCGTGAGCCTTCCGCTCCTATCACCGCCGCGGCCGTTGCGCGCGAAGCCGGCGTCGGCCGCAATGTCCTCTACGTCGGCCATGCCGACATACTCGAGGAAATCCGGGCCGTCTCCGATGCGCGCACCGCGGTGCGCGCCAAACGGGACGATGCCGCTCGCGCGGACGCGGTGAAGATCCGCGACCTCGAAACCCGGCTCGCATCGATGGCGACCGAAAATGCCGGCCTGCTTCTGCGCGCCCGCAAGGCGGAAAGCGGGTTGGAACGCGCCGAGAAACTGAACGCCCAGCTGCTCCAACAGCTGGCGGATGCACGGCGTCCGGTGCGCCTGCGGCCTGACGACTGCGAAAACCCGGCCTGATCCGAGCCTGAATCCTCGATCGAAACCATCGAATGGCCGCCGGTTCCCGGCGACCAGAGGGAGAGTGTGGCCGCGCATCAGCAAGGCTGATGCGGTCAGAGAGAGGGCCCCACTCCGAGCAGCGCACGGCCCAATGATGCGCCCTCTCAACTCAGACGAGGAATCTCCATGCTTTATCAATCTATTACCTCCAAGGATACACATCCTGGCAGGACAGAACAGCGCTTCTTTGCCCAGCTCCTCCTCTCAATGAAGCTGCCGAGCCTGTTGCCAGCTATCGACGCTGCGCTGTCGGACGGTAATGCTGCTGTCGTCCAACTGGTCTCGACCGCTGAAGCCATGCTCAATCGCCGGCTCGCCGATCTGTCCGATGAGGAACGCGAGGATCTCGAAATCGACCTCAGCCCCCGTGAATATGTGTAATGTTGAGCTCAACATTACACATATTCTTTGCAGTCGCAGTTTATGTCGAGCGTGGCGGCGCGAGGCGCAGGTTTCCTTCGGTTTTCCATGATTTCACTCCAGATAATTGCCTGACAAGGTTGAATGCTGGGGCCGTTAGGATTGTCGGCACCGCTGGAATGGTGCAGGTTGTAGAAAATCCCCGAGGCAGTCGTTCGTCGCTTTCAATCGAGGTCCCGATGCAAGGCTGTCCGCCATGGAGATCTGCCATGCCGAACAAACTGCCCAAGCGCCCCATTATCGTTTTTCTCGCAGGGATTTTTCTGGGCTTGCCCGGCGTCGCAGGCGCAGTGACATTGACGTCATTAAAAGGCATGGATCTCGAAGGAAGCTATGGCTCGTATGCGCCGCGTGGCGATTGCTCTCGAGGGGCGAGCCTTGAGATCAACGAAACCGGCTTTACTTTCAAAGCGTCTGGTCAGACTGTAAAAAGCACCCGGTTTGAGTACGCGGCTTCGTTTCTTGGCCCGACCTATGAAGGCGTTAGCGCGGTCTTTTTTCCTTTTCCTGTCAATGCCAACGATTTCGGACGCGTGATCTTGACGGTCAATGACGACGAAAAGCGAGGCGTAGTCCGCCTTGAAGCAGACGTCGCGCCTGGACAGCGCCTGGATCCGTTCAAGTCAGCGCTCGTGTCGCAATCCCCACTGCTCTTGTGCAAGGGGTCTGGGCCGGCATCTGCTGCTTCAAAAGCACCTCTGCAAGCAAGGCCAGTCTTGGGAAAACCGACGCCGCTAGCCTGGACCAATCTTGCGAGTTCCATAGGAAAATTCCAAAGTGATTCCGATCCCAACGGAATAGATCTTTTGACAAGTGGTCCGATAGCTGACGCGATACGTTCGCGTTTGGGCCGCAAAATAGACCTGCTGGCCAGCAATCTTTCGGCGATATCCGGTCTCCAACGACAAGGATCTCTCTATTGGGTTACGGGAAATGCGCCGCATCAAGGCGGTGTAGAGCAAGCCTATGTCTTGCTTGATGCAAATCGCCGTGCTGTTCAAATTGGCCTTTGGGAAAAGGGAAAGTTGACGGTCTATGCGCCTCAAGGAGGCCGCTTGCCCGTGCCCCAGGACATTGCTCGCCTGCTTATGGACAGCCCACCTGAGGACGCAGTGCCGCTGCCTGGGACTGCTTGGGAGGTCGTGCCGGTCCAAGGTCGCGCCCCAATGGCCTATGTCGATGTAGCTGCTTCGCCAAACATCAAGTCGTTTAGCCTGTTTTGTGAAGGCAACCGCCCCATGATGGCCATGCTCCTTAACAAGCCCGCGACGGTGCCGCGCGTTACGGTTACATGGAATTTTGCTGGTCGATTAATTGACATTCCGACCGGCCGCGCGAACGCTCAGAGCACGTTTTGGCAGGCCAACCTCACTGGTTCCCAACTCATTCCGATGCTTCTCCGTCAAAACGGTTCGGTTATGCTACGCATCAACGGCCGCCTCGAAGGCGAAGCTTTGTTGGCGGGAGCGCCACTGGCGCTTCGAACTGCGATGCGGACCTGTGTCAAATTTTGACATGACCTCCTGCACGTATTTCCTGAAGCATTGATAGTAGATCGTCGCTTTGCGGCTTGAAGCGCCCGGGCCTGATGGCGGGTGCGCCGTGAGCCGCGAGGATTTGCAGCTTCTCCTCGGGATCGGCGCGCAAATAGGTCTCGGTGCTCTGGATGCTGGCGTGGCCGAGCCACAATGCAACCTTGCGAATGTCCCCGGTCGCCGCGAGCGTGTGCATCGCACAGGAATGCCGCAGCACGTGCGGCGTAACCCGCTTGCCAAGGATCGACGGCTGCTTCGTTGCCGCGGTCTTGACGTGCTCGGCCAAACGGAACGCAAATCCGTCGCGGGTCATGGGCTGCCCGTTGGCATTGAGGAATATCTCGGCAGCTTGCGCGTCGGGCCGTATCGCAAGCCACGCGCGCAATACGAACTGGGTCTCTTTCCAGAGCGGCAGGACCCGTTCACGCCGACCCTTGCCCATGATGTGCACGGTGGACAGGGAGCGGTCCGGGAAATCGCGCAGCTGCAGCGTTACGAGTTCCGACACTCTCAGCCCGCCGGCATAGGCCAGATGCAGCATCGCGCGATCGCGGGTGCCAAGGCGTGTCCGGGGATCCGGGGCATCGAGCAAAGCCTTGATCTCGGCCCGGTCGAGGTAGTCGATCAGCGCCTTGTCGGTCTTCTTGGTCGGGATCGATCTGACGCGGAGGGCCAGATCCAGGCAGGCCGGAATCCGATACTCGATGTACCGGAAGAAGGACCGGATCGCGGCGAGCCTGCCATTGCGGGTCCGCACACAGCTGCCGCGCCCGGTCTCGACATGGTCCAGGAAAGCCATGATCATGTCGGGGCCGAGATCCTCGATCTCAAGATCGGTCGGCCGACGCTTCAGCCGATCGGCAGCGAACTGAACGAGGAGGACGAAGCAGTTGGCATAAGTCTTCACTGTGTGCGGGCTGACAGCACGTTCGCGTGGCAGATGCTCACGCAGGTATGCCGAGAGATGCGGAGCGAGCGCCGTCATGCCGCCTCTCCCCGGTAAAGCTGCTCGCTCGCAGCCGCAATGTCGCGCAGCAGCACCGGAGTGGCCTCGAGATACCAGTACGTGTTGGCGACCGACGCGTGCCCCAGATAGACACTGAGACCGGCCATGTGGTGAGCGATGGCCTCCCTGTCAGGTGGGCAGGACTCAAGGGAACGGACAGCGAAGGTGTGCCGCAGATCGTGGAGTCGCATGCCCGCCGTACCGGTTGGTCCACGATATCCGAGCTGCCGGGCCAATCTGACGAACACGACGTGGGCGCGCACCTTGTGCGGTGCCCGTCCCCGGATAGTGACGAACAGGTCGTTGCCCCTGGCCGCGTGCTTCTCGCGGAGGGCGAGATAGGCTTCGAGTGCTTGGCGCGTCGATGGCTGCAAGGCAATCAGCCGCTGCTTGCCAAACTTGCCGTTGCGGACGATCAGGCCATCCTCGACCAGATCTTTGCATTGTAATGCGAGGGCCTCGGAAATCCGGAGACCTGTCGCCGCCAGCAGCCCGAACAGGTAATGGTACGTGTGTGGGCTGATCGTGCCTTGGGGTGGAACGTCCAATGCAGCAGTCATGATCGCCCGCACCTGGTCCGGCTCAATGATGGTCGGCGTCGGGCGTGGCCGCTTGCCCCGACCGAAGACGCCGGCAGGCGGAACTTCGTGGCCTGAATCTTCGGCGTGAGCGAAAAGGCTGAAGTTACGTGCGGTGTCGAACCTCCGGCGGGCCACATATTGTGAGCTCGACGTATGGCACCAGTCGTAGATGCGCTGGACCTGAGTGTGCCGATCGCCGAAACCCCCGGCGTAGGCGGCGTACAGGCGCAGCATGCGTTCCTGTTCAGAGAACTTCAGCCCGAGGCTGCGATGCAGCGCCACGTATCTGGAAATGTGGATGTTCAGCATGACTGTTCTCCCGGCCAGGGCTGCGCGATCTTCATGAGCATCGGCAGATCGACCTTGGCGTAGATGGCAGTGGTCTCGGGCGAGCTGTGACGCAGGATGGTCCCGACGGACTCCAGGCCTGCGCCCGCGCGCAGCAGGTTGGTGGCAAGCGAATGCCGGAATATGTGCGACCCGGTCGGCACTCCTTCGATCCCACCGCGGTCGCGCGTACGAGCGACGATGCCCGCTATCTCAGCGGACGAGCGGAATGGCCGAAACGGTGCTTGTGCACGCAGGAACAGATGCTCTTCGGCGGCCTTCGGGCGGGCTGCCGCAAGATATGCCAGGATCGCGTCGCCAACATCCTGCGGCAATGGCAGGCGGTCCGGTCGACGCGTCTTGCCCTTGACCGTCAGGTGGCCGGATCGCCAGTCGATGTCGTCGAGACGCATGTTCTGAATATCGGCAGCCCGCAGGCCGAGCCTGGCGAGCAGGAGAATGATGGCCTTGTCCCGGACTTCCACCGGACGATCTGTCGGACAGGCCGCAATGATCCTCTCGATCGTTGCCGGGTCGACGTGGCGCGGCAGCGTCGAAAGGCGGTAGCGCTGTACTGATGGAACTGCATGCAACAATGCCGGCCGGCACTCGCCACGCACGACCAGAAACCGGATGTAGCTCCTCATTATCGTGACGAGCAGCGATGCCGACCCCGGCGTCTCCTTGCTTCGTCGTTGGAATGCGCTCCTGAGTCCGGCGGCATCCCATTGCGAAGGCTCGCCCAGCATTGGCATGAGCCGTCTGATATCGGTCCGGTAGCGCCGGATCGTCTCGTCCGTGGCGCCGCGGTGTTGCTTGAGCCATGCCAAGTAAGCCGACATGTGCGGGTCATCGTCCGCCACCGGTTCAACCAATGGGATGGCGCCCCGGCCTCGCAGGAACTCGACGAAGTGCCGTGCGCATCGCCGCCGCCGCTTGGTGCCCGTTGCGACCAACTTGCCCCGCTTGCGCCAGACCGGGCATCGGCAATCATGCGCTGCATAGTGGTCGATGATCGTGTCATCGATATCGATCCATTGGCGCCGCGCCATGCGAAGCCAGGCCACGAAATGCTCGGCCTCGGACCGATAGGCCTGTGCCGGTCCCTCGGCAAGTTGCAGGCGATCGATCGCATCGGAATAGTCGGCGAGGTGCCGTGGCAGATCGTCGATCCCGTCGTCGACTTCGACGTAGCCTTGATCTTCCAGGAACCGGACGAAGCGCCTGACCCTTGCTGCTTGGTCAGCCTTGTAGTGCGCTTGCTGCGCCGAATACCGGTGGCACCGGCACCCATGCTTTTCGAACCGCCGGACAGCCCGATCGTCAATCGTGCGGATGGCGATCCTATGCAGGCCCAGCCAATGCAGGAAATGGCGGACCGCCGCGCCATACAGAACCGCACAGCCTGACTTCTCGTCGAGCGACTGAGAGGAGAGGAATGTGGTGAGAAGGGTGCCGTGACTGGGCGGGTCTTCGACCCGGAGCGGGGCCGCTCGAAACGGCAATGATGATCTTGATCGCATGTTGGTTCCTTCGACTTGTTGAGGTCGAGGGAACCGTAATTATCTGGAGTGAAATCATGGAAAACCGAAGGAAACCTGCGCCTCCCGCCACCACGCTCGACATAAACTGCGACTGCAAAGAATACGTGGTCGACTACCTCGCCAGGAGCTTCCCTGTGCGGCTGATGGCGGTGTTCACCGACGAGAATGGCAATCCCCGTTCCGAACTCATGGTCGATGAGCACGGGCAGCCGGTCTTGTGCCGCTCGGCCATCGCTGCGCGCGACAGAATGATCGAGCAGCTGTGCTCACTCCCACCGATCGCAACCGCGCTCGATGCGATCATCGAGCGCTTCGGGGTCGACGCGGTTGCCGAAGTGACCAGCCGCAGCCGGCGCCTTGTCGTTGGACGGGACGGACGGCAGAAACTCCAGTCGCGCAGTCCTCGCGCCAACATTGCCGAGACCCACGCCTTCATGGATGGCAACAAGCGCATTCTGGTTTTTTCCGACGCTGGTGGCACAGGGCGCAGCTACCATGCCGACCTTGCCGTCCGAAACCAGGCACGGCGCGTGCATTTCCTCCTGGAACCCGGCTGGAGGGCGGATGCCGCCATTCAGGGGCTCGGCCGGACCAACCGCACAAACCAGGCCTCGGCGCCCTTGTTCCGGCCGGTCACAACCGATGTTCGCGGCGAACGCCGGTTCATCTCGACGATTGCCCGGCGGCTCGACAGCCTTGGTGCGCTGACCCGTGGCCAACGCCAGACTGGCGGTCAAAACCTCTTCGATCCCTCGGACAACCTCGAAAGCTCGTATGCCAGGGAAGCGCTGGTCCGCTGGTTCGGGCTTCTGTTCATGGGCAAACTCGAGGCGGTCAGCCTGTCCAGATTCCAGGAACTGACCGGGCTCAGGATTGAGGCAGCTGATGGGAGTTTGGTCGATGACCTGCCGTCAATTCAGCGCTGGCTCAATCGCATCCTCGCGCTGCCGATCGCGCTGCAAAACGCGATCTTCGACGAGTTCATCGCCCTGGTTGAGGCGCGGGTCGATGCCGCTCGGCAAGCTGGGAGCCTCGATCTTGGCGTTGAGTCGATCGCGGTCGAAAGCTTCGAAGTCATCTCCGATACGCTGCTGCGAACCGATGCCACGTCAGGGGCGACCACGCATTTGCTGGAGCTGGAGATTGCCCGGGCTCTGAAGCCGCTGACGCTCAAACGGCTCGGCGAGCACTTTGGTCTCAACACCGCGCGGCACCGGCTGATGCATAACGCCCGGTCCGGCCGTGTCGCTCTGCTAGTCCCGGCCCGCAGCCTGCTCTCCGACGAGGGCACGCGCATTGCCCGTTTCGAGATGATCCGCCCGCTCAAGCGAACGCATATTGCCGCCGAGCAGCTTGCCGAAAGTAGCTGGGAGGTGGTCGAGCTGCCGGAGTTCGAGCGCCTGTGGCAGGCCGAAGTCGATGAGGCGACGTCCAACTGCAAGCGTGAACGGCTTCATCTGGCGACCGGACTTCTTCTGCCGGTCTGGGACAAGCTGCCTTCGGACTACGTCCGGGTCAGCCGGATCGCGGCAAAAGACGGGCATTCGCTGCTTGGCCGTGAAGTCCCGGTCCATTGTGTGCCTGACTTGTGCCGTGCGCTTGGCCTTGAGCAGGCCAGTGTCTTGTCCGCCGAAGATATCGTCCAGGCTGTCGTGCGATCGGGCCGCCCGATGGAAGTGCAGGGCAGGGAGGCGCTGACGCTCAAGCGAAGCCTCGTCAATGGCGCGCAGAGGCTTGAACTCGCTGGTTGGTCAGCTGCCCGGCTCGATTGGTACAAGGCTCAGGGCTGCTTCACGGAAATCATCCGGTATCAGACGCGCCTGTTTGTGCCCACGGACCAGGCGAACGCGATCCTTGCCCGTCTGACCCGGTAGGTCCGCTGCGATGACGGATCAGGCGGCGATCTTTTCGACCTTGATGTCCTTCTCGTGGCGGCGCGCCTCGGCAAGGTCGTGCGCCGCCTGCATCCGCAGCAGACTGTCTGCCCTGAGGCCGAACGCCTTTTCGAAGCGGATCGCCATCTCGGCCGAGATGCCGGCCCGGCCATTGAGCAGGCTGCTCATCGCCTGGCGCGAGACGCCAAGCTTCTCGGCTGCGGCCGAAACCGTCAGGCCATGCGGCTCGACGATCTCACTGCGCAGCCAGACACCGGCATGAACCGCAAAGCTGGGGTGAAGCTTGATAGCCATCAGTGATAATCCTCCAGATCCAGATCCTCGATGGCGTTCGCCGCGTTGATCCGGAATGTCATTCGCCAGTTGCGCGTCACGGTCAGGGACCAGGTGCCAGCCCTGTCCCCGCTCAGCAGATGCGCACCATAATTTGGCGGCACCAGGAGTTCGTCAGCCATCTCGATTACCGACAGCCAGGCGAGCATATTGCGAAGGCGCGCCACCAGGTTTCCTGGCAGTCCCTTGGCCTTGCCGGTTTCGGCAAAGCTTCGCAGCGCCTTGTGCGAGATGCTCTCGATTTCCACGCCGTTTGATATCTATCCTTCTGCCAAGTGTCAAGTGTCGCTTGTCAGATTGAATTGCGCTGAAACATCGTCATCCGGCGTGAATTGAGGGCATTTGGCGTGTTCGACTCGAGATTTCGTAGCGCTCGGCCTGTCCAGTTACAATCCTGTAATCGCCCCTTTGAAGCGGCATTGCGGCTCAAGCGGACAGCGGCCTTGGACCGGTCATCGGCAGGTGATCCCGATACGCAAGTAGAGAGGGGAGGGGGCTTTGCCTTGATGAGCCGATTGGGCGCCGATGGTCGGTCTGCCGGGCTCACAATCAGGAGTATGCGCCATGATCAGAACGATCCCGTTGAACAAGCTCGTCCAGTCCCCCCGCAATGTTCGCAAGCATTCCGATGCCGCAGCCGATGCCGAACTCGCAGCGAGCATCGCCGCGCTCGGTCTCTTGCAGAACCTCATTGTCCGGCCTGCGGCCAGGGGCAAGTTCGAGGTCGAAGCCGGTGAACGCCGCCGCCGCGCAATGCTTGCGCTCGCCGATGACAAGGTGCTGCCGCGCGATCATCAGGTGACTTGCCTGGTCCTCGAAGACACAGCTGAAGCTGCGGTCGAGACCAGCCTTGCCGAAAACTTCCACCGCCTGGCGATGAACCCGGCCGACGAAGCGGTTGCCTTCGCTTCGCTGATCGAAGGCGGCGCCTCCATCGAAGACGTCGCTCGCCGCTTTGGGCTCACCGTTCGCTTCGTCGAGGGACGCCTGCGCCTCGCCAAGCTCGCGCCGGTTGTCTTCGAGGCTCTCGCTGCAGGCGAGATCACGCTCGACCTGGCCAAGGCCTATGGTGCGACTTCGGATCAGGCGATCCAGGCGCAGGTCTTCGAGCAAGTATCGTCGGCCTATTACGCCCCCAACCCGGACAGCGTCCGGCGCATGGTCCTCTCAGGCACGGTCCGTGGCAACGATCCCCGGGCAAGGCTGGTCGGGCGCGACGCCTATCTCGCTGCCGGTGGACGCATCGAGCGGGAGCTTTTCGACGACGATGACAGCGAGGCCTGGGCCGACGTTGCTTTGCTCGAAAATCTCGCTTCGGCGAAGATGGATGAACAGGCCAAGGCGCTCGCTGCTGAACAGGGGCTCGCCTGGGTCAAGCCGACGCTGGATCCCTATGCCAGCCACGATCTGGTCGATGGTCTGGTTCGTCTTCCGGCCGAGCCCGCACCGCTGACCGAGGCCGAACTCGCGCGGCTCGATGAACTCGACGTGTCCTATGACGAGCACGCGGCGATCCTCGAAGATGAAGACAGCGCCGAGGAAGCCGTGGCTGCTGCCGAAGCTGCGATCGAGGCGATCGAGCGCGAATGCCAGGATATTCGCAGCCGGCCGCCCGTGCTGCCGCCAGAACTCAAGGGCGACGCGGGCATGATCCTGACTTTGTCACGCGACGGGACGCCGGTGCTACAGCCGGTCTTCTATGGTGAGCGTCAGTCCGAAGGTCCGGGTGACGATGATGGAATCGAGGTCATCGCTGGTAGCGGCGACAATGGTCCGCGCCGCGCCGCCCTGTCCAAGCGCCTGGTCGACGAACTGGCGATGCAACGCCGCGATGTCCTCGCCCTCCATGTCGCTTCCGATCCTGGCCTTGCGCTCGATCTGCTGGTATTCACGCTTGCCGATGGCGATACGGTCGACTGGCGTTCGCGCTCGGCGACCACAATCCGGGGCGGTGTGCCAGCCGGGCCAATCGTCGGGTTCGAGGCGAAGGATGCGCCTGCGAGCGCGGCGCTGGCTGACCTGAAGGGTGGCCTCGATGAAAGCTGGCGTGCAGGTGAAGACGCCGCCACCCGTTTCGATAGGTTCCGCAGCCTCGGCGATGATGCTCGTGCCGCCTGGCTCGGGTTTGTGGTCGGCCGGACCTTCGAGGCCAGTCTCAACATGGTCGGAGACCGGCACATTGCCCTCCAGGATCGCCTGGGCTGCCAGATCGGCATCGACATGGCCCAATGGTGGCGCCCGACAGCGGCCAATTACTTCGACCGCGTCTCGAAGCAGGTCATTCTCGATGCGCTGGCTGATGTCGGCGGACCGGAACTCTCGGCACGGTTTGCATCAGTGAAGAAGACGGACCTCGCGATGAGCGCCGAGCGAGTGTTCGCCGGGACATACATTACTGAGGCCGAAGTGCGGGACCGCGCGATCGCCTGGGTCCCGGAGGTGATGCGCTTCGCCGATCCTGCTGAGCCTGTGTTGGACGAACAAGACGAGCTCGACGCTGAAGCAAAGACACCAGTTGGCAGTGCCAACGACGATTGCCCGGCCCCCCGCGAGATGGCTGCCTGACCTCCTCCTGACAGGTTAGTCGTCTCAACCCCTGAAGCGGTCCTTCCCATAACGGGAGGGGCCGCTTCTTCTATGAGAGGGGAGGAAGCGTGCTGGGTTTCGGACCGGAAGCAGGCGGATTTGCCTGCCAGCCAGATCAGGAGAACTCACATGGCCAAACACAGATTTCGTGGTGATGCCCAATCGCCAGCAACCCGCATCACGCAGGAGATCATCGCGCGCCTGGAGGTGGGCACCAAGCCGTGGATCAAGCCATGGCGAGGTGTGCCCATATCGCGCCCCTTGCGGGCTTGCGGAACGCCCTATCGCGGTATGAACGTGTTCTGGCTGTGGATGGTCGCCGACATGTGCGGCTACGCGTCTTCCTACTGGATGACCTACAACCAGGCCCAGAAGCTCGGGGCTCAGGTCCGCAAAGGCGAGAAGTCGACCATCGCCATCTTCTACAAGAGCTATACCAAGGAGGTGGAAGCGCCCGATACGGGGGAGACCAGCGAAGAAGCC
>CAZWEY010000020.1:0-23838 GCA_964632055.1 uncultured Sphingomonadaceae bacterium
TCGGTATTCTAACAATTGAGTCACACCGCTCGGTTGTCAGGCGTCGAAGGCCATTCCCCTCTGAGCCAATAATTAACGCAGTGGGTCGATCAAAAGGTGCATCATGCAATTCGGTTTTGGCTTCTCCAGAGAGGCCGCATGTCCAAAATCCATTGGACTTTAGCGTGTCTATGGCTCGGGCGAGATTGGGGCATTTTAAGTAGGCTACGTATTCGAAAGTTCCTGCGGCAGCTTTTACCAACAGTCCACTTTCGTCAGGTGCAGCTCGTTCAGTCGTGATCACTGCTGATGCTCCAAATGCTGCGGCTGCCCTGATAACAGCTCCCACATTTCTGGGGTCGTTTGCTTGGTCAAGCACAACGACTGTTGACGAATCGTCTAATGCTCTTAATTCGGCTACGTCCAGATTTTCCAGCGGGTGAACGGCAAGAGCCACTCCTTGGTGCACTGCATCTCTACCAAGAAGGCGATCTAGTTCTGGTGGCGCGGATCTTACCACGTTGATACCGTCGCGTTCCGCTTGTTCGAGAAGCTCTTGATTGGCTTCCGCGAAAATATCAGTGACGCAGGCTCGCTCGATTCTCCGCGCAGGATTTTTTAAAGCAGCTATCGAGGGGTGCTTACCATATAACCAGTAAGTATCCCCGCCGGCACCACTCTTGGGCCGAGGCCGTCGACCCCGAGGTTGCGGCCTATGCTCTTGAGAGGATTGAGGGCGGTTGCTTGTATGGCGCCTTTTATTGAAGTGAGACAGAGTAAATCTCCAATGATTGCTTGTTTAGCCTGCGCCGGTGCGTCGCGCCAAGAGAGGGTATGCTCCAGACATTGCTTATTGACAAGACACTATCGACCCAACTATTCCTCCGCCCTTGCTGGTCGGAATCTTTTCGGCCTGAGGAGGGGTGCCCGAGTGGTTAAAGGGGACGGGCTGTAAACCCGTTGGCTTTGCCTACGTTGGTTCGAATCCAACTCCCTCCACCAGTTAAGTTTTGTCAGCTCTTGCTAAGTTTCTGTGAGAGCGGAAGAAGGGAAAAATTAAGCGGGCGTAGCTTAGTGGTAAAGCTCCAGCCTTCCAAGCTGGCTATGCGGGTTCGATTCCCGCTACCCGCTCCACTTTCCTGACCGGTGACGTTCATCCCCGTCTGGAAAAACCTCAGAAATCCGCTATATTTCTAGCTCAACTGGCCGGTGGCGTTCGATCCCGTTCGAATGCAATCACCCTAACTTGGGGGCCACTTCGGGGGCCATCGGCTGACTACCAATGTGGGTGGCCCCCATCTGGGGGCCACGAGCGGAAAAAGGTGCGGGGGGATCATGGCCCTTACAGATGTTGCGATCAGGAACGCGAAATCACGCGAGAAGCCTTACAAGCTGGGGGACGCAGGCGGGCTGTTCCTGCTGGTCCAGCCTTCCGGAGGCAAGCTCTGGCGCTTGAAGTACCGCGTCGATGGCCGGAAGAAAAAGCTCGGCATTGGCACCTATCCTGAGGTTGGCCTGGGCGAGGCCCGCAGGCGGCGTGATGACGCGCGTGAGTTGATAGCCGCAGGCAAGGACCCGTCGAAGGAAAAGCAGCGGGAAAAGGTCCGGTCGCGTGCGCAGGCCGAAAACACCTTCAGTGCCATCGCTGCCGAGTACTGCACGAAGCGCAAACGGGACGGTGATAAAGCTTGGGCGGCGGCTACTGCGACACGCAGCGAGTACCTGCTGTCACTGCTCGACAGGTCTATCGGACGCATGGCGATTAACGAGATCGAGCCTCCCGACGTATTGTCGGCAATCCGCAAGATTGAAGGCAAGGGCAATCTGGAAAGCGCTCGCCGCACGCTGCAACTCGCAAGTGCCGTGTTCCGCTACGCGGTATCGACGGCGCGGCTCGCTTCTGATCCGACACGGGATCTACGCGGCGCACTGACTGCGCCGACGGTAACACACTACGGGGCGATCACCGACGCCAAGCGGGTTGGCGAGTTGCTTCGAGCCATTGATGGCTATGACGGACAGGGCCTTACCAAGCTGGCTTTGCAGCTTGCCCCTCATGTATTCGTTCGCCCAGGTGAGTTGCGCCATGCCGAATGGGGAGAGATCGATCTGGATGGCGCACTCTGGGTGATCCCGGCGGAGAAGATGAAGATGCGCAAGGCGCATCATGTACCGCTATCGCAGCAGGCGGTTGAGGTGTTGCGCGAGGTGCAGGCGGTCACTGGTCCAGCCGGTTACGTCTTCCCCTCGATGCGCACACGCTCCCGCCCTATGAGCGAGAATACTATCAATGCTGCGCTGCGGCGGCTGGGTTATGCCAGTGACGAGATGACCGCGCATGGGTTCAGGGCAATGGCTTCCACGCTGCTTAATGAGAGTGGCAAGTGGCACCCAGACGCGATCGAACGGGCGCTCGCCCATGGCGACAAGGACAAGGTGCGTGCAGCCTATCACCGGGGCGCGCACTGGCAGGAGCGTGTGGAGATGGCCCAGTGGTGGAGCGATTATCTCGACCAGCTTCGTAAGGGGGCAGATATTGTGCCGTTCCGGGAACGGGAGGTGGTTAAAGATGGCGCAGTCTGATTATGACGCTCTTCTGGACAGCCTCCGGGAGTTGACCAGTGACCCAGACGGTGCCGAATTCACACGGTCGAACCTGATTGCCTTGCTCGACCTCCTCACCACCCATCTCGGGGAAGCACTGGCAACCAAAGTCGGAGAGTTGGGGGACGGGACGTCGGTGCAAGCGGAACACCCAGTGGTCGCGCAGTTGTCGGGACTGGCTTCAGCGTTGCGAGACTTGGACAAAGGGCTGACTGACCCGGTGGTCAAAAGGATCGCAGGCAATAGAAATGCGAGCCGCCCGTGGTCGGTGCGGCGAGATGACGAAACCCTAATAGAAGGGCTCGAAGTTTATCGACGGGTTCATAAGATCAAGGACATTAAGGCTGCTGCCCGAAAGGCTGCAATGGAACTTAGGCGGAACAGGTACACCCGCAGAGGTAAGTCCTTGCGCTGGCAAGATTTGTACAACCTTATTTATAGGCATTAAAATCAATACGTTGGTTATTTCAAATTACCCCATTTGTAGTGCAATCGAAGGCGGCTGAACGTGTGCCAAGGATCACCAATGGTCCTTGGAGGATAAAGATGGACAATATTCAGCCCCAGCCGCTGGCGTACTCGATCAAAGACGCTTGTGCTGTTTCCAGTCTCGGACGGACTACGGTCTATGCTCATATTGCGGCAGGACGCCTGAAGGCCATCCGTGTTGGTGGCCGTACCCTGATTCCTGCGGGGAGCCTGCAGGATCTTTTGAGCGGGGAGACGGCCGAATGACGTCCGCCGTTCATAGGTAACTGGCAATGTCGGTCTCGCGCATGCTTATTGCGGCCCCACCCCGACCATGGCGCTGGACATCGATGATATGGCGGCGGCGGTAGCGTGGTTGGCACAGCGAGGTGTTGATCTCAGCGTCCTGCTGCTTGCCGACGATGCGGTGCAGATCGTTTCTGGCAAGGCAGCGCGGGCCAAGTTGCTTTACCGGCTGCCTGAGGGCTCGATGCCCATTGAAAGTCTGACCATCAAAGAGAAGGTGTGGACCTTCAAGAAGGCAAAGGACAAGACCGTTCTCGAATTCCGCTGCGCCACCCGTGATGGCCTGACCGTTCAGGACGTTCTTCCTCCGTCGATCCACCCGGATACCGGGATGCCCTACCGCTGGGGCGGGAAGGGTGACTGGCGCAACATCCCTGAAATACCGCAGCATCTTCTCACCGTCTGGAAGCAGGAACTTGCAGTTCGTGGCGTAAAGCGCTCCCGTCCGAAGGGAAAGCTGTCGTTGTTCAAGGGTGTTATAGACACTCCGAGGCAGCGGGCCGTTGTTACGGACATGCTGCGCCATGTGTCCGCAGATTGCAGCTACGAGCTTTACCGCGACATGGTTTGGGCGATCCTGTCGCTTGGCTGGCACGATGCCGAAGCCATCGCGGAGCAGTGGTGCAAGACCGCGCCTGACAGGTTCGAAGACGATGACTTCTGCGATGTCGTGAACAGTCATGACCTGAGCCGTAGCCCGTCGTTCGGAACCATTCATTACCACGCCCGCGGGGGAGGGTGGAATGGCTAACATCGCGCTCGCCGTTCCGGCTCTCTCGCCCCTGCAGGAACTCCAGCAGGCGTTCTGCCTCTTGAATCTGGCTGGTGACTTGCTCGTGGGTAAGATGAGCCAGATCGATAATGTCCGCAATGGCGTTGCGGATGGCTTGCAGATGTCACGAATGACCGCGGGCAGGTTGCTCATGAGGCGTCATCTGGAAGCGCTGGCAATCCCTTCCGACCCAAGCAAGGAGATTTCCGACTTCCTCGTCAGCCCGAATACGGTTGTCTATGATAGGATCGCATTCAGTCCGCTGCCCACTCCCGCGACGACGCTCAATCTCTGGAAGGGTTCTACTGTCACCCCCAAACTGGGCGACTGGAACGCGCTCAAGGCATTCCTGCTTGAGGTGATCGCAGACGGCGACATTGGCCTTTATCGCTACCTGATTATGTTCCTTGCGCACGCGCTGCAGAAGCCGGAGGAAAAGCCCGGGGTCATGCTGAGCATGATGGGCGGTCAGGGTACCGGCAAAGGCTCCGTCTTCCGCATGGTCGAGCGCATTTGGTCCGCTACCACTTTGCTCGTCTCCGACGTTGATAACGTGATCGGAAAGTTCAATGCCGCCATTGAAAGCAAGTTCATGGTATGCATGGATGAGGCGCTTTTCGCTGGCGACAAGAAGGCGATGGACCGCCTCAAATCCCTCGTAACGGAGCCGCGGGTCACGATTGAGGAGAAGAACCAGCCGCGCCGCAACATCGAGTCCTTTCACCGTTTCCTTTCAGCTACGAACCACGCCCACTTCGCCCAGGTTGATGCCGACGACAGACGGATGGTGTTTTTCCAAGTCTCCGATGCACGGCGAGGGGATCATGCTTATTGGACCAAGGTGCATGCAGCGATTGACGATCCTGCAGTCATCGCCGCTATGGTCCATGACCTGCTCGATATCGACCTTTCCAACTTCGCCGTCCGCGTCAGGCCGAAAACGTCAGCACTAGTGGACCAGAAGATCCGCTCATTGTCCGGGTTCGACCGGTACTGGTTCGAATTGCTGCAGTCGGGCCTAGTGGGATCCAGCATCTTTCCCGATCCCCATGGCACATGGACTGCTCCTTGCTTCATCAGCACTTCTGGCCTCAAGTCAGGATTGGCGGGGTACGAAAAGGGTCAGCGCCAGTATGGCCCTCGCCAAGAGCGGGAAATCCATCAGGCCCTTGAGCGGCTTTGCCCGTCAGCCAAGGTAAGGCGCGTAATGAAGAATGGCGTGCAGCAACGCGGCTACCAGTTGCCAGCACTTGCCATTGCAAGGACCGAATTCGAGACATTCCTCGGGGGCGGTGTGGAGTGGGTCTGAGGGCAATCCATTTTGGCCCCATTTGGCGGCAAAATCTGCCTGAGCTTGCCACCATGGTGGCAAGCAGACCCCCCCGTAATCCGGGCGCGCGGGCGCATTTGCCACGATTGCCAGTACTTTTTGATTAGAAGGAGAAGAGGAAGATAATGAGCGTATACGGAGGGAAGTTCAAATCTAGTGGCAATGGTGGCAAATGCGCCCGCGCACCCTCACTTTCATGAGGTCAGCGCGTAAATTCAGCCAGTGCCAGTTCAGCCTGCACTTCGGCTGATGTAAGCAACTGCCAGCCCATGCCACTCCCTAACATTACCTCCGGCAAAACCACCCGCTGCAAGGCTACGTGCAAAGCGCGCGGTGACAGGTGCCGCAACCCAGCCGCTCACGGAATGCCGGTGTGCCGCTATCACGGTGCGCGCAAGAGATCGACGATCAAGCGAGGTGAACGCCACCCTCAGTATAGGAACGGGCAAGAGACCGTTGAAGCCAAGGCGGAGCGCAGCCGCAGACTAGCGGAGCTACGCGACCTTGAGGCGCTATTATTTGCGTACGGACTGGCGGTTGGCCCTAGATGGAGGGGGCGCAAATGCAGGTAAAGGGCATCTAGATTGAGTCTGGCTGAATTAGGCTCTCTGCGCGTCAATACAGAGGTTGTTGGGTCCATAGACGATGAAGTCAGTCAGCCATCCCACGGCTTCATCGCCACCATGCAATTGGAAGCACCTCGTCGCAGAAAGCAGGTTGGAGACAACGAGGCGGATCTCTGCCCGGGCAAGGAGGTTGCCGAGGCAATGATGGATGCCATAGCCGAAACCAAGATGACGTGCCGCATTCGGTCGTTCCGGATCGAACCGTTCCGGATCGGGAAACATCTTGGGGTCACGGTTAGCTGCACCATAGCGAAGCATGACAATGGTGCCTTCGGGAATGGGCGTGCCGGCAATCTGTGTATCCCTTGTCGCCCTGCGAAACAGACCGGCGACGGGGGAGTCAATTCTTAGGACCTCCTCCACGAAGCCGCGCATCAGTTCCGGATGCACCCTCATCCGGTCCTGCAAGGGCTGATCGATGGCGAGGCGGTAAATGGCGGAGCACAAGGCGCTGGTCGTCGTATCGTGCGAGCCTGCGATCAGGATGGTGAAGATCGAGACGAGTTCGCGTCGGGTCAGCTTGCGCCCATCGACCTCGGCATGGACGATGTCCGACAGGACGCAGGGCTTGGGGTGCTCCAGATATTCGTCGGCCTTGGCAGAGACATAGCGCTGCAATTCGCAGATAGTGTGAGTGATCTCGATTTGTCGTTCTTCGCTGTTGTCGGGATTTGCCTCTGCCACCACCGCATCGGTCCAATGGCGGAATTTCGCGAAGTCAGACGGATCGAGGCCAAGCATGTCGGCGACGACCAGCGACGGCAGCAGGGCCGCGATGTCCTTGTAGAAATTGCCACCCCCTGCCTCGACGAACTGCGCCACCAGGCGCTGGACCGTGGCCTCGACAAACTCCTCCATCCGCTTGAAGGAGGCGGCATTGAAGGCCTTGTTCAGAAGTGCGCGATGGAAGGTGTGATCAGGCGGATCGGCCACGACCAGCGTATTTGCCGGCACGAAGCCCTCTTCCTCGAAGATTGCGTTGATCCTGTCCTGGATCGCCCCTTCCTTGACCAGCAGAAGGCCGGTCACGCTCGAAAAGGTGTCTGCATCGGCGCAAATATCACGCACCTCGTCATAGCCCAGCACCATGTGCAGGCCGCAAGACCGGTCGAAATAAACAGGACCTTGTTCAAGCAACTCCCGCTGCGCCGCATGGGGATGTCGCCTAACTTCGAGGTCGAGAAAGCTGATCTCGCTCAGGGTCATTGGGGCAAATCCTCTCTCTCGTTATGGCTCTGGCCCTGCAGTTGCTGGCGCAGCCGCTGCGGCGACAGCCTGAACCATCGATAGCAACTGCGGGTGAAGACGGACTGCTCGCTATATCCGAGCAAGCCCGCGATGCGGATCAGGGGCATGTTGGGTTGGGCGAGGTACTGGAGGGCCACGTCCCGGCGTATTCCATCGCGCAGCAACTCGAAGCTGGTGCCCTCGTCCTTCAGGTGGCGCTGCATGCTGCGCACGTGAAGGCCCAGGGCGGCAGCGACTCCTTCGTTAGTGCAGCCGCCTTCGCCCAGCGTGCGCAAGATCATCGATCTCACTTGCCGGCTGAGCATCTCGGCACGCGAGGGGAACCGCGTTTCGATGAAGTTGGTGGCAACCTCGTAGAGGTGCGGGTTCCTGTTGAGCAAAGGCCAGTCCCAGTCGGCATTGCTCAGATAGATCCCGTTGGCGGGCATCTCGAAGGATACTTCCGTCCGGAAGAAGCGGTCATAGAACATGCGGTCGGCCATGGGGCTGTGCCGGAAGAAAATGCCCCGCGAATGAAGCGCGCCGTTGGTAATCGCCTCGACCGAGAAGTGGAGGAGCGCGATGGCATGTTCGACCGCCTGCTGCTGGTGCGGCGCGCGGTCGAGCAGGATCTCGAAGGCCATGAAACGCTGCGCACGATCCGGCACCCGCTCGATGCGGGTATGAAGGATCGGGCTATAGGACTGAAGATGCTCGGTGCAATATTGGTAGGCGTCTCCGACACTGCGGGAATTGCGCATCGCAAGGTCCATCGAAACGGGAAGGACCGGCCATTCGGATTGCAGGCGTGCGAGCTGGAGGCCGAACGAGGGGCAGTCCAGTTCCGTTGCTGCAAGATGCAGGATCCGGATGAAATCGCGATAGGCAACGAACGGGCTGTCGAATTTCGTGACGGGCGCCGCCGGCGATGCCAGCTCGATCAACCTGGCCGGATCGCCTCCAAGGCCGAGAACCAGCCGGTCGAATTCCTTGAGCGACACGCTATGCACGAGGCTGTGGTGCAAGTCGTCATGTGCTTGCCCCGCAAGAGCCTCCTTGAGAGGCCCTTCCTGGAATTCGACCTGGTGCTGGTATTCGTTCATTACCCGGGTCCTGTCTGTTCGATGCGTCTGGCCCTCAATACCGGAAGCCGAGCTGCAACTGAACCGTTCGCGGCAAGGACGAATAACCGAAGAAGTCGGCGCCGTTCCCGCCATTGGCCGTTCCCGTGCCAGAGCCGGTCCCCGTGATGTCCTGTGCGCCGGTGAGGATCTGACGGTTGGTCAGATTCTTGCCGATCAGCGCCAGCTCCCAGCGGTCGTCCGCGGTTGCAATACGCGCCGATGCATCGAGCGTCACATAGGATTTCTGCCGCGCATCCGGGTTGCCAAAAGGCGAGGCGTTGTAGTTCGAGCTATATCTCAGGTCGCTGGACAGCCCGGCCTTCAGCCCTGACGACACCGCAGTCTCATATGCGAAGCCAAGAGTGCCGACCCAGCGCGGTGCGTTGGCGGTAGAGTGTCCGCCGAGCTGCTGAAGCGTTGGCAGCGGATCGCTGTTCCCGCCGAAGATCGTGCAACCTTCGGATTGCGCTTGGCCCGTGTAGCAGGGGCCGACAAAATTGCGGTAGCGCGAGCGGTTGTAGTTTGCCGTGGCGCTCAGCGTCAGGCCAGCCAATGCGCGCGGTGCGAACTCAAGCTCCAGCTCTACACCCTCGACCCGCGAAGAACCGGCATTGCGCGTGATGTACTGGATGTGGATCGGGTCATAATAATCGACTTGCAGGCCGGAGAAATTGTACCGGTAAGCGCCGAGGTTGAAGCGCAGCTGCTGGTCAGCCAGCAGCGTCTTGATGCCGACTTCGAAGCCCTTGGCCTTCTCGGGGCCGAACACGAAGAACTCCCCGGTAGGATCGGCAGGCGTCTGTACCGCGCTGTTGGAGAACCCGCCCGATTTGTAACCCGTCTTGTAGGCTGCATAGAGCGTAACGTCCCGGGTAGGCTTCCAGGTGATCGTCGCATCGGGCGACCAGTTATTGAAGGTCTGCTTGCGCGCAATTGGCAGGTTCTCGAGGAAAATCCCCGTGAAGAACGGATTGACGTAGGACTGGACGAATTTGGAGTCCTTGGTCTCGTGCGTATAGCGAACGCCTGCGGTGATTTCGATCTGCGAGTTAGGCCGAACGATCGCCTGTCCGTAAGCGGAAGTCGTCTCGCCCTTGGTGCTCGAGGGCTTGAAGAAGGCAAGGTACTGGTATTCGCGTGGCGCAGCGCTGTTGTAGGCGCCGAAGAATGTCACGTGCTCCTCGTGTTTGCGCTTGGACGACTGATAATAAACGCCTGCAAGCAGGTTCATCGGACCGTCGAAAGAGGTCGCGAGC
Source organism: uncultured Sphingomonadaceae bacterium (assembly GCA_964632055.1). Classification (GTDB taxonomy): domain Bacteria; phylum Pseudomonadota; class Alphaproteobacteria; order Sphingomonadales; family Sphingomonadaceae; genus CANJYE01. The sequence continues at coordinate 9,693 of CAZWEY010000020.1, forward strand.
CGCGTTTCGTTCGAGAAGGCATTGAACGTCGACTTGATCGGCACCCAGATGCCGCCCAGGCCTTCCTGCGCATAGTCCGCGTTAAATCGGGCCTTGTTCGAATTGTAGTTGGTGACAGACGTCAGCGCGACCTGACCCATGTCATAGGTCAGCGTGTCATTGATCGACCAGGAGTCATACATGTTGTAAAGCCCCCGCCTCAGCGTCCCTGTGCCGCCATAGAACTCGGCTGGCGGATCGTTCTGATAGGTGGTGAACTTGCGTCCGCAACGGATCGCGGGGTTCGCCTGGAAATTCTGGCCCGCGCAGCCGACGAAGGAATTCGCGACCGGCGAGCCGCCACGGCTGCGGTTGGCGCTAAGCTTCAGCGTATTGGACAGCTTGTCCGAAGGCTTCCACGCGATGGTAAGACGGCCGATCAGCTGGTTGCCCCCCGGCTGCTGCCCCTTGCTGACCGGCCCCACCAGCAAGGCTGGCGTGAACGTTGCGGCATCGAGCACCCCGTAAGGCGCATCCGAGCCGAGATTGCGGGTGTATCCGCCATACATCTTGCTCGCCCGCAGCGCGAGGCGGATGCCCAGCGTATCGGAGACGGGGCCACTAGCGACGACCTCGCCATAGACTTCTTCGGCGTTGAACTCATAGCCGACACGTCCCTTGTATTCCGCCTCGGAACCGGGATCTGCGGTGGTGATGGAGATCACGCCAGCGGTCGCGTTCTTGCCATAGAACAGTGCCTGCGGGCCCTTGAGCATCTCCACGCGCGCCAGGTCGAAGAAACCTTCCTCCAGCACGCGGCCATGCCCGTAATAGGCGCCGTCGACGATGACCGCGACCGATTGTTCGATGCCGACACTGCTGAAGTTCGAGCCTATGCCTCGAATCGAGAGCGAGGCGCCGGAGCCGTTCGAGGAATTGGTGATGATGAGCTGCGGGAGCTTGGCCGAAAGCTTCTCGAGGCTGCTGATATCCTGCCGTTCGATCTGCTCGGCTGAAAGAGCCGCGATCGACACCGGGATGTCCTGGATGCTCTCCTCGCGCTTGCGCGCGGTGACAATGATTTCCTCAATCCCACCAGATTCAGCTGCCGAGGAATTTGCCGCCCATGCAGCTGCAGGCTGTAATGCCGTTCCTGCGAGGAAAAGCGCCGCATTAGTGATAGCCCGTTTGTTCATGTCACCCTCCACCGATGTCACTGGCTGAACGCCAGCTTTGATTGGAGATGATGCTAGAAAGCTCTCGCCGTTCGCGTCTTAACCCTGCGCGACAAACGATTGACCATACACGACACCAAGTTAAGCACGATGCTGTCAGTCTAACGCTGACTGTTCTCTGTCAACTGCCCTGAGCCGGACAGAGGAACGAGAATGAATCCCATTTCCTACAAGCGCCACCGCTTTCCGCCGGATACGATCCGGTTGGCAGTGCGGCTCTATTTCCGCTTCACCACCAGCCTGCGCGACGTTGAAGAAAAGCTCGCCAAACGCGGCATGGACACAACATACGAAACGGTCCGCTGCGAGGCCAACAAGTTTGGGCCAGCCATCGCAGCTAACATTCGCAGGCGTTGTTGACGTGCCGATAGAGTGTAGCATCTGGATGAAATATTGGTGCGCATCAATGGCAAACGCATGTTCATGTGGCGCGCCGTCGACAAGAAAGGCGAGGTCCTGGATGTCCTCGTCCAGAAGCGGTCCAACGAGGCGGCGGCACTGAAAGTCCTGCTGCAAGGACCGCCACAAATCAGGGCGATTATGCTACAACAACCGGGTCGAGAATTCGCATGTTCCGGTCCGACGACGAGAGCGGAAGATGCAGCGGTTCAAGTCCCAAAGGCAAGCTCAACGTTTCGTCTCCACCCACTCAGCGATCTAAAATACCTTCGCTATCCAGCGTCATCTCGTTTCCCGATATCCCATGCGCAAGTTTCGATCCACCGCCATGGCGGAGTGGAATGCTGCGCCCGCTGCTGCGGCATGAATTTAGGGATAGAGGGCGACGATCGCCTTGATCTCGTTAACCTGACAACGCCATCTTTACGGTGGACGAAGAGGACTAGCTAGAGCGAACTTCTCCACCAGTCCATCGTGCGCTCAAGCCGCACCGCTTCCTCGCCCATCAACGCGCCGGCTAACATCAGGCCCGGGCCATTGAGCAGTTCACGGCCGAATTCGTTTGCATCATAATGTTCGATCACCCACTGGCAGATGGTCGAATTGGCCGAGACGTTCAATTGCCGGGCAAGGCATTTGAGATCGACGCCGCCACGAACCATTCCAAGGCCCTGCAGCCGCGTCAGATCCTCGAGGAACGCGGCGTTCCCGGCATCATAGAACGGTTGCCTGAGCGGGGCGCCGTCATAGACCGTGAAATGGGCGGCGCTGCGGACATAGTCGCGATGGACGAAGGCCGAACTCCAGAACATGGCGAGGATGACGAACGTGGAATTGAAGTCGCTCTCCACGGCCAGCTTCCGGCCATCGGCGGCGATGGCGAAAACCCATTGCGCGGCGGAAGCGTGCAGCATCTGCTCGCGGTTGCCGATCAGATTGTAGATGGTCTGGATCGAAACGCCGCAATCCTGGGCCAGTGACTGCAGCTTCACCTTGTCGAAGGCGTGCTGCGACATGAACAGTCTTGCCGAAGCGAGAATCTTCGAGCGGCGCCGCACCGAACTGGCCCAGCGCACCGGCCGTTCGGTCCTTGCCCGATCAACATAGGAAGTCAGGTCGGCAAAGGGATCGGGAACTCGCGTGAGCACCCAACGCGGCCAGACATCCGTTTCCTTAGCGGCTTTGTTGCCGGCCATGACACGACCTCTCCCGAACCAAAGGCCCCGCCTTGTTGTGCAAGGCTCGGAAACTGCAATTATAGAAGCAAGAGCGCTCCGGTTACAATCATTCCCGTTTCATGGCGCGGTCCCGCTTGATAAGCTTCGCACACGCTGAACCTGACGGGACAACAGGTCATCGGTTCGGAAACAATCAAGGGGGAGCCGGAAATGTACGATCCGCACATCGTGTTGCAGGCGCTGGACGCCAACAAGTTCAACGTCATCCTGTTCTGCGGCCTGGCCATGGTGTTCAATTACATCTGGTTCGCGCTGGCCGCGATCAAGGGCTTAAAGGACAAGGTCTATCCCGTTCCGCTGTTCACCACCCTGCTCTGGCTCTGCGGCGACGGCACCGGCGTGCTGCGCTATGACATGTATTTCAACGTCTACGGCCACTGGTACCTAGAACTGTTCTGGCTCGCCCTGATCCTGACAGTCTCGTTCGAGATCCTGTTCCTCTACATGACCTTCAAGTTCGGCAAGAAGGAACTGCTGCCGAACGGCTCCGACGGCGCCTTCAGTCTCGGTCTGATCGCCGCAGCGATTGTCTTCATCTTCGCCTGGGCGCAGGTTCTTCAGGCCCTGCCGGACAACCTCAACATCGTATATTTCAATTTCGCCAATCTGGCCGGGCCGGTCGCCTGGGCCGCGATGATCGTGAGGCGCGGGTCGATCGCCGGCACATCCAGCGCCATCTGGATTCATTACACGCTGATGGTGTCCTGCTTCTATTACGCGCAGGCCAGCTATTTCGGGCCGGAGTTCCGGACGCCCTTCATGCTCGCCTATTTCGCGGTGAACATCGGCGCATCAGCCGCGCTCGCCATCTATGTCCGCAAGCAGGAGCGGCTGGCCGCCTGACAGTTCCACGCCAACCAACCCAGCAAGAAAACTGGGAGATTTCCATGACCAATCCTGATGCCCAATCGCCCGTAGGCGCCAGCTGGCGTCTCGCCCTCTGGGCAGCGTTCATCGTCTTTGTCGTTCTCCAGAGCATGGTCCTGCTGGGCGATGACGGCATCCTCGCCCGCCACGGCTTCATCGGCGGATTTACAGCCTTCAACGAGATCATGATGGCCGATCCGATCACGGTCGCCGGGCTGATCGATCTCGTCACGCTGATGGTTTGCTTCATCGTGATCGTGGTGAACGGCGTGCCCCGGGGCCAGCGCGTGTGGCTGGTGCTAGGCCTTGTCGTGCTGCCGATCTATCCGGGGCTGACGGCGCTCGGCTTCCTGCTGCTGTTCTGGCGACGCTATGGACAGTTTCGCCCCTGATCCGGATCCTGCAGAAGGTCGGATGAAGCTCATTGGGAGGCGTTTAAGCATCGACCGCGCGGTACGGAATTGACCACCGCCTTTATGTGAAGTGCCCAAAGGTCCGAGTGGTGGTGTCAGTCCAACCGCAACTCGTCTCCACTTTGCGCAGTCGTGCCCAGACGTTGCGGCCTTATGCCGAAAGATTCTGCCACTCGCCACGGCGTCCGAGCGTCGGACTTTGAATGTTTCCCTATCGACGAAGTGGCTTTGCGAGTTGAAGTGCGTTGTGAATCGAAGCATGGTCCGACGCGAATTTCTGTAGCGACTCCATCCGCAGAAATCGCTGCATGGCACGCTCTCGTCGTCGGAACGGCAAATGGGAATTCTCGGCCCGGTTATTGAGCCACCGGCCCATCTCGCGCCAGTCCTAGCCGCCCAGTTCCTTCATCGCCGCCGGGTAGGATCTCAGGCCGTCGGTGACGATTGTCTCGACCTTGCCGTGCCGCTTCAGCGCCTTCTTCATGAACGCAAAAGCCGGGGATTTGTCGCGTTTCCTGGTGACGTAGCTCTCGAGAACTTCGCACTCCTGATCAACCACCGCCAGAGGTAAACCATCTCGCGGTTCATCTTCACATACATCTCGTCAAGATGTCATCGCCAATGGCGAAAGGCTCGCATGTTGATTCATCGCGCCGCCTCCGGGATTAGCCATCCTTTTGACAGTGCCGATTAGTCCACTTGCGCTTGTAAAGTGCCGTATAAACTAGCGGTTAGCGTCGCATGCGCGCAATCGTATGCATAGAGGAACTGCGGGTCCCATCTGACGAGATTGGGGGGGGGCCACCCCGGTAGGGTCTCGTCTGGCAGGATTTTGATAGGGGGTGGGGGTGTCGATTAGGCGCGAGGTAAGCGGTGACTGGCCGGGCTAATGTTCGCCTGCGTTCCCATGCAACCGCACCGTTTGGGGGCCATATTGGGGGCCAAAGTCAGGAGGCCTTCACATAAATGACTACGATTCAGTTCGTTAATGAGTGACTGCGGTTCCCGCTACCGCTCCACTTTCCTGTCCGCCGACGTTCGCATTCAGCCGCCAGATTATGGGGGTATGATTGGGGCGTTCGAATTTGGGGTTGGCGAAGGGGAAAATGGTGCCGCTTACGTGACTCGAACACGTGACCCCATCATTACGAATGATGTGCTCTACCAACTGAGCTAAAGCGGCACAGGCGCGCTCTCTAGTCAGCTTCGGCGTGCGCCGCAATCGGTTTTGCGGGTTGTTTGCGCAAGGGCTTGCAGGATTTGCCGATTAGCCGCAGTCTGGCCAGCAAGCCGCAAGAGCCGTCAGCAGGAGAGATGCCAGTGATCAAGCAAACCGCGCTGCTCAAGAAGAAACAGGGCATGAGCTACGAAGCCTTCGTCAAGCGCTACGAGGAAGGTCATGTTCCGCTGGTCAACGAGATCATCCCCTTCCATTGCGATTACACGCGCAACTTCATAATCCCCGGGAGCCTGGTCGAGCTGGAGCATATTGCCGATCCGCCACCGCCGCCCGATTTCGATGTCATTACCCAGATATGGTATGAAGATCAGGCCAGGCTCGACGGTTTGTTCGATGCGCTTTCCAATAGTGATGCGGGCGCCAGAATAGCGCGTGACGAGGAGGATCTGTTCGACCGCAGCCGCATGGCGATGTTCGAGACGGAAAGCTACGAGACCCCGGCAGATCAACTCAAGCCACGGCCCGAAGGCTTCGAAGGCCCGCCGCCGATCAAGCAGGTGGCGCTGCTGCGCGCCAGGCCGGGCATGAGCCGCGAGGATTTCATCGCCTATTACGAGAACAACCATGCGCCGCTTGCCCTGAGGCTGCTCAGGAAGGACGGCAAGCCGCTATGGGCGCGTTATATCCGTAACTTCCCCGTGCCACGCGGCAATTTCGACATGGCTCATGTCGAAGGCCCGCAGGCCGAGGTCGATTTCGATGTGATGAGCGAATTCTGGTATTGGTGCCAGGAGGATTTCGACGAGCTGGTGCGCCAGTGCGCCATCCCTGAAACCGGAGCCGAAATCGCAGCGGACGAGGCGAATTTCTTCGACCGCTCGCGCGTGACCATCTTCATGGTTGACGAACGCAGCTGACCGCACCTGCTATTTGCGTTTGAAGGCAAGTTTGCATGTGTGGAGGGGATGAAACTCCGCACCGGGCAAGTATGGCAATTCCCTTTGCGCGCGGTTCGTTCTAGCAGGCGCCGGAAGAGTTGCCTGCAGGCGGCGACAGATATGCCAGAGGAGGAACAGATGGCTGGAACGCAATATGCGGCGGGCACGCGCGACACGGTGCTGCATATGCTGCAACGTGCAGTGGAAGGTGCGGGCGACAGACTGTTCGTCAATGTCGGCGGAGAATTGAACAGCTTCAACGATGTCGATCGCCGTTCGACCCGTTTTGCTCATGAACTGGCGCGCATGGGCGTGAAGAAGGGCGACCGCGTGGTCTCCATCCTCAACACCCACAGCGACGTCTTGACCATCATGTTCGGCATCATGAAGCTGGGCGCTATCTGGGTGCCGATCAACCTTGCCTATCGCCATGAATTCCTGCGCCACCAGATCACTGACACCGGTGCGCATCTGGTTATTTGCGATGCCGAATATCTCGAACGGGTGACCGAGCTGGATGACCGCCTGCCGGAAGTGAACCAGGTTCTGGTGCGCGAAGCCGAGGGCGAACTGCCGCATTCCTCCATCGCCATTGCCCGCTTCGAGGATCATCTCGGCAGCAATGACACCCCGCTGCCGATCTGCGTCGAGCCTCAGGATCTTTCCGCGCTGCTATACACCTCTGGCACGACCGGGCCGTCCAAGGGCTGCATGATCAGCCACAACTACATGGCCATGCAAGGCCGACAGCAGATCCGCGCGCTCGATCTGAAACCGGGCGATGTCGTTTTCTGTCCGCTTCCGCTGTTTCACTCCGCCGCCCTCAATGGCGTGCTGGGCGCGCTGCAGAGCTGGGAGCCGATCGCCTGCTGGCCACGCTTTTCGCTCTCCACTTTCTGGGAGGATATCGAGTCTACCGGGGCAACCCATGGCATGCTGATGGCCTCGATCTTCTCGCTGGTCGCCAATGCGCCGGAAAGCGAGGCGGAGAAGCGTTGCAAGGGGCAGCTCAAGATGGTGTTCGGGGTGCCGATCACGCCTGAAGTCCGCAAGGTGTGGCAGAACCGCTTCGGCGTGAAGATCGCATCCTCCTGGGCTTATGGCCAGACAGAGAACAGCCGCCTGACCATGGCGCTGCCCACTGAGACCCCGCCGGAAATGTGCGCGGGCCGAGCCGCTGATGAATTCGAGGTGGCGATTCTCGACGAAAACGACTGCCCTGTGCCCCCCGGCACGATCGGCCAGATATGCCAGCGGCCCAAATTCCCCAATGTCATGTTCGAAGGCTACTGGAACCGGCCTGATGCGACCAATGATGTGTGGCGCAACATGTGGATGCACACGGGCGACCTCGGCAAGATGGACGAGGAAGGCTGGATGTATTTCGCCGACCGCGCCAAGGATTATCTGCGCAGCCGCGGCGAGAACATCTCGAGCTTCGAGGTGGAGGCGACTTTCATCGGCCACCATGATGTGGAGGAAGTGGCGGTCCATGCGCTCGGCGCACAGACCGGCGAGGACGAGATAAAGGCAACCCTCGTTATGCGCGAAGGCTCGATCCTGACTGAAAAGGAACTGTGCCTCTGGGCGATCGATCACCTGCCCTATTTCGCGGTGCCGCGCTATTTCGAGTTCCGCAAGGAATTGCCGAAGAACCCGACCGGACGCGTGCTGAAATACAAGCTGCGCGATGAGGGCGTGACTGCGGATACATGGGACCGCGAGGCGGCAGGCATCCAGGTGCGTCGCCCCGAACGCAAGAAGTAAGCCTCGGAAGTGCACAACCGGAGGGGCGCGGGAGCAATCCCGCGCCTTTTTGTGTCAGACGGCAACGGCCCTGCGGGCCTTGATGGCGCGGCGCATCGGGCCCAGCCCCGCAATGCAGCACAAAGTGCCCAGACCCATCAGCAACAGGGCCGAAAGGCTCATCGACCAGCCCAGCTTCGCCTCGTTGGCAAAGGCATATTGGGTAAAACCCGCAACCAGCATCGGCCCGGTCATGGCGCCAAGCAGATTGAGCCCGATCAGATAGGCCGAGGAAATCTTGCCGCGCAATTCCGGAGGTGTGGCTATTTGCAAGGCAGCAGCAGCAATGCCCGGATAGGGCACTATGAAGAACAAGGCACAGTTGAACAGCGCCAGCATCAGCCATGCATCGGGAGCAAGATAGGCCGCCGCCGCAAAGCAGGCGGCCAGCGGGCACATCACCGCGAACCAGCGCATATGCGCATCCTCCATGCCGCCGCGAAACAGGCGGTCGACGGCCCAGCCATGGAGCCCCAGCGCCAGCAGCGAGGTGGGAATCTGCGTCGCTCCCAGCCATATACCGGCGGTTGCCGCATCCCAGCCATGCTGCCGGGCGAGGAAGGTGGGGTTCCACGCCAGCAGCCCGACAATCATCCCGATACAGCTGGCAAAGGCGACATTGTGCAGCAAATAGAAGCGCAGATGGGTGCGGTAATGCCGCCATGCTCTGGCAAAGTCGCCGCCCGCGCCTGTGTCGATGGCATCACGATTCACACGGGTGCGTGGCATCAGGAAAACGATGAAGGCCAGCGCCAGACCCGGCAGGCCGGTGGCAAGGAAAGCCAGCCGCCATGGCTCGATATCGCCGAACAACGGGACTGAGCCTGCCCCGGCGCTGGCCGCCCAATCCACCACCAGCCCGCCGAAGATGAAGGAAAGGCCCGCACCCACATTCGCCCCGATAACGAAGATCGACATTGGCAGCGCCAGCCTTTCAGCCGGGAAGATTTCCGCGATGGTGGCAAAGGAGGTGGGCTGGATCGTCGCCTCGCCCGCGCCCACCCCGGCGCGCGCCGCAAACATCTGGACAAAATTGCTGGCAAGACCCGATGCGGCGGCGCAAATGCTCCAGGCGATGGTGCCCCAGAAGATGATGACCCTGCGGCTGATCCTGTCCACCAGCCAGCCGATGGGCGGGCTTGCAAGCACGAAGAACAGGGCGAAGGCCATGCCCTGCAACACCCCGATCTCCATGTCGGAAAAACCGAGGTCGCGCTTGATGGGGCCAACCAGCAGCGCCATGATTTGCCGGTCGAGCGTGCCGAAGCCGTAGAGCAGGCTGAGGATCGCCACCGTGCTCCAGGCGCGAAGCGGAGACGGGCGATCCGGCTTTTCCGACACTTCGCCCATCACCCTCTCCTGGCAAGCGCCTTATGTGAAGTGGCGCATGATCGTCTCGGCGAAGTTCTCCCACAGCGCCTTCTTCTCATCGAGAGTGGAACGCTTGCCGAGATGGAAGAATGCAGGGTTGAACTGCATCGCGGTCACGCCGAGATCCTGCGCCCGCTTGAGGTCATCAACCGTCAGCTTGCCGCCGAATTGCGTGCCGGGAATGATGATGATCTCGAATGGTTCATTCTCGCGGCCGGCATCGAGCCGCATCTGCTTCAGCGTTGCAAGACGATCGGGCAGGGTCGCAAAATCGGTCATCGCATCCATCCAGCCGTCGCACAAACGCGCGGCGCGGCGCATCACCGGCTCGCTGGGACCGCAGGAAATGACCGGAACATTGCCGGGGCAAGGCATGGAGCGAAGCCGCGGGAAGTCGAAGAATTCGCCGTGATGTTCCACGATCTCGCCCGACCAGAGCTTGCGCAGAACCTCGATCATCTCGTCAGTGCGCTTGCCGCGTTTGGTGAAATCGACGCCATATTGGTCGAACTCGTCCTTCATCCAGCCAACAGCCGGGCAGAGCCTGAGCCGCCCCGGCGCAAGCGTGGCGAGCGTGCCCGTTGCCTTGGCCACTTCCATCGGGCTGCGTGGCGCCATGATATAGATCGACTGGAACAGCTTCACCTTCTTCGTCTGCGCGGCCATCATGCCCAGCGCCACGAAAGGATCGGGAAACGACCATTTCTGCTCGATGGTGAAAAACGGCTTGGTGTCCTCACCCTTGGGGAAGGGATAGGGCGAGTTTATCACTTCCGGGATGAACAAATGGTCGGAAACACCGACCGCATCAAAACCCAGCTCTTCGCTGTATTTTGCCGCATCGAGCAGCTGTTCGTCCTCGACAAAGGCAAGCAGATTCCAGAATTCCATGTGACGTCCCTCGGTAAGCTGATATGCAGCGAGGGTTAGGGCCATGCGCGCGTACTGTCATCCCCTTAGCGCCAAGGCATGACTGAATGCCAGTGGGGACAAAACGACGTGGGGCTTACAGCACAGGGTCTCTCAACCAGCAGCGCGCAAATCCAGGGATGCCTGTTCGCCCTGCCAGTCATATGCCAGCACCGCCAGATCATCGAGCCGGAAGGCGCGTTCGAAAGCCAGTCCATGTCGCGGGTGGTCGCTCCAGCGGACCCGGGCATAGATCGCCGGGCCGCCCCCTATGGCCAGCGAGACGAGCTGGCCCGTTTCAAGCTGCAGGCCCGAAACGATGCTGACGCCCTGCTGCGATATGTCCTGCAAATGGACAGAGCTGGCAATCCCGTCGCACGAAAGCCATGCCTCGATCGCCAGGCGCAGCCGAACCGGACGCCTGGGGAACAGGGCCGGCTCGGCAATGAAACGGTCCACATCGACTGGCCCCGCAAAGCGGAAACCGGCCTCGCCGTCTCCATGCCATACCCGCGTGACGGCGTAGCGGTCGCCATTGGCAAGCTCCAGTTCCAGCTCCTGCCCTCCTGCCAGCGCGACAGGCAAGGGATGGAACAGGCGCAACCTGACCCCGCCCTGGGAAATATCGCGCACGATACAGAAATATTCGCCCGATGCGCTGACCAGCTTGGCGGTGCGCATCATCAGCCTGAAGCGTGGATCGGCGCGGGCTTCGGGGCCGGAAAGGCAGGCTATCGATGCGCCATGGTTGCTCTGGTTGTGTGGCATTGGCATCGCGCTTCCGGTCCCTTCCATGTGCAGCCGCAACAGCAGCCTTGGAGGGAAGAACGCTGGCAGCGGCGGCGATTTAAGGCAGCAAGAGCCATCCGGGCGGCAACAGGGCGGTTGACCGTATTACTACTTATCGCGAAAATGGCCGCCATGACGGCTTTGCATTTCTATTGGCACCTGACCGCAATTCTTCTGGCATTGCTGGCCCTGCCCGAAGCTGCACGGGCGGCACGCCCTGAGCTGCGGGTGCTTCCCACGTCGAAACTCAGCTTCGGGTCTTTCGTGGTGTTTTCGCAAGGCTCGCGCACCATCAGCGCAAGCGGCGCGGTGAGCAGTGCGGGGATCGAGCCTGCCGGGCAGGACAGCACTTTCCCTGCCAGTTTCACGGTAAACTATGACCGCGGCAATGAGAGCCGCCGGCCGATTAGCCTGGTCATCGATATTCAGCTGATGCAACCGCCACCGGTCACGATCGCCGGGGTCACCGGCACCTTGTCGGGCTTCACCACCGATCTGGCCGGCGCGGGCGCCATCAGCCCCGGCCAGGTCATCACGATCGCCATCGACAATTGCACCAGCCGCCTGTGCGCCCGCAGCTTCCGTATCGGCGGGCAGCTCGATGTGCAGCGCAGCCAGGGCGGCGGTGGAACGGTGATCATCCCGCTGACCGTCGTGGCGACGCTGGTTTCCGTAAACTGATGCCATGGTTACGGTCCCGGTAAGGGACAATGCGGAAGGCCGCATTGCATCCTTCTTTGTCCCGCCGGATGATCCTTCGAACGGCCCTGTCCTTGCGAAGGTTCCTGCGTGTTGCACCCGGTTCGTCTCCTGCTGCCTGCCTTGCTGGCTCTTGCGCCATGGCCAGCATGCGCAAACGCGCAAGAAGCGCAGGCCACAGGCCATGCCACCGCCAGCCTTGTCAGCCCGCTTTCTGTCACCAGCCTGGCCGACCTCGATTTCGGAATGGTGCGCGCCGATCGCCTGAAAGGCGGCAGCGTGACCCTGCCCTCATCGGGCGGCTTGCCCAGCTTTGCCGGTGGCGCGCATCCGGCCTGCCAGCAAGGCCCATGCCCCGTGCCCCATCCGGCATTATTCGCAATTAACGGCGAGCCGGGCCGGTTTTACGAAGTATGGCTCGACGAAAGCCTGCCCATCGCATCCTCGGTGCCAGGCGCGCCCGATCCTACGGTGATGCGATTCACAGTTCATACGCTGAGCCTGGGCGATGCGGGCCGCAAGGGGCGGCTGGACCGGGCCGGGCAGGATCATATGCGCATCGGCGCCACTCTTGTTCTGCCCGCAGGCCTGCTCGCTGCGCGCTATCGCAAGATGCTGCCCGTCACCGTCAATTACCAGTAACAGCCTGATCAGCCCGGCCTCCCTTGCAGCGGAAGCTGCGGGCGGAGTTTTGCGGGCTTTGCCGGGTCAATAACTTCTTATTAAGACCATAGGTATAGTTCCCTAATTGCACGGTGGAGGGGTACCAGGCCTGCCGGTCGTGCACGGCCGCTCGTTCGAGCAGGCTTTGAGTGGAAACTTATTCGAAGGTGCATGAGATGAAGAAAATTGTTCTGGCTGCTGCCGTTCTGGCCGCCACCTCCGCCCCGGCCTTTGCCGCTGACGGAACCGGTGAAGCCACCGCCACTGTTATTGCCCCGATCGCCATTACCCATGTTACCAATGCCAAGCTGGCGTTCGGCAGCTTCCTCGTCGGCACGGGCGGCACGGTCGTCGTCGATGCGGCCGGTGCTGGCTCGGTCACGGGCGACGTGTCTTTCGTCACCGGTTCGACCAACCGCGCCGATGCGTTCGACGTGACCGGCGATCCGCGTCGCGGCTTCAGCATCACCACCACCGGTGGTTCGGTGTCTGACGGCACCAACACGATCAGCTTCACCACCGCGCCTGCGGCCAGCAGCTCGACGCTGAACGCCACGGGCAGCCGCCGGTTCTTCGTTGGCGGCACGCTGACCCTCACCGGTTCGGAAGTCGCCGGCGATTACACCGGCAGCTACACCGCTACGGTCGAATACAACTGATCCGGACAAGGCCCGGCCAACGCGCAAGCCTTTGGCCGGGCCTTTCCTCCGATTTTTGTCATGAGGCAGAGATCTCTCTTCTCGGCGCTGATCGCGTCAGGATTTCTGGTCCCTGCCATGGCCATGGCGGCACCGGCGGTCATGACCGGCACAACCCAAGCCCAGGTTGTCGAGCCTCAGGCGATCCAGCCGGTTGACGATCTTCGTTTCGGGCAATTCTTCCAGCCCACTGCCAATGGCAATCTCACCATCACCCCATCCGGCGGGGTGACACCGACCGGCGGCATGGTCGGAATGACCAATGTGACGCAGATCGGAACCGGGCGCGGACCCGCCAGCTTTCAGCTGAACGGCGACCCCAGGGCCAGGGGCTGATGACCGGGCTGGCAGGCGGAACCCGCACCAGCTTTCAGGTCGATACCGACAGTCTGCCGGATATAGCCTTTGCGCCCGCCACCCGCGGCAAGGAAATCGTGCCGCGTCCGGGCCGTATCCATGTCTCCGATTTCGCGATCGTGGAGCTGAGCGATGTTGAAGGCACCGCATGGTTTTCCGGGCGTGAGCGCCACAGGGGCGTTTCCGGCCTGTCGCTGGTTCTGGTGGACGACACGGGGGCCATAGTCGGCAAGACCCGCTCGGAAGCCGACGGATTCTTCCTGTTCGAACGGATGAAGCCCGGCCACTACCGCATCGAGATTGAACCAGCACAGGCCCAAAGGCTGAATATCGCGCTGGAATCGAGTATGGAACTCAATGTCGATGGCAGCACCGCCGTGTTGCAGCGTGATCTTACCGTCATCCAGAAACCGGAAGCATCAGCGGCCAAAACCGTCCATTAAGGACTGCGCCCAGGCTTCCTTTGCGCAAGGCTGCAAGAGGGAATTTTGCGAAGAACCAAAAGGGACATTGACAATGCCCGCCTCCCATCGGTATCGGCCCCCTCCTACCCCGTGCCCAGATGGCGGAATTGGTAGACGCACCAGCTTCAGGTGCTGGCGCTC
>CAZWEY010000021.1:0-23379 GCA_964632055.1 uncultured Sphingomonadaceae bacterium
CTACACGACGCTCTTCCGATGATCGGAAGAGCGTCGTGTAGGGAAAGAGTGTACAATTGCGACCGGGACATGGCGGTGGCACTGGAGCAGGTCTGTGGCACCGCTCCGCACCGCGTCTGGCATGGCGATGCCGATCTGCCCGCAGGCCTCGATTTTATCGCGCTTCCCGGCGGCTTTTCCTATGGCGATTACCTGCGCTCGGGCGCCATGGCGGCGCGCTCGCCGATCATGCGCGCTGTCATCAAGGCAGCGGAAAACGGCGTCGCCGTGCTGGGCGTGTGCAATGGCTTCCAGGTGCTGACCGAAGCCGGATTGCTGCCCGGCGCGCTGATGCGCAATGCCGGCATCCGCTTCGTCTGCCGCGATATTAAGCTGGTCGTCGCCAATGACAGCTCGCCCTTCACCCGCGGCTATTCCATGGGCCAGCAGATCATGATCCCGGTTGCCCATCATGACGGCAATTATTTTGCCGATGATGCCACTCTGGACAGGCTGGAAGGCGAAGGCCGCGTGGCGTTCCGCTATGCCGACAACCCCAATGGATCGGCCCGCGACATAGCCGGCGTGCTCAACGAAAAAGGCAATGTGCTGGGCATGATGCCGCATCCCGAACGCGCGATCGAGCCTGCACAGGGCGGTTCGGACGGGAAGGCGCTGTTTGTCAGTGCGATAGGGGCGCTGACCGGCGCCTGATCCAAGGGCTGTAATCAGGCGGTTCGCAGATAATCGTTCTGCACGAACAGCCTGCGCGCGTCTTCGGCCGGCATCGGTCGTCCGAAATGATAGCCCTGGATCTTCTTGCAACCCATCTCGCGGATCATATCCGCTTCAAACGCGGTTTCCACGCCCTCGGCCGTGGTCGACATGTTGAGGCTGTCGGCCATGGCCACAACGGCACGGATGATCGCAAGGCTTTCAGCGCTGTTCTGCGCTGCACCCTGAACGAAGCTGCGATCCACCTTGATAGTCGAGAATTTGAGCTTGCGCAGATAGCCGAGCGAGGAATAGCCGGTGCCGAAATCGTCAAGCGCCACCGAACATCCCAGCGCCATGATCTTCTCCAGAGTAGCCCGCGCCGTCACGTCGTCGCGCACGAAGATGCTCTCCGTCACCTCGATCTCCAGCCGATGCGGCTCCAGCCCGCTGCGTGAGAGCGCACTGATGACGGTGGTGGAGAAATGCGGGTCCAGCAATTGCTCGCCCGACACATTGACCGCAACCCTGATCGCGGCAGGCCAGCGCATCGCCTCGTGACAGGCCTCGTGCAGAACCCAGGCCCCGATCGGCACGATCAGGCGGGTGTCTTCGGCGAGCGGGATGAACTTGGCCGGGCTGACGAAGCCATGCTCGCGGCTGTGCCAGCGCAGCAGGGCCTCGAAGCTGACGATGTCTTCCGTGCGCGCATCGACCACTGGCTGATAATCGAGCCGGAATTCATTGTGCTCCAGCGCGCGGCGGATCGAGAATTCGAGCTTGCGCCTCTCCTCGGCATCGGAATGCAAGGCTGGCTCGAACACGCAATGCGTGCCGCCGCCCTCATCCTTGGCACGATACAGCGCGAGGTCGGCGTTGCGCATCAGCTCTTCCACCGTCGCCGCATCGCGCGGGCCGATGGCAGAGCCGACGCTGGAGCCGACATAAAGCGTGTGGTGATCGATATCGTAGGGTGCGGAGAGCTGTTCGATCACAGAACGCGCCACCTGGTCCACCCGGTCGCGATCAGAGGCATCGCGAATGACGATGGCAAATTCGTCCCCGCCCAGCCGTCCGCACAGCTCATTGTCGCTCATGATCGACTTCAACCGCTCCGAAACCTTGGCGAGCAGCTTGTCGCCGACCTGGTGCCCCAGCGAATCGTTCACCGCCTTGAAGCGATCAAGATCGATCATCAGGAAAGCGCAGCGGGTGCGCCATTTGTCGGCATAGCGCATGGCGTCGCCGAGCGTTTCCATCAACATCAGCCGGTTGGGAAGGCCGGTCAGCGTATCATAGCGGGCAAGCCATGCGATCTTGTCGCTCGATTCGCGTGCTTCGGTCACGTCCGAACCCACGCCACGAAAGCCCGAAAACTTGCCGCTCTCATCCATGCGTGGCGTGCCCGAAAGCTCCCACCAGCGTTCCTTGTGCCCGATGGTCACCTTGACGATCAGGTTCGAAAAACTCTCGCGCTGCTTGAAACGTTCGGCCAGCTCATGAAGGCTGGGAGGAAACTGGCCGGTTTCCCAGGTCGCTCCCGACACCAGCTGGAGGAACGGCTTGCCCTCCACCTGCGATGGATCCATGCCGAGCGCAAAGGCAAAGCGCGGGCTGACCCCGCGGACCATGCGGTTGGTATCGACCTCCCACAGCCAGTCCGCCTCGCTTTCCTCGAATTCGCGCAAGAGCAGCGAGACAACCTCGCTCTTTTCGGCAACGCCTGCTTCGGCAATGCAGGCCGAGAGGAACGTGCGCGCACCGCGCATCGTGCCGATCAGTGCAAAGGTCATGAAAACCGCGACGATCGGGATGATCGGATAAAGCCCGTTGAACGCAAATCCGGCAGCTCCGGCGCTGCCGGTGACCAGAGTGAAGATCAGCGAGCCTTGCGGGGCCGAAGACAGGGTGAGCGCGGTCCCGGTGATGAGCATGGCAAGCACGGCCCACAGCGCCAGCTGATCGGCTGGCGAGCCATAAGGCGGGAGCACCAGCAATGGCACGCTCCACGCCAAAGCAACCAGCAGGGCACTGGCGAGATAGCGGCGGAACTCTTTGCGGGTGACGGCCCGGCGCTCGGCATCGGCAAATTCGCGATCGATGCGGGCATGGTATCCCAGAACGCCAAACAGGCCCAGTAGCCAGCCGAAAATCAAGATGGCCGGAGCCGAATTGACATAGAGCCCGAGAACGATCAGCGCCCCCATCGCATGGGCGATCAGGCGGGTGAAACTGGTGGCCGAGAGATGCGCAAACTGCAGCGAGCGCAAGCGCGTCCAGTTCACGCCGCCTTCGCCCCCCCAGCCCAACAGCTCGGAAGCCGAATATGCGGTCTTGCTTGCGGCAGTCTCTGAGGGATCGCTTGACACAATTTGCCAGCTACCCGGCAAAAGTTAGAAACGCGTAAAATTCCGCCAGAATTCAGTCACTCCACCGTCACCGATTTTGCGAGGTTGCGCGGCTGGTCGACATCGGTACCCTTCACGCATGCCACGTGATAGGCGAGCAGCTGAACCGGCACCGCATAGACCAGCGGCGCGATCAGCGGGTGGACCTTGGGCATTTCAATGGTGGCGATGCAGCCGTCGCCCGCTTCGGCAAGGCCCTCGGCGTCCGAAATCAGCACGATCTTGCCGCCGCGCGCGCGCACTTCCTGCATGTTGGAAACGGTCTTTTCGAACAAGGGTCCGGACGGGGCCAGAACAATGACCGGCACCGCCTCGTCGATCAGTGCGATGGGGCCATGCTTCATTTCGCCAGAAGCATAGCCTTCGGCATGGATATAGCTGATTTCCTTGAGTTTCAGCGCGCCTTCGAGGGCCAGCGGATAATCCGGCCCGCGCCCCAGATACAACACGTCGCGCGCAGGCGCGATGAGATGAGCCATCGCCGCGATATCATCATCATGGACCAGCGCCGCATTGAGGCTGGCTGGCGCTTCGAGCAGTTCCTCGACGATACGGGCCTCTTCGGCCCGGTCCATCCGCCCGCGACGTACGGCCAGATGGGCGGCAAGGGCCGCCAGAACCGCCAGCTGGCAGGTAAAGGCCTTGGTCGAGGCGACGCCGATTTCCGGCCCGGCATGAGTGGGCAGCAGTAAGTCCGCCTCGCGCGCCATCGAGCTGGTCGGCACATTGACGACCACGGCGATGGTCTGCCCGTTGGCCTTGCAGTGGCGCAGTGCGGCCAGCGTGTCGGCCGTCTCGCCCGATTGCGAGATGAACAGCGCAAGGCCACCCGGCTCCAGCACCGGGTCGCGATAGCGGAATTCCGAGGCCACATCGATATCGACCGGCAGGCGGGCGAATTGCTCGAACCAGTATTTCGCCACCATGCCGGCATAATAGGACGTGCCGCAGGCGACGATGGTGACGCGGTTGATGGCGGAAAGGTCGAACTCGATCTGCGGCAGCGCCACCTGCCGTTCCAGCGGGCGCAGATAGGAGCGCAGCGTCTGCGCGACCACGGTCGGCTGCTCGTAGATTTCCTTCTGCATGAAGTGGCGGTAATTGCCCTTCTCGATCGAGGCGGCCGAAGCGCCCGAAAGCGTCACCTCGCGCGAGACCGCGCAGTTTTCGGCATCGAAGATTTCGACCTTGTCGCGCGTGACGATCGCCCAGTCGCCCTCGTCGAGATAGGTGATCTTCTGGGTCAGCGTGGCGAGCGCCAGCGCGTCGGAGCCGAGATAATTCTCGCCCTCGCCCCAGCCGATGACCAGCGGCGAGCCAAGCCGCGCGCCGATCAGCATGTCGGGATGCTGGCGGAAGGCAATGGCCAGCGCAAAGGCCCCGCGCAGCCGAGGAAGAACGGCCTTGACGGCGTCTGTCGGCGATGCGCCCTGCTCCACCTGTTCGGAGACGAGATGGGCGACCACCTCGCTGTCGGTTTCACTGGCAAAGACCCGGCCACGCGCCTCAAGCTCTTCGCGTAACTGCTTGAAATTCTCGATGATTCCGTTGTGGACAATGGCCACTTCATCGGTGGCATGGGGGTGCGCGTTGTTCGCAGTCGGCGCGCCATGAGTGGCCCAGCGGGTATGGGCGATGCCAACCTTGCCCGGAGAGGGACTGCGTTCCAGTTCGATCACCAGATTGGCAAGCTTGCCCGGCGCGCGGCGGCGCAGCAAGTGCCCACCATCCAGCGTGCAGATGCCAGCGCTGTCATAGCCGCGATATTCCATGCGGCGCAGGCCATCGACCAGACTGTCCACCACGTCGCTCTTGCCGACAATCCCGATAATTCCGCACATTGCCCGGTGTCAGCCCTTCTTGCCTGCGTCTTTTTTCTTCTTCATCGCATCGTGAAAACGGTCGGCCCAGCCGGGTTTGACAAGCTGCTCGCCGCGCACGATGCGCAATTCGCCATCGGCCACATCGCGCGTCACCGCGCTGCCCGCAGCGACGATGGCGTCCGCCCCGATAGACACCGGAGCCACCAGAGCGGAATTGGAGCCGATGAAGGCCCGCTCGCCGATCACGGTCTTGTATTTGAAATAGCCGTCATAATTGCAGGTGATGGTGCCCGCGCCAATATTGGCGCCGGCGCCGATCTCTGCATCGCCCAGATAGGTCAGGTGATTGGCCTTGGCGCCCTTGCCCAGCCGCGACTTCTTCATCTCGACGAAGTTGCCGACCTTCGCCCCTTCTTCCAGCACCGCGCCAGGGCGCAGACGGGCATAGGGGCCAACCTCTGTCCCGCGTGCCAGATTTGCTCCCTCGATATGGCAAAAGGCGCGGATACGCACCTTGTCAGCCACCACGACACCGGGGCCGAACACGACATTGGGCTCCACCGTCACATCGCGGCCCAGCACCGTATCCCAGGAAAACCAAACCGTTTCGGGCGCTGTCAGCGTGGCCCCTTCGGCCATGGCGCGCATCCGGCGGCGCTGTTGCCAGCGGCCTTCCGCCTCGGCCAGCTCGGCCCGGCTGTTGATGCCCGCCACCTCGTCGGCATCACCCGTCACCACCACTGCGCAATGACGGCCATCGGCATTGGCGATATTGACGATATCGACGAGATAATATTCGCCCTGCGCATTGTCATTGCCGACCCGCGCCAGCAGGCCGAACAGATCTTCGCCCCGCACCGCCATCAGCCCGGAATTGCACAGAGTGCAGGCGCGCTCAGCCTCGTTTGCGTCCTTGTGCTCGACCATCTTTGCGATCAGCCCACCCTGCGTGATCACCCGGCCATATTGCAGCGCATCGTCAGGCTCGAATCCCAGCACGACAACCGCAGGCGCATCGGGCGCGTTCAGCCGGTCGAGCATGGCACGCATAGTGCCCACACTGACAAAGGGGACATCGCCATAAAGGATCAGCACATCGCCCGCAAAGCCTGCCAGAGCAGCTTGCGCCTGCTGCACGGCATGCGCGGTGCCATGCTGGGGCTCCTGCACCGCCAGTTCGGCCCGGCCGGCCAGCGCCTGTTCCAGCTGGTCGCGCCCGTCGCCAACCACCACTACCTGACGCTGAGGGGCTAGCTCGCTGACCGAAGCCAGCAGATGCTCCAGCATGGGCCGCCCGGCGACAGGGTGCAGCACCTTGTGCGTGTCGCTTTTCATCCTCGTGCCCTTGCCGGCGGCAAGGATGATCGTGGCTAAAGGTCGGCTTGGCGCTGTCATGGCCAAAGCCAATGCCACCAATGTCTTGCAGATTCCATACCGGACGGGCACTTGCCCACCGCATGACGGATTTTCCCTTTGCCATTGTCGGCTTCGATCTCGACGGAACGCTGGTGGATTCTTCCCGCGATCTGGGCGAGGCAGTGAACCACGCGCTGCGCCTGGCCGGGCGTCAGCCCATCCCGATGCATGAAATCCCTCCCCTGATCGGAGGCGGTGCCAAAAAGATGCTGGAGCGCGCGCTGGTGCAGCAAGGCGACATGAGCGCGGAAGAATTTCGTCCGCTTTACAAGGAATTGCTGCGCTATTACGAGGCGAACCTGTCCGTTCATACCCGCCCCTATCCCGGCTGCGAGGCGATGCTGGACGAGCTGGCTGATGCCGGATGCAGGCTGGCGGTGGTCACCAACAAGTTCGAAGGTTTCGCCCGGCAGCTTCTCGCCGACATCGGGATGATCGACCGCTTCGATGCGCTGCTGGGCGGTGATTCGCTTGGCCCCGGCAAGCAGAAGCCCGCGCCTGATCTTTTGCACGAGATGGTCCGCCAATGCGGCGGCGGAAAGGCGGCCTTTGTGGGCGACACGCTGGCCGATACGGGCGCTGCGCGCGCAGCCGGCATCCCTTGTGTGGCGGTGCGATTCGGCTTTGCCGACCGCCCGGCCGACGAGCTGGGCGCCGATGCGGTGATTGCGGATTTCGCGGAGCTGCCTCCCACTCTGCGCACGCTGGGATGAAATGAGACAGGCCCCCGGCAATGCCGGGGGCCCATCAGGTCAAGCCGCTGTTCAGGCTTTGGGAAGACTGCTCAGAAGTCGAACTGGGCGCGCATGCCGAACACGTCCACGCCATAGTCTCGGTTGCCGGTGATGGTGGCGATAGCCGCGTCGGAATAATCCATGCGGCCATAATTGGCCATGAAACGCATGTATTCGGCCGGGGTCCAGACCACCGAGACGCCATAGCCGTTCTGAGTTCCGCCGATCACGCCCGCATCGCTGAGATCGAGATAGTCGTAGCGCAGGTTGATCTGCACGGCGCCGATCCCGCCCTTGTCGAAGCCATTGGCAGGCTTCACCCTGTCGAAGGCGCCCTTCTTGTAGCCGCGGCTATCGCCCTTGGTCAGGAAATAGCCGACTTCGGCATAGCCGCCGAAGAAGGTCGGATTGGCAAAGCCCGGCCGTGCAACCTTCTGCCAATAGGCTTCGCCGGCAAAGTGGAACGGCCCGCGAATGGCGGCGAGTTCAAGTCCGTAGCCCGTCTCGCTGGTTGCGCCGATTTCAGGCGTGGCGAGGAAACGGGTGTCGGTGGTGTGAATGAAGGGGCGCTGGCGATAGCGCACACTGCTCGCGGCATCCTTCAGTTCGCGGTAATGCAGCGAGCCGCCCAGATGCAGCTGCGTGCCGCCCATCTTGGGCATGTAGACCAGGCGCGTATCGGCGCCCCAGCTGTTGTTCTCGTCGTTCAGGTCATGGATGTTGTCAGTGAAGACGCCCGCCTGAAGGATGAAATCCTTCATGCCATATTGCGCGGACAGGCCCACACGGCGTTCGAAGCCGAAAGCATCGGTGAAGGCTGCGCGCTCCATGAAGCTGGTGTTGAGACTGCTGGTCAGCTCTTCGAGCGACTGGAAATTGTTGTGCTGGCCGACCGTGACTGTCAGCCCCTTGTCAGAATATGACAGGAAGCCGTCAGTGATCTCGGCTTCTCCTTCGGAGAAATCAGCCTCGAACTTGTAGCCAAAGCCGCCCGGAACGGTTCCCTCGACACCGAGACGGGCACGGCGCACCTCATTGCCGAAGCCAAGCCCGGCATCGCTGATCGAGCCCGGCGCGCTGACCTTGCCGGCATCGACCATGATGCGGCCGCGCGGCTTGAAGGTGAAACCGCCATCGGCCGAAGAGAACTGCGGACCGCCCTTCCACTTGACCTTGGTATCGGAATCGACCGCGGCCTTGGCGGAAGCTGCGGCGGCATTGGCGGCAATTGCGGCGGAATTGGCCGAATTGGCGGCATTGGTTGCTGCATCGGCCTTGGCGTTTGCTTCGGTAAGCTGGCCCTCAAGCGCAGCGATCCGCGAGCTCATCGCCTCAAGCTGGGCGCGCATCTCGGCAAAATCCCTGGCAGATTGCGCCGTGGCCGGTGCAGCCCAGCCCAGGCTGACCGCCAGGACAAGCGGTGCAATGGCGGTGCGGCTGGCGATCGTGGTCTTCAGATTCATTTTGTGTCCCTCAGTTGGCAATTCGTTGCGAATCACGCTCTAGGACAGCTGCATGACAGTTAGATGACAGGTGAATGACCTTGTGACAGAAGGCACATTCAATCGACCGTTTTAAGCAGCCGCCGTTCCAGCGGGGCAAGAACTCCCGCCAGCTCGTGGCCGCGTTTCAACACCTGGCCATGTTCGCCAAACAGGGTCCACATGCCCTGCCTCCCTCTGAGGGAAGGTCGTTTTTCGAGCAGTGCCTGCGGGCGTTCGGCTGTGCGGCGAAAGGCGGAAAAGCTTGCTGCATCGCGAGTGAAGTTCATCGCATAATCGCGCCATTGGCCCGCCGCGACCATGCGCCCGTAGAGATCGAGAATGCGGTGCAGCTCGGCCCGTTCGAAGCCCACCTGCAGGGCGCGCGATGCTGGAAAGTCTATGACACTGCCGGCCCCGGCCCCGCCAGTCGCTGCCGCCATCAGTTCCCGGCCTCGCCGCGCCGTGCGGGCTTGGGCCGTGCGGCGCGCATGCTCTCGCGCAATTCGGCCATCTCGGTGCGGAGTGCGGCAATTTCGGCTTCCAATTCCTCGACCCGCTGACCGCCAGGCTCGCACGGCTCCTTGCAGGGCGTGCCATAGGGAATGAAATCGCGCTGCCAGGTTTCGGCGGCTACCAGCGTGGAGCGGGCCTTGGGACCGATCATGGTCGCCCCTTCGGGCACATCGTCCGTTACCACCGCATTGGCCCCGATCCGCGCCCGTTCGCCAATCGTGATCGGGCCCAATATCTGCGCGCCCGAACCGACGATGACATTGTCGAGCAGGGTCGGATGGCGTTTGCCGGGGATGCCATTGGTAGGATTGGTCCCGCCAAGTGTGACGCAAGGGTAGATCGTCACATTATTGCCGATTTCCGCGGTCTCCCCGATCGTCACAAAGCCATGATCGATGAAAAAGTGCCGCCCGATGCTGGCGCCGGGATGAATGTCGATCGCGGTCAGCGCGCGCGACAGGTGATTGACCATACGCGCGAGGAAGAACAGCCTTGAGCGGAACAACCGATGCGCAATGCGGTGAAATCCGAGCGCCAGCACGCCGGGATAAAACAGCACTTCCCAGCGCGAACGCGGTGCCGGATCGCGCTGGGCGATCGAGTCGAGATAGGAGATGAGGCTTCCAAACATTGCGGGTCGATTCTCTCACCAAAACCGGGTCAAAGCAAGCGAGGCTGGTCCGGGCCGATAAGGCTGCCCAGCGCATCGCGGCACAGCCCCAGCGTCGGCGGCTGCTTTCGCTCCAGACTGATCCGGTCGATCGCCTCGATCATTTGCTCGATCCCGGCAAAGCTGCGTTCCATGCGGGGAACCAGATAGGCAATGCATGCCTCGCCCAGCACCAGCCCGCGTTGCGCCGACTGTGTCAGCAGGAGCTCGGCCATCATGCTTTCGTCAGGCACGCCGATTTCAAGATGCAGCGCCGCCCCGAGCCGGGAGGCGAGATCGGGCAAGGCTGGCTGCCAGCCCTGCCGCGCGGTCAGCAACAGCGACGTGGCGCTCTCCTGCGCGCGGTTCCATGCATGAAACAGAGCCGTCTCGTCCATGCCATCGGCATCGTCGATCGCATCGCCCTTGCCCTGCCCGGCGAACCATGCGGCCAGCAGGCTCTTGCCCGCGCGCTGCGGCCCGCACAAAATCGCGGTGCGATAGGGCCACAGCTCTGGCGCAGCCATGGCATCGATTGCGGCCCGGTTGGCCGAACCGACCACGATCCGCTCCGGCCCGGCAGCAGGGCCAGCGCCAAGCGGCAGAGCGATCTGGCTCATCTATCTGCGGATGCTCAGCGCATCGCGGCCTTCGACCACCTTCCAGCCGCGCGAGCGCAAGGCCGCCGCCAGATCGGACAGACTGCCCGCATAGCTGACATTCATCACCGAGACGCCACCAATCGCGATGCTGCTGGTGGAAGCGGCGCGCACGCCGGGAGCCGCACGCACAGCTGAGAGGCCTGCGTCCACCGCAGACGCATCGGGCGTGGCGAATTGCACGGTGATGCTCGCAAGGCTTTGCGCAGCTGCGGCGGGAGCAATGGGTGCTGCAGCAGGCACAGTTCCGCTGATGATCGCTTCTGCCGCAAGCTTGTCGCCCGCTTCTGCCTCGCGCCCAAGCGCGATTAGCCTCGCCAGTTCGGGTGCCAGTTCAGGTGAAAGCGACTGCAAGGTAGCATCGGGTTTGAGCTTTCCGTCGCCAAGCGCCCTGGTAAAGAGTGCGTCGAAACGCAGCAATGCCTGCTCCAGCATTGCGGGCACTGCTGCTTCATTATTCGCGCTCAGGCGGAAGCTGCCCAGAAAGCGGTTATCCGGGCCATAACGCGCAGTGAAGGTCCCTTTCACCGGGCCGCCGGGCCATTGCCGTTCAAGCCGGGCAATCGCGACAAGCACATCGGAGGCGCCGAACTGGTCAAGCAGGTTGCGCCACCACAATCGGCTGCGACGGCCAGCCTGACCATAGGTCAGCAACAGCGAATCGCCACCAGAGCCGGCCGGGCGGACATAATCTATGGCGCTCGCCCCGGTCTGATATTCCGCCCAGGCTTTCTGCCATGGGTTGCGCACCTCGAAAACGGTATCGTTGCCGCCTTGATGCAGCACAGGAATGAGCAGCATCGGCGCTGAGCGCGAACGCGGCCCGCTGGAGCCGAGAAAGCTTCCGGCGCGGGTGCGATCAAAAGCGACGCCCATGGTGGCAATATAGCGACGCGGGCCGATCTGCTCATCCTCGATGATGATCGCCGAAACCATGTTGCGAATCTGCGAATCGGCCATCTTGGGCCCGCCCAGCTTCTCCCAGGCCAGCCTTTGAGCCAGTTCCCAGCCCTTTTCGCGGGCTTCTCTGGCATCCTTGCCCTGAACATTGACCTTGATCCCGCGCGTTTCGATGTCGCCGGTTGCCGCAACTGGCGCAATCCCGCGCTCTCCGGCGACCTGAGCGATCAGCGCTCGCCCGCCAAGCACGGCGACGGCCAGAGCCGACAGAGCCATGACTGCAATCACTATGCGGCGCTGCATCGAGGCATGAGAGGCGATAAAGGCTGGCATAATCAAATTTCCGGGCACCTTTTGCCCAAACGGGATTGGAAATCCAGCACGGAAAGCGTTAGGCGCGACTCCATGTCAGGCGAACCATCCTACAGCTACGAAAAAGCCGGTGTCTCGATTGCCGCCGGCAATGCATTGGTCAAGGCCATCGGCCCGCTGGTGAAAGCCACCGCGCGGCCCGGCGCAGATGCCGATATTGGCGGGTTCGGAGGCTTCTTCGATCCGCGCGCGGCAGGCTTCAAGGACCCGCTGCTGGTCGCCGCCAATGATGGCGTGGGCACCAAGGTCAAGCTGGCGATCGATCATGACCGGCATGACCGCATCGGCGAAGACCTCGTCGCCATGTGCGTCAACGACCTGATCGTGCAAGGCGCCGAACCGCTGTTCTTTCTCGACTATTTCGCCACCGGCAAGCTGGACAATGGCGTGGCAGAGCGGGTGATCGCAGGCATTGCGCAAGGATGCCGCATGGCCGGCTGCGCGCTAATCGGCGGCGAAACGGCAGAAATGCCGGGCATGTATGCGCCGGGTGACTATGATCTTGCCGGTTTCTGCGTCGGCGCGGTGGAACGCGGCGAACAGCTGACCGGCGACAAGGTCGCGCCGGGACAGGTGCTGCTCGGCCTTGCCAGTTCCGGCGTCCATTCCAACGGCTATTCGCTGGTGCGTCGCCTTGCCGCCGACAAGGGCTGGAAGATGGATCGCCCCGCCCTGTTCGATCAGGACACCCTGCTGATCGACGCCTTGATCGAGCCGACACGCATCTATGTACAAAGCCTGCTGCCGGTCATCCGCAGCGGGCGGATCGCGGCTCTGGCGCATATCACCGGCGGCGGTCTGCTTGAAAACATCCCGCGCGTTCTGCCCGATGGCGCGCATGCGGTGGTCGATGCCGACAGCTGGACCCAGCCGAGGCTGATGGCCTTCCTTCAGGCGCAGGGCAATATCGAGCCGGAAGAAATGGCGCGCACCTTCAATTGCGGGGTGGGCATGGTGCTGGCGGTGGAGCCGGGCGATGTCGCCAGCGTGACTGCCGATTTGGTTTCTTCAGGAGAAGTTGTTTACCAAATCGGTGAAATTCGGGAAGGCCCGAAGGGCTGCACCGTCAAGGGATCGCAGGAATGCTGGTCCGCCCGCGCCGACTGGAGCGCAACGCACAATGCGTGAGCGGGCAAAGATAGCCGTGCTCATTTCGGGCAGCGGCACCAATATGGCGGCGCTGCTTTATGCCTCGCGCCGCGAAGACTGCCCCTACGAAATCGTGCTGGTCGCCAGCAACAACCCTGACAGTTCCGGCCTTGCGCTGGCCAGGGCCGAAGGGGTCGCCACCTTCGCCCATTCGCACAAGGGGCTAAGCCGCGACGCCCATGACGCGATGATGCAGGAGGCGCTGGTGGTGGCGGGCGCCGATTATGTGGCGCTGGCCGGCTATATGCGCATCCTGAGCCCTGAATTTGTCGGCAAATGGCAAGGCCGGATGCTCAATATCCACCCCTCGCTGCTGCCGAAATACAAGGGCCTGCACACCCATGAACGCGCGCTGGATGCGGGCGACAGCCATGGCGGCTGCTCGGTCCATCTCGTCACGCCCGAATTGGACGATGGCCCGATACTGGGCCAGACAAAGGTGGCGATCCTTCCAGAAGACACCGCCGACACACTGGCCGCGCGGGTTTTGATTGCCGAACATCAGCTTTACAGCCGATGCCTTGAAAGGCTGGTAGCAGGCAGCAATGGCGATGAAGGCGCGGTTTCCGTCGGCGGCTGAGGCCTCAGAACAGCGCGTGCGCGCCGCCGACCGCGCCGATCACTGCCACAAGAGACAGCGCCAGCAGGATGCGATGCGCGCGCTCCATGCGGGCAAAATCCGCTTCCGGGCTGGGTGACCGCTCCATCCTGCGATGCAGGCCCAGCGGCTCGGCCACGAACAGCATGAGGCTGAAGATCGCCCAGACCAGCACCATGGCGTGCATCCACCAAAAGCGCGGCTCGGCAAAGCGGCCCCACAGATCGGCCCGCCATGTCATCCAGAAACCGGTCAGCCCCGCCAGCAATACCCACCACCGGGCCTGCGGGGCAAAGCCAGCTTCGATCCGGCGGAAGGCCATCAGGCGATCATCGGGCGCCTCCCTGGCGCGGATCGCGGGCATCACCACCAGCGTGACGAATCCGACGCCGCCGATCCAGAACAGCACGGCCACGACATGAGCCACGCGGGCAAGCGTGAAATCATCCAGCGCCAAGCGGGTTCTCCTTGTAGAATTCCACCTGCATCCGCGCCGGGCCGTCCAGCGCCACATAATGGGTTTCGCGCGGCGCGATCAGGCCGGGCTTGCCGGGCGCGACCGGCACCTTGCGCCCATCATCGGTAAAGACCAGCGTCGCAGAACCTTCCAGCAGGCGCAGCAAGCCCCAGGTGCCCTCCTTGGTGCGATGTTCGTTGCGGATCGCTTGCGGAAGCGTGTCCTGATCCCAGATCGCGGTCACCTTGTATGGTTCAGGCCGACGGGGATCGCGCAGGCGGAAGAACAGCGCCAGCTTGAGGCTCTCGGCAATCCGCGCGGCCTTTTCCTGCAAGGCCGCAGCAGCGCCCGGCTCCATCAGTTCATCCGTCGTTTCCTTCCAGACGCCCAGCCACCGGTCGAACATCCCTTCCTCGATCCGCGCCTTGTGCCGCGCATGGGCCGGCACGGGTTGCCCCTTGTAGCGTCCGCTTCCCATCATCACCGAGGTCCAGAAGGCGGTCAGCTGCGTGAAATGATGCGGCCAGTCCTCCACCGCATCGTTGAAGATCGGCCCCAGCACTGCGTCTGAGCGAATGCGGCCGTAGAATGCCTCGACCAGCTGGCGCAGCCCTGCCTCGTCCAGAGCCAGCGTCATGCCGCCAGCCCCTTTTTCTCTCTCATCAGATCGGCAAGGCTGTAGCCGTCGAGCACGGCGTTGAAGGCCTGCTCGGCCCTGGCCAGGATACCGGGCAGATTGCACCGGCGGACAAGGCGGCAGCCGCTGCAATCCACCAGCCCGCAGCCCCGCTCCGTCACGCGCACGACATCCCCCAGATTGATCGCTTCGGGCGCTCGCGCCAGCCTGATCCCCCCGCTACGCCCCCGCTGCGCCTCGATGAAACCGGCATGGGCGAGCTGGTTGGCGATCTTCATCAGATGGGTGCGCGAGATATTCTGGGCCTCGGCCACCTCGGCAATCGCGGTCAGCCCATCTTCCAGATCGGCCAGATAAATCAGCAATCGCAAGGCATAATCGGTGTGACGGGTAAGCTGCATGGCGTGCGCTATGTCCTCCTTGGCGGGACCATGGCCGGGAAAGGGCGAACTACATTTGATTCATATCAAAGTCATCTTTTGATTCGGCTTTAAGTGGACTCTCGTTGTCCACTTAAAGCCCCGGCCGCCGGGAAATGGGAGAATGATCCATGTATTGCGTGCAGTGCGAACAATCGAACAAGGGCGGCTGCGCCGTCAAGATCGGCTCCTGCGGCAAGACCGCCGAGGTGGCGGACCTGCAGGACATCCTGCTGCGCGTGATGCAGGGCGTTTCCGCCTATGCCGACCGTGCCGCAAAAGCAGGCGCGCGCGACGCGGCAATCGATGCCTTCACCCCACATGCCTGGTTCACCACGCTGACCAATGTCAATTTCGACGCCGAACGCTTCCATGCATTGATCGCAGAAGCGCTGGCGATGCGCGACAAGGCGAAGGCCCTCGCCAAACAGGCGGGCGCCGACCTTTCCAACCTCCCCGAACCCGCCACATGGAACCCCGGCATCACTCCTTCCGAACTGGCGACTGCTGCGCCGTTGGCCTCGATCCAACGCTTCATGGATCGCGATGGACCATCCGTCGTCGGCCTGCGCGACCTGATCCTTTATGGGCTGAAGGGCACCGCTGCCTATAGCGAGCACGCCCGTGTGCTGGGGCAGGAAGAAGCGACGGTTTCCGCCGAATTCCACCGCATCGCCGCGTTCCTTGGCTCCGATTCCACCGATGTCGATGCGCTCGTCGCCGAATCTCTCGCCGTCGGCGCGCTCAACCTCAAAGTGATGGAACTGCTCGACGCGGCGAACACCGGCCGCTTTGGCCACCCGGAAGTGACCATGGTCCGCATGACACCCAAAAAGGGCAAGGCGATCCTCGTTTCCGGCCATGATCTGGGCGACCTTGAAGCCATCCTTCAGCAGACCGAGGGCAAGGGCGTCAATGTCTATACCCATGGCGAGCTTCTGCCCGCCAGCACCTATCCCGGCCTCAAGAAATATGCCCATCTCGCAGGCAATTATGGCGGCGCATGGCAGGACCAGCAGAAGGATTTCGATGCCTTCCCCGGCGCCATCGTGATGACCTCCAACTGTCTCATCAACCCCGAGATCAAGGGCTATGCCGACCGCATCTTCACCTCCGGCCCGGTGGGCTGGAACGGCATCACCCATATCCGCAACCACGACTTCACGCCCGCGATCGAATGCGCGCTGGCCCAGCCCGGCTTCGCGGCCGACGCGGACGAGGTGACCATCCCTGCCGGTTTTGGCCGCAACACGGTGATGGGCGTGGCCGACACGCTGCTCGGCATGATCAAGGATGGCGATGTCAAGAACCTGTTCCTGATCGGCGGTTGCGACGGCGCGCGGCCGGGCCGCAATTATTTCCACGACCTTGCCATGGCCACCCCGCAAGACAGCCTGATCCTGACGCTGGGCTGCGGCAAGTTCCGCTTCAACCGCGAGGATCTGGGCGACATCAAGGGCGTGCCCCGCGTGCTCGACATGGGCCAGTGCAACGATGCTTATTCTGCGGTGCAGGTGGCCGTTGCGGTGGCGGGCGCGCTGGGCTGCGGGGTCAACGACCTGCCGCTGCACTATGCGATCAGCTGGTTCGAGCAGAAGGCGACCGCCGTTCTGCTCACCATGCTGCATCTGGGCATCCGCAAGATCCACCTGGGTCCGACGCTGCCCCAGTTCATCACGCCCGAAGTGCTGGGCGTGCTGGTCGACAAGTTCGACATCCGCCCGACCGGAGACGTTCGCGAAGATCTGGCAAGGATGTTGGAAGCCGCCTGATACCAATCCCTGGGCCATCCGGCCCGGCGGCAAAATTCATGAGCGCCTCCCCTTCGGAAAGGGGGAGGCGCTCTTTTTATGCGTCAGCCGACGATTTCTTCGGGGGAGAAGAAATAGGCGATCTCGATCGCGGCGTTCTCGTCGCTGTCGGAACCATGCACCGAATTGGCCTCGATCGATTCGGCAAAGCTCTTGCGGATCGAGCCCTCGGCGGCATCGGCGGGGTTGGTGGCGCCCATGATGTCGCGGTTGCGCTTCACGGCGTCTTCGCCTTCCAGCACCTGCACCACGACCGGGCCGCTGATCATGAAGGAGACGAGATCGTTGAAGAAGGGGCGTTCCTTGTGAACGGCATAGAAGCCTTCGGCCTGTTCCTTCGTCATGCGGATACGCTTGGAGGCAACGACGCGCAGGCCTGCTTCTTCCAGCTTGGCGGTGACCGCACCGGTCAGGTTGCGGCGGGTGGCATCGGGCTTGATGATCGAGAAAGTGCGGGTAACCGCCATGGGAATATCCTTGCAGCTGGCAATATGTGAAAGTGGCGCGGCCCCTATACGGGAAAATGCTGCGCCGCAAGATCACCCCTCATCCCGCCTTCACCCAGCGCCCGCCCTCCTGTTTCCAGAAGGCGCGTTCCAGCCCATCTTTCTCCCCCAGCATTTTCCAGCAGTCGCGCGCCGCCTGAAGCTGCTCATCGCCAAAAAACAGGAAAACGCGCGCAAATCCGAGCGCCTCGTCGCGCCATTGGCCATCGGCCAGCGCGATGAAGCGCGCACCATTGGGCGCATCGCAGCTCTGCGAAAGGAGGATCGGCTGGCGCTCCTCATGCGGTTCGCCCGCGCGGCCATGGGCAAGAAATGCTTGCGCATGGCGTTCCCAGAGCGTTGTGTCTATCCGGTCGAGCAGAGAGGCTTCCTCGCTGACCACCAGCATCCGCTCGCCCGATTCCAGAGTCTTTCTGGCAATATCCGCCAGCGCCGCTTCCACCGGATCGCGCGAGAGCTGGTAGAAGCCGACCTGCATGGCGCGGCCGCTCAGCCTTCCAGATTGTCGCGCACGAAGCGGTCGATCAGCCGCACGCCGAAGCCGGTCGCACCCTTGTCCCAGGTGGCGCCGGGCTTGTCGGTCCACACCGTGCCCGCAATGTCGAGATGCGCCCAGGGTGTGCCATTGTCGATGAACCGCTTGATGAACTGGGCCGCCGTGATCGACCCGCCAAAACGCGGCCCGACATTCTTCATGTCGGCAATCGGGCTTTCCAGCATCTTGTCGTATGCCTGGCCGATGGGGAAGCGCCACAACCTGTCGCCGCTGGCCCTGCCGGCCGCATCGAGCTTGCCTGCAAGATCGTCGTCGCTGGCGAACATGCCGGCATATTCATGGCCCAGCGAAATGATGATCGCGCCGGTCAGCGTGGCGAGATCGACAATCGCTGTGGGCGCGAACTCGCGCTGCGTCCAGGTCAGCGCATCGCACAGCACGAGGCGGCCTTCGGCATCGGTGTTGATCACCTCGACCGTCTGGCCCGACATTGTCGTCACCACGTCTCCGGGGCGCTGCGCATTGCCGTCGGGCATGTTCTCGACCAGACCGCAAATGCCGATGACATTGGCCTTGGCCTTGCGCCGGGCCAGCGTCAGCATGGCGCCAGCCACAGCGCCTGCGCCGCCCATGTCCCATTTCATGTCTTCCATGCCAGCAGCAGGCTTGATCGAAATGCCACCGGCATCGAAGGTGACCCCCTTGCCGACGAAGGCCATCGGGCGGCCGCCGGGCGCGCCGCCTGCCCATTTGATGGCGAGAATGCGCGGCGGGCGGGCCGAGCCTTGCGCAACGCCCAGAAGCGCGCCCATGCCGAGCCGCTTCATCTCGGCCTCGTCGAGCACGATCAGCTCTGCGCCCGTGCCCTCGAATTTCTCGCGGCAACGCGCGACGAAGCTTTGCGGATAGATCGTGTTGGCGGGCTCGGTGACCAGAGTGCGGGTGAATTCGACACCCTCGGCAATCGCGGCCTGTTCTTCCCACAGATCCTGCGTACCCGCTGCAGCGCCCACGACCATGATGCTCTTGAGCGAAGGCTTCTGCTCGTCGGTGAGTTTCGTCCGGTAGCTGTCGAGCCGCCAGCCACGCAGCCGCGCGCCGAGCAGCAGCGAGCAGGTTTCAGCGCCGGTCAGGAATGTGCTGCTGAGATCGAGCAGCAGGCTCTCCTCGCCCGAAGTGAGATATTTGGCGACCAGTGCCGCGCCCGCCCGCTCCAGCGTGTCGGATCGCGTGGAGGCATTGCGCTCTCCCAGCCCGGCCAGCGCGATACGCACCACAAGGCCATCCACTTCGGCAAAAGCCTCATGCAGCTGCGCGGCCTTGCCGCTGAAACGCGCTGCAGAGGCCGATTCCAGAACCAGCCGGGGCAGGCCCACAGGCACCGCGCCCTGATCCACCACCCTTGCCTGAAGCCGGGGTCTGGTGTCTGGCAAAGCGTCGCTGAAAATGATCTGCATGACATGTCCGGTGTTGAAGGTTGAAACGGCAAAGCCTGATCATCGCATCAAAATGATGCAACAGCTGCAATGCATGGCGTTGCAGTTAGGGGCCACCGGTGCGATAGGCAAGCCATGCCTCCCCTTGTGCCGTCCCTGATGCAAGCCTTGCCTCCCCGCTTGCCACAGCTTCTCCTGCCTCTTTTCGCTCCGCTGCTTGCGGGGTTTGCCCTGTGCGGCGCACCAGCGGCGGCTTCGGCTCAGGAGCCAAAGACCCCCGATCAGCCCGAAGCAGCGCTGGCCGAACCTGTCGGGTTCGAAGCCGATACGGTTGCCTATGATTCGGACAATGAAATCGTCACCGCCAGCGGCAATGTTGTCTTGCACAGAGCTGATCAGCAGGTTCGGGCCGACAGCGTGCAATGGTATCGCACCACCGGCCAGATCGTCGCCACGGGCAATATCCGCTTCACCGATGCAGCCGGCAATGTCGTCTATACCCCGCGCATGGAGCTGACCGACGAGCTGCGCGCAGGCGCCATAGACGACATGCTGATGGTCTTTACCGCAGGCGGGCGCATGGCCGCGCGCAAGGGTGAGCGCAACGATGATGGCACCGTAGCCCTGTCGGATACGTCCTATAGCGGTTGCGCCGTGATCCGCGAGGATGGCTGTTCCAAAACGCCCAGCTGGCGGGTGATTTCCGATCGTGTCCTTTACGACCCCGAAAAGCACCGCGTGACTTTCAAAAACGCCCGGCTCGAACTGTTCGGAACGCCGGTCCTGCCGCTTCCAGCACTCAGGATCAACACCGACGGACGCGGCACGTCGGGCGTGCTGATCCCCGATATCCGCTTTTCGAAGTCGAACGGGGTAGAGCTGGCCAACACCTATTACGTCCGCCTTGCGCCCAATCGTGACCTTGCGCTGACCGGGGTCGCCTATTCCAAGACCAACCCGATGGCCCGGGTCAGATATCGTGCGCTTACCAGCAAGGGCGCCTATCAGTTCACCGGCTACATAACCCAGAGTTCCCGCATCCCGATCGACGGCGCGACACCATCCTCGGAAAAGGATTTGCGCGGCTATGTCTTCGCCAATGGCCGCTTCCAGCTTTCTCCGAAATGGAGCCTGACCGCCTCTGCCCGCTATGCCAGCGACCGCACCTTTCTGCGCCGCTATGACATCAGCCGCGACGACCGCTTGCGCTCGATGATCGATCTGGAGCGGACCAGCAGGAATTCCTATCTCTCGATCGCATCATGGGCGACGCAGACACTGCGTACCAATGATCCTCAGGGCCAGGTTCCGATAGCGCTTCCGATTGTCGACTACCGCCGCCGCCTCGCCAATCCGCTGCTGGGCGGCCGGGTGGAATTTCAGGCCAACAGCCTCGCCATCACCCGCACCGACGGCCAGGATACCCAGCGCGCCTTTGCCAGCGCCAGGTGGGACATGCGGCGGCTCACCGCCATGGGCCAGGAGATCACGCTCACCGGCATGATGCGAGGCGATATTTATCACTCCAATCAGAACGGCTTCACCCAGACAGCAATCTATCGCGGCCAGCCGGGCTGGCAGACGCGCGGCGTCGCTGTGGGGGCGATCGATGTCAAATGGCCCTTCATCGGCAAGGCGCTGGGCGGCACGCAGGTGCTCACGCCCCGGCTCCAGCTTGTCGCAACACCCAGGCTGCGCAATCTCAGTGTGCCCAATGAGGATGCCCGCGCGATCGACCTGGAGGATTCGAACCTGTTCGCCCTCAACCGATTTCCCGGCTATGACCGGGTGGAAGATGGCGTCAGGCTGACTTATGGCATCGACTGGCAGCTCGACCGGCCCAGCTGGCGGATCAAGACCACCGTGGGCCAATCCTATCGCCTGAGCAGCAAATCCCAGCTTTTGCCAGATGGCACGGGCCTGACCAGCCGGTTTTCCGACTGGGTCGGACGCACCGAGATCCGATACAGGGATTTTGTCCAGCTCACGCACCGGTTCCGCATCGACAAGGACAATCTGTCTGTGCGTCGCAATGAATTCGATGCAACCCTTGGCTCCAAGAAAACCTATGTCGAGCTGAGCTATCTGCGGCTCAATCGCGATATCGCTGCCGGGATCGAGGATTTGAAGGACCGCGAGGAAGTCCGCGCCTCTGCCCGGCTTGCCTTTGCTCGCTACTGGTCTGTCTTCGGTTCGAGCGTGGTAAACCTGACCGACAGGCGCGAGGACCCGACCTTTGCCTCGGATGGTTTCGAACCGCTCAGAACGCGGCTGGGCATTGCCTATCAGGACGATTGCATGGAAGTGGGCTTCACCTGGCGGCGCGACTATTCGCGCAGCGGCGATGCCCGCAAGGGCAATACGTTCCAGCTGATCTTCGCACTGCGCAATCTGGGAGTTCCCTGATAGCGGGGCGTTGGCAGGGGGCAGCAAACACGCTATCGCCTGCATGGCTCAGCTTTGGTTAAGCCGGCTGCTGGCATCAGTAGCTGTGACATGGGACAGGCGCATGACCCGCGCCGATGACAGGATTGCTCGAGTGGCCATTAAATCAGATCGTATCAGTTTCAGCCTTGGCACCGCCCCGTTACTCGCAGCAGCCCTTGCCTCGCTCGCATTTGCCGGCACGGCTGCGGCCCAGCAGGCCGATAGCGCGCCCGTCGATGCCAGTGCCGACCCGTTCAACCTGCCCGACAATATCGTTCTGATGAGCGCCAACGATCCCAATTCCCGCCGCGCCACGGCGGTGGTCAACGGCCAGGTGATTACCGGCACCGATGTGGATCAACGGCTGGCTCTGGTTCTGGCCGCCAATGACCAGGAAATCTCGCCCGAAGAAATGCAGCGCCTGCGCATGCAGATCTTGCGCAACCTGATCGACGAAACCTTGCAGATCCAGGCAGCCAAGGAACAGAAGATCGAGGTGGAACAGGCTGAAGTCGACCAGACCTATGCCAATGTCGCAGCCCAGAATTTTCGCAGCGACCCTTCGGCGATGGACGCCTATCTCAAGAAGATCGGTTCATCTCCCGCCTCGATGAAGCGCCAGATCAACGGCGAGCTGGCCTGGCAGCGCCTGTTGCGCCGCAATATCGAGCCTTTCGTCAATGTTTCCGAGGAAGAAGTGACCGAGCTGGTCCAGCGCCTCAAGGCATCGCGCGGCAAGGATGAATACCGGCTGGGCGAAATCTATCTGTCTGCCTCGCCCGAAAACAAGCCCGCCGTGTTCGAAAATGCCCGCAAGATCATCGAGCAGCTCCAGAAAGGCGGCAGTTTCGTCGCCTATGCACGCCAGTTTTCGGAAGCCTCCACCGCTGCTGTTGGCGGCGATCTGGGCTGGATCCATCTGGCCCAGCTGCCGTCCGAGCTGGCCAGCGTGACCCGCGACATGTCGCCCGGCCAGCTGGTCGGACCGGTAGAAATCCCGGGCGGCTTCTCGATCCTCTATCTGATCGACAAGCGGCAGGTGCTGATGGCTGACCCGCGCGACGCGCTGCTCAGCCTCAAGCAGATCACTCTCAGCATTCCAGCCAATTCGAGCGAAGCCGAAACCCGCCAGAAAGTTGCCGCTTTCGCTGGTGCCGTAGGCCAGATCCACGGCTGCGGCGAGGCAGACGAGGCAGCTCTGCGGCTGGGCGCGGATATCGTCACCAACGATCAGGTCCGTGCCCGGACCCTGCCCGCGCCACTTCAGGATTCGCTTCTCAATCTGCAGCTTGGCGAATCGACCCCGCCCTTCGGTTCGCCCGAAGAAGGGGTGAGGGTACTGATGCTGTGCGGGCGCGACGATCCGCAAATGGCCGACGAACCCAATTTCGAACAGCTCATGTCGCAGCTCGAGGAAGAGCGCGTCGGCAAGCGTGCCCAGCGCTATCTGCGCGACCTGCGCCGCGATGCGATCATCGAATATAACTAAGGCGCCTCGCACAGACGGCCCTGTCCTCCCTCTGGCCGTTTCGCTTGGTGATCCGGCAGGCGTCGGCCCGGAACTGATAGCCGCGGCATGGGCTGCGCGCGAAGCACAGGCCATGCCCCCGTTCTTCGTTTGCGGCGGGGCCTCCATTCTGGAACAGGCGGCGCGCAGCCGGGGACTGGCGCTTCCCATCGAACGGATCGACGATCCTGCGCAAGCGCTCCCTGCCTTCGCCTCGTCCCTGCCGGTTCTGGGCCGCGAGGATTGCACCTATTGCCCCGGATCGCCCGACAGCGCCGGGGCCAG
>CAZWEY010000022.1:0-23329 GCA_964632055.1 uncultured Sphingomonadaceae bacterium
TGGCCCTGGAGGGCGCAATCGCGTGTACTCGGCGCGTGACCGCACCCGCCTCAACCATCCGCCCGAGGTCACCCTGCCTGAGGGCAACCGGCCGCTGGTCGCGCCCATCTACCAGAGCGTGACGTGCGATTTCTAGGGTGTGGCCGCCACCCAGGCGGGATTGGAAGCCGGCGGCTACCTGTATTCGCGCGTGTCCAACCCCACCACGCGCCAGCTGGAGCTGACGCTGGCACAGCTGCAGGGCCGCGACGATGCGCTGGTCTGCATCGACCGACCAGAGCCAGTCCGCACTCTGCTGCTCGTAATCGTTCAGCAGCAACTGCACCGTTGCGGCGCTGTCTCGCAGCGAGATTTCCGTCTCGATCTTGGCGATGAAATTGGCTTCATTGGTGTTAATCGTCCGGGTCAGGACGACAATGTAGCTCCCCAGAAGCAGCAGCGCGCCAAAATTGGCATTGGGAGAAAAGGCGAAAGCTGCAGCGCCACCCAAAGCAACGGAGGCAATGAAGGCCATGGCTGCTTTCGGCAGTGCCCCATAGGTCATCACCGCAGCGCCCATCATCCCGCCAATGAGAACGGTGACAATACCAAATTGCGAGGGGGCGAGCATGAAACTGGCACCCATCATACCGCAGCCCCACACCAGCCCATTGGCAAGCGCCGAAAGCACGATGTTGCGCTCAACCCGTGTCGTATCCCTATCATGGCTTAACGCCTGACGGGCCTGACGAGCGACAAGCAGCCTTATGCAGCCTGCAAGAACGACAAGAACCGACCAGATCAGAATCTCGGTATGATACTGCAAGCTCCAGACCGAGACCGAAGATACGATGAGGTTGAAGAGAGTGCCCACAACGGCCACCCTCGCAAGGCTTGTGCAATCCTCTATCTGAGCTCGCCGGACAGGTTCCGCTCGCTCATCTGGCATGGCACCCAATCTGAATTGCATGGCCGACCCCCGAAATAACTCAGGGGAATTACCCAGACGAAGTGAAATAGTTGTTAATTCAGGGCCTGGGCAGGCTTCACTTCCATACTTCAAGCTAGGCATTTAACACTGCTACAGGACATGGAAAGGACCGCAGATGGCAGCCTATTTTCTCGCCGTGATGGATATCGTCGACCAGGCTGGGTTCCACCAATATGCCGAAGCCGCGATGCCCAGTTTCGAAGGCGTCAATTTCGAGATCCTGAGCATCGCCGACGAGCCCGAAGTGCTGGAGGGCGAGCTGCCTGCCAAACATATCGCGCTGATCCGGTTCGACGATGAAGCCGCGTTGAAGGCATGGTACAGCTCGGACAGCTACAAGAAAGCCAAGCCCTTCCGCATCAATTCCACCACCAACAGCTTCGCGACGATCCTCAAAAGTCTCGGCTAGCCGCCGCGCAATAGCTGCACTCCCCAGTCCCGCTCGAACAGATAGAGCAGGATGCGCGCAGCCTGGCCCCTTGCGCTGGCCAGCCCCCCATCGCGCTCGGTCAGAAGGCGTGCATCGTCATGGGCGACAGGAAGCAGGCGCTGGATCTGCTCCAGCGTGGCGATGCGGAAGGGCGTGTCGCCCGACTGGCGGGTGCCAAGCAATTCGCCCCCGCCGCGCAACCGCAGGTCCTCTTCGGCCAGACGGAAGCCATCCTGCGTCTCGCGCATCAGGGCCAGCCTCTCGCGCGCGGTTTCGGACAGCATCTCGCCGCGCAATAGCAGGCAGACCGACTTTTCAGAACCGCGCCCCACCCGCCCCCTCAGCTGGTGAAGCTGGGCAAGGCCGAAGCGTTCCGCCTGTTCGATCACCATCAGCGTGGCATTGGGCACATCGACGCCCACCTCTATGACTGTAGTCGCTACCAACAGCTTTGCCTCGCCCCTTACGAAGCGCTCCATAGCCGCGTCCTTGATCTCGGGTCTGAGCTGACCATGGACCAGCGCCACCTTGTCCCCGAACCTTTCGGCCAGCGCAGCATGACGCGCTTCGGCGGCGGCCAGATCCTCCGTCTCGCTGTCGTGGACCATGGGGCAAACCCAATAGGCCTGCTGTCCGCTTGCCAGATGGCGTTCGACACCTGCCACCACATCATCCAGCCGATCAAGCGCGACCACGCGTGTGTCGATCGGCTGGCGGCCGGGCGGCATCTCGTCGAGCCGAGACACATCCATCTCGCCATATTGAGCGAGCGTCAGCGTGCGCGGGATGGGCGTCGCCGTCATCGCCAGGCAATGCGGAGTGACCTTGCCTTTCTGGGTCAACATCAGCCGCTGGCCCACGCCAAAGCGGTGCTGCTCGTCGATCACCACCAGTCCGAGATTGCGATAGGTAACCGTCTCCTGAAAAATCGCATGAGTGCCCACCACGATGGCGATGCTGCCATCCAGCAGGCCCATCAGAATTGACTCGCGGGCACGCCCCTTGTCGCGTCCGGTGAGCAAGACCACCTGCACACCGGCAGGCGTGGCGAGCTTGCGCAGCGTTTCATAATGCTGGCGGGCGAGGATTTCGGTCGGGGCCAGCATCGCGGCCTGCGCGCCTGCTTCGGCCGCAATCAGCATAGCCTCCAATGCCACCACAGTCTTGCCCGCCCCCACATCGCCTTGCAGCAGGCGCAGCATGGGCGAGGATTGCTGCAAGTCGCCCTCGATCTCGGCGATGGAGCGGTTCTGGGCGCCTGTCAGCGGAAAGGGCAGTTGCAGCCTCGCCCTCAGGCTGCCGTCGCCCTTCAGGCTCTGCCCGCGCCGCTGGCGGTTGCTGGCGCGCACAAGCATCAGCGCAAGACTGTTGGCCAGCAATTCATCATAGGCCAGACGATCGCGCGCAAGACTATTGTCGCCGCCATGCGCCCGCACCAGCGCATCGCGCCATTCCGGCCATTTTTCGCGCTCCAGCAGCGCAGGCTCGATCCATTCGGGCAGTTCAGGCGCCCGTTCCATCGCCTGGGCCACCAGCGAGGCCATGCGCGGCTGGGTCAACCCTTCGGCCAGCGGATAAATCGCTTCTTTCTTCTGAGCCAGCGCCTTGCCGCCATCCTCGGCCACATGATCGGGATGAACGATCTGCGCCATCTGGCCATAATGTTCGAGCTTGCCGGCGATCCAGCGCGTCTCGCCCAGCGGCAACAGCTTTTTCGCGGTATAGGATGCCCGCCCGAAATAGATCAGCGCGCAAATATTGCCTGCCGTATCCTGAGCCAACACCCTAAACGGGCCGCGCCCCGCACTGTTGCGATATTCGACAGGTGTCAGCGCCGCGATCACCTGCTCGCCCTCGCCCGCCTCGTCGAGACTGGTGACAGGCCTGCGCTGAACGAAACGATCGGGCAAATGATAGAGCAGATCGCGCATCCGGGTCAGCCCCAGCCTTTCCAGAGGGCGACGCAATTTCGGCCCGACGCCCTCAAGACTGCCGGTATCGATGAACAAGGGGTTGAGGCTATCCGGCCGCATGGTCTTCCATAGCCATAAACACACAGGCTTTGCCAGATTCGACATGACTGAGCGACCAGAACGCCCATCTGCGAGGGCTTGTGTCGCTGCGCGCGGTCGCCTACCGGCGGCGGATGAGCGATCCTGTCCGTCTTGACCGATTGAAGTTCCGCGCCTGGCATCGCGGCACGCGCGAAGCCGACTACATGATCGGCTGCTTTTTCGACCGCTACAGCGAGGGCTGGAACGAAGCGGAAATCGCGTGGTTCGAGGCGCTTCTGGAAGAAGAAGATGTCGACATCATGGGCTGGGCGCTGGGCACCCTTGCCATACCGCCTGAATTTGCAGGGGAGCAGATGGAGCTGATGCGCAAGCTCGATTACGTCGAAATCCCGCGCTAAGGGGCACTCCGCCCATGCCCGACTTGTCCCATATTCTTGAGGCCCGAAGGCCACTGAACCTGGCCTCGCTTGCCCGCGGGGCGCAGCCTCTGGTGATGGCCGATCTGGCGCGCGCAGCAAAGGGCCGCGCCGTGTTTGTCGCGCCAGACGAGGCGACGATGCATTCCGTGGCAGAGGCGGCCCGCTATTTCGCACCCGAGCTCGAAGTGATCGAATTCCCGGCATGGGATTGCCTGCCTTATGACAGGTCAAGCCCGGCACTCTCGATTAGTGCCCGCAGGTTGGCAGCGCTTCACCGGCTGCAAGCCTCGCGCAAAGACCCGCAACTGTTCGTCACCACAGTCAACGCGGTCTTGCAGCGTGTGCTCTCCCCCTTCCGCATCCGCGAACAGGTGCGCTCGCTCACGCCAGGCTCGCAGATCACGCGCGAGAGCCTGATCGCCCTGCTGCAACGCCAGGGCTACACCCGCACCGACACGGTGATCGATGCAGGCGAATTTGCGGTGCGCGGGTCGGTGTTCGATATCTTCCCCTCAGGTCTCGATCAGGGCTTGCGGCTCGACTTTTTCGGCGATGAACTGGAAAGCCTGCGTCTATTCGATCCCAGCAGCCAGCGCAGCACCGGCGTTCTTGAAGGCTATCTGCTGCTTCCGGCCAGCGAGGCGCTGCTCGACGAGGCGACGATCAAGCGCTTCCGCAGCCGCTATCGCGAAATGTTTGGGGCCACTGCAACGGGCGATCCGCTCTACCAGGCGGTGAGCGACGGGCGGCGGATGGCCGGGATGGAGCACTGGCTGCCCTTGTTCGAGGACAAGCTTTCCACCCTGTTCGACCATCTCGGTGACAATGACCTGATCGTGGCCGATTCCGCTTCGCTTTCCGCTGCTCAGGAACGGCTATCCGACATCGCCGACTATTTTGACACCCGCCAGCAAGGTAGCGGCAAGGCAGCCGGGAATTATCGTCCGTTGCCATCAGATGCCCTCTATCTCTCGGGCAAGGAATTCGGGCAGCGGATCGAGCAGTGGCCGATCCACCGCACCAGCATCTTTGCCGAAGCCGAGAGCCCCGATACGGTCGAATTCGGCTTTTCCTCGGCGCGCGATTTTTCGCCTGAACGCGCGCGCGGGGATAATGCCTATGCAGCGCTGGCGACACATTTTGCGGCCATCGGCAAGGCTGGCCGGAAACCTCTGATCGCTGCCTATTCCGTCGGCAGCCGGGCAAGAATCGCCTCCATCCTGTCCGAAGCCGGATGCGAGACGGCTCTGGCAGACAGCTGGCAGGAAGGGCTGGGCCTTGCCGCAAGGGGCAAGCCCGCAGCGC
Organism: uncultured Sphingomonadaceae bacterium; assembly: GCA_964632055.1. Lineage (GTDB taxonomy): Bacteria > Pseudomonadota > Alphaproteobacteria > Sphingomonadales > Sphingomonadaceae > CANJYE01. The sequence goes on from CAZWEY010000022.1 coordinate 5,140, forward strand.
TTGTCCTTCCGCTTGAGGCAGGCTTTGCCAATGATGCGCTGGAGCTGATCACCGAGCAGGACCTGCTGGGCGACCGGCTGGTGCGCCGCCGCCGCAAGAAGAAAGAAGCCGATGCCTTCATGGCCGAGCTGGCGGCACTCAATACGGGCGACCTCGTGGTGCATATGGACCATGGCATCGGCCGCTACATGGGCCTTGAACCGATCCCTGTCGGTCATAGCCAGCACGACTGCGTCTGCCTTGAATATGCCGGCGGCGACAAGCTCTATATCCCTGTCGAAAATATCGATGTGCTGTCGCGCTATGGCAGCAGCGACGACACGACCCCGCTCGACCGGCTGGGCGGAGAGGCCTGGCAACGGCGCCGCGCAAAACTGAAAGAGCGCATACAGGCGATCGCTGGCGAATTGATGCGCACCGCAGCCGAGCGCGCACTTCGAAAAGCGCCGGTGCTGGAGGTGGAGCAAGCTCCCTATCAGCAATTTGCCGACCGCTTTGGCTGGGAGGAAACAGAAGACCAGGACCGGGCAATCGAGGATGTGCTGAAGGATCTGGCCGAGGGCAAGCCGATGGACCGGCTGGTTTGCGGCGATGTCGGTTTCGGCAAGACCGAAGTCGCATTGCGCGCGGCATTCGTTGCGGCGATGGCAGGCCAGCAAGTCGCAGTGGTTGCCCCCACCACCCTGCTCGCACGCCAGCATTTTCAGAAATTCGAAGAGCGTTTTGCCGGTTTTCCTCTGAAGATCGGGCGGCTTTCAAGGCTGGTTGGCGCCAAGGAGGCCGCACAGACCAGGGAAGGCCTGGCCGATGGCAAGGTCGATATCGTCATCGGCACTCACGCGCTTTTGTCGAAATCGCTCGCATTCCGCAATCTGGGCCTCGTCATTGTCGACGAGGAGCAGCATTTCGGCGTCACGCACAAGGAAAAGCTCAAGCAGCTTCGCGCCGATGTCCATGTGCTGACCCTGACCGCAACGCCGATCCCGCGGACCCTCCAGATGGCGATGTCCGGCCTGCGCGAGCTTTCCACGATCCAGACCCCGCCGGTCGACCGGCTGGCCGTGCGCACCTATGTCATGGAATGGGACGAGGTGGTGATGCGCGAGGCCTTGCTGCGCGAACATCATCGCGGCGGGCAAAGCTTCCTCGTTGTGCCGCGCATTGCCGATCTGCCAGAACTGGAAGACTGGCTGCACAGTCATGTGCCGGAAGTGAAATTCATCACCGCCCATGGCCAGATGGCGCCCAGCGAGGTGGAAGAACGGATGAGCGCCTTTTACGAGCGCAAATATGACGTTTTGCTGTCGACCACCATCGTCGAAAGCGGGCTGGACATTCCCAGCGCCAACACCATCATCATCCACCGTGCCGACATTTTCGGCCTTGCCCAGCTCTATCAGCTGCGCGGACGGGTCGGGCGTTCGAAACTGCGTGCCTATGCCTATCTCACCTATCAGCGCGACCATGCGCTGAGCGAGCTGGCGGAAAAACGTCTCAAGGTTCTGGGCGATCTCGACAGCCTGGGTGCGGGCTTCCAGCTGGCAAGCCACGATCTCGATATCAGGGGCGCGGGCAATCTGCTGGGCGACGAGCAATCCGGCCATATCCGCGAGGTCGGCTTCGAGTTGTACCAGTCGATGCTGGAAGATGCGATTCTGGCCGCAAAGGCCGGAGAAGCCGGGTTGCGGCCAAGTTCACAAGGACTTTCCCCGCAGATCACGGTAGATGCGCCGATCATGATCCCGGAAGACTACGTGCCCGACCTTGCGGTGCGCATGGCGCTGTATCGCCGGTTGAACGATGCGCGCGACAAGGCCGAGATCGAAAGCATGGCCGCCGAGATGATCGACCGTTTCGGCCCCCTGCCCACCCCCACCTCCAATCTGGTCAGGCTGATAGAGATCAAGCATCAGGCGATCGAGGCCAATATCGCCAAGATCGATGTGGGCGCACGCGGCACTCTGGTCGGTTTCCATCAGGACAGCTTCCCCGATCCCGCCGGCCTGGTCGCCTATGTCGAACGGCTGAAGGACACCGCCCGGTTGCGGCCCGACATGAAGCTGGTGATCAACCGCGCCTGGGGCGATCCGGCGGCAAGGCTCAATGGATTGCTCCAGCTCACCCGCGGATTAAGCGCGATTGCACGCAAGGCCGGTCAATCCGCCTGAGCGGCGAAGGCAAGAAATGCCGCTGCGCTCATTGGTCTTGCGCCAAGATAGCCTTGATAATAATCGCAGCCTTCCGCCGCGATCAGCGCGCGCTGTTCCTCCCGCTCGATCCCTTCAGCCAGCACTTCAAGGTCAAGCGCCTTGGCCATTGCCACGATAGCACGGAAAACCGCCATATCGCGCATATCGCTCTCGATACCGTCGACCATAGTGCGGTCGAGCTTGAGATAGTGGATCGGCAACAGCTTGAGATAGCGGAAATTGCAGAAGCCCGCACCGAAATCGTCCAGTGCGACCCTCAGCCCCAGATCGACCAGCCTGCCCAGCAGACGCGCCGTGCGATCGAGGTCGCCCACCAGGCTCTGCTCGACGATTTCCAGCGTTACCCGCTCGGCCGGGAATCCCGCCTCCAGCACCGCACGCGTGATATTTTCGGCAAAAGAGCCCTGAGCGAGATCCGCCGGCGTGATATTGAGCGAGAGGCGCAAGGGCTTGTCCCACAAAGCCGCCGCCGCAAGCGCCTTTGTTGCTATGGCCTGCGAAAGCTGCGCAACATGGTCCGTCCGCTCGGCAATGCCGAACAGCACCCCAGCTCCGATCCGGCCCAGCTGAGGGTGCTGCCAGCGCGCCAGAGCCTCTGCGCCGACAAGACGGCCATTTCCAGCGGCAAATTGCGGCTGAAACTCAATGGCGATTTCATCCCGGTCGATCGCGCCCAGAAGATCCGCCTCGATCTGCGCCGTCGTTCGCCCCTTGCGAGCGATCTCGCCGTCGCTCCACAATATGCGACGCCCTTGCTTTGCTTCGAGCTGGTCAAGCGTGCGGGCCAATCGCTCCATGACCCCGCCGGCCGGCTCTCCCGGCATGACACGAATAAGCGCGACACGCGGCGATAGCCGCAAGGTGCCCGCCCCTTCCATATTGATGATCGGCTGGGCTACGCTGTCGGCCAGGGCTTCCGCCAGCCATTCCCATCTTTCCCGGCTGCAAGCCTCGTTGAGTGCGATAAGAAAATGGCTCCCGCCAAGCCTTGCCGCAAACCAGTTCCGCTCGAACTCGTCATCGGCAAAGCGCAATATCCTGCCCCCCACCTCGACCAGTGCCTTGTCGCCTGCTCGTTCGCCAAAGGCGAGGTTGACCGTATCGAAGCGACGCAGGCCCAGCAGCATGGCCTGCACCGGGGCCAGTTCGCCACCGCCAGTTGCTTCGCTCATCCAGCTGGCAAGTCGCAAGCCGGCCTGTTCGGGGCCATGCAACCCTGTCAACGCATCGCGCGCGCCTGCCTGTTCATTGATTGGCTGCCCATTCATCAAGAACAGGGCATAGCAGTTGCGGGTTAGGAAATGCTTCTCCTTTCTGCGCACTGTCGTCGATGCGTTGCCAAAAGCCGGTGCGCCTCATAGATTGCGCGCGATGAGTGCCCGCCATTCCTTTGCCAGACTAGCCCTGCTCGCCTCCGATGGGGCGCGCGCGCAGGAGGCCGCTCATGCGCTTCAGGCTGCTTTGGACTGGGTGCCGCTGAATGAGGCCGACGCGGTGGTGGTGCTGGGTGGCGATGGTTTCATGCTGCAGACGCTGCACCAGATGATCGAGCGCGGACGGGTTATCCCGGCCTATGGCCTCAACCTTGGCACCGTGGGCTTCCTCATGAACGCCTATCGCAACGGGAAAAAGCTGCTCGACAAGGTCAATAATGCCCGCGCCTTTGCGATCACCCCGCTGCATATGGAAGCGATCACACAGGATGGCACGCACCATGAATATCACGCGATCAACGAGGTCTCGTTGCTGCGCGAAACCCGCCAGACCGCGAAGATCGAAGTCACGGTAAACGACAAGGTGCGCATCCCCGAACTGGCCTGCGACGGGGTTCTGGTTGCAACACCCGCCGGTTCCACCGCCTATAATTTTTCCGCCAACGGGCCGATCCTTCCGCTCGACTCCAAGACGCTTGCGCTGACCCCCATCAGCCCGTTCCGTCCGCGGCGCTGGCGCGGAGCAATCCTGCCCGATCGTTCACGCATCCAGTTCAAGGTGCTCGATGCCGCAAAACGTCCGGTGGCCGCTGTGGCCGACCAGATGGAGGTGCGCGATATTGCCGAGGTGAGGCTGGAACGAGCGCGGGAAAAGCAGCTGACCTTGCTGTTCGATCCGGGGCACAGCCTTGACGAGCGCATCGTGGCCGAACAGTTCCTTGCCTGATCGACAATGCGCCAAACTGGCGCTTGCCAAAGCCTGATCGTCTCCATATAGGCCACCTCACCGTCCGAAAGGACTGCTCCCCGATAGCTCAGCGGTAGAGCATTCGACTGTTAATCGAATGGCCGTAGGTTCGAATCCTACTCGGGGAGCCACTTTCCGGACAACGCCGGAAACGCCCTCACGCGAAGCGCGCGAGGAAGCCGGTTTCCTTCTCGATCAGACCCGCGAACGATGGCCGCCCAAGCATTGCGTCGGCGAAGCGGGCAAGGCTCGGCCTGCGCGCCGCATCCAGTGCAATGCCGAGATGGCTGAGGTTCACCAGGACGCTGGCAACGGAAATATCGGCCAGGGTGAGCCTCTCGCCCATCAAATGGCCGGAGGCGGGAATCGCTCTGTCCAGCCAGTCGAGGATTGGAGGCAGAAGCTCCTTTTCCGCATGATCCGCCACCGCCTCGTCGCCGGGAACGCCCTGGAATTTCGGCCCGACAATGCGGTTGAAGAATATCTTCAATGCGGCATCGGCGAGAATCGTGTCGGCAAATTCATCGAACCACACCACCCGCGCGCGGCTTTGCGGGTCGGCGGGAATCAATTCCGCCTCCGGCTTCAAACCATCGAGATAGGCCGCGATGGCGCTCGAATCACAGAGAGTGAAATCGCCATGCCTCAGACCCGGAATTTTGCCGAAGGGGCTGGCCTCCCGAAATTCCGCGTCCAGACTTTGCGGCGGCGTGTTCCTCGCTGCCACTTCGATCCCCATCTCGCTTGCAGCGACCAGCACCTTGCGCACGAAGGGGCTGAGCGAACTGCCGTAAATGGTGATCATGCCACTTTCTCCGACTTGACTTCGAAGCAGGGGAAGATGCGCAGCGCGGGGCGGTCGAGGAAGTTCTCCTCGTCCTCCATGAAGATGCGGCCGATTTCGGGATCGGAGATGATGCGCTGCATCTCGTCCCACGCGGCCTCGTCCTTGAGCCAGATTTCGGTGATCGCGTCGAAGCCCGGATCGGTGACGCCGGGATTGGGATTGTCGCCCTGCTTGTCTTCCACCGGCAGCGTGTAGTTGCGGCGATAATCGAGGAACAGGTGGCCGAGATATTTGTGCGCCAGCGCGACGTGGCTCTCTTCGTAATAATCCTGGAACGCCTGCGCGCTCATGCCCTGTTTGCGCTTGAGGATCAGCATCACCTTCATCGTGTCTCTCCTTGCCATATCGTCAGGGTCGGACCCCTTGCCCGGTCAAGTCTGCCCGCTTAGCCTCCTGCCATAAAGAGCCAATTCGTAGTCCGAGGGAGAAGCGCGTGTCCGACCACAAGGCCGAGGAGCATTACATTACCCGCCCGGTTTCCAAGTTCATGGGCACCTACGATCCGCGCCACGAGGAGTTGCATCCCGAATATTGGGCGTCGAACAAGCACATCGACCTGAACGAGACGCAGCAGTTCGGCTTTTCCATCCTCGAGGAGGAAATCCACGCGCTGTGCTACACCTGGTTTCATCCCAATTGTAACCTGATCTCGACCGGGGTCTTCGTGTGCCAGGGGATCGAACCGATCGCGCCGGGCTGCGCGATCATGGATTATCGCAGCTTCGTCTCCGCCGACGAGCTGCAGGGCACCTTCCTCAAATACAAGACCTCCAACGGCTACGAAGTCGAGGTGATCGAGCCGGGCGTCAAGTTCCGCACCAGATATCTCGACAAGGAGAGGAACAACTCCTTCGACATCACCCACACCGCGCTGCACCCGCCGGCCATGTGGTCGAGCAACGTCCATTACGAGCAGCCGATGCGCAACGAAGGCGAACTGGTGATCCGTGGCAAGCGCTATGACGTCAACAGCCGCCAGACCCGCGACCGCTCATGGGGCGAACTGCGTTCAGAGCAGCCCCGCGCGATTCCGGCGATGGGCTGGGTCACGGGCACCTTCGACAACAATTTCTGCTTCCACGTGACGGCTTTCGATTCGCAGGATCTCGATCCGATCTGGGCGGGCCTGTTCGACGTGCCGCCGGACCAGAATCTTCGCTTCGGCTGGGTCATCGTCGACGGGCAGCAGGCAGCGGTGCTCCATTGCCGCAAGCGCACGACCTATGACCGCGACCTGATGCCCAAGACGATGTGGCTGGAACTCCATGACGAGCATGGCCGGGTGCATACCATCGAAGGCAATGTCGTCGCGGGCTTCCCTATGTATCCTTGGAACAATTCGCGCTGGCCGATCTGCCTGACGCGCTGGAAGCTGAATAACAGCGTCGATGGCTATGGCGACATCCAGGATGGCCATTGGGGCGATTTCATCGTGGCGGTCAGGGACAGGTTGCCGGCTGCCTGACCTCCATCCCGGCCGCCCGGTAAACAGCGTCCACCACGCGCATGTTCGCCACTGCATCCCTTGCCGGCGGCGGCCCTCCGGTCCATTCGCGGGCGAGCCTCGCGAAGGCGTTGGCTTGGCAGAACCAGCTGGAGACGAGGTCGGCGCGCTCCTCATGGGCTGTGCCGTCCCTGCGCTCTATTACCAGCTTTGCGCCTTGCTCGACGGTGAAGGGATTGCGGCCCGGCAGGAGAGGATTGGTCAGGTGCAGCGTGCCGCCCGAACAGGTGAACTGCACTGTCGTAATAATTTCCGGCTCGCTCTCGTCGATCATCGAGCCGGAGATGCGGGCGCGCAAGCCGCCCGCAAAAGCAAGTTCGAACTCCATCCCGCCATCAACGCCCGGGAACGCCTCCACTGCACGCGCGGAGATGACAGCCTCCGGCTCGCCTGCGACGAAGCGCGCCATGCTGATGCAATAGCTGCCCTGGTCCATCAGCCAACCGCCCGCAAGATCGGCCGAAAAGCGGATATTGTCGCGCGGCAGGAACTGGCCGGGCAGGACATAGCGCATGTCCATCCCCTGCAGTTCGCCCAGCCCTTCCAGCAACTCCCGGATGCGCGGGGCAATCGGGTGGTCCTTCCAGTGCAGCGCCTCCACCAGCAGTTTTCCGGAGGACTGGGATTTGCGACACATCTCCTCGGCCTCCCCGGCATTGGCAGCCATGGGCTTTTCGCACAGAACCGGGAAACCAGCCTCCATGGCCTTGCGAGCCCAGGCCCCGTGCATCCCGTTGGGCAGGCCCACGTAAACCGCGTCGATCGCATCACAACACAGCAGCTCTTCGTAAGAGCCAAAGCTTCGCGCGATACCATGCTCCACAGCGAAGGCTTGTGCGCGGGCCGCATCTCGCGAGGCGACCGCCGTCACTTCAATATCCGCCCCTTCCCGCCATGGGACAATCACCGCGTATGTGCTGACATAGGACGTGCCCAGCAGGCCGATCCGTAGCTTGCTTGCGCTTGCCATCTGCGTTGCCTCCCACTCGCAGCCACTAGGCAGGGCCGCCTGATGCCTTACCTAGCGCAGCAGGTTCAACGCAGTGAGGGGAAAAGATGAGCGTCGTCTTGTTCGAGGTGGAAGAGGGCATAGCCACCATCACCATCAACCGGCCCGAAGCGCGCAATTCGCTCTCGCCGGAGGCGCTTGTGCGGCTGCGCGAGGCGTGGTGGCAGGTAGGCCGCGACGATGCGATCCGCGTGGCCATCATCACCGGAGCGGGAACGGGGGCCTTCTGCGCCGGGGCCGATCTCAAGCGGTTCATCCCCCTGTTCACCGGCGCGCGGTCGGCAGAGGACGAGTTTGACCGCGCGGTTCTGGCAGAACCGCTGCTGCCGGGCGAGGCGACGCTGCGCGACTATGATCCGGGCAAGCCGGTGATCGCCGCCATCAACGGCTTTGCACTGGCGGGCGGCATGGAGATGCTGAACGGCACTGATATCCGCATCGCATCCACCACGGCGCAACTTGGCGTGCGCGAGGTACAGCGCGGCCTTGTCGCGCATGGCAGCACCCCCACCCGCCTGCCGCGGCAGATCCCCTATGTCCATGCGATGGAAATGTTGCTGACGGGCGAGATGTATAGCGCCGAACACATGGCCCGCATCGGCTATGTCAATGATGTCGTCCCTCCCGCAGAACTGATGCCGAAAGCGCGCGCCATCGCCGCCAGGATAGCCGCCAACGGCCCGCTCGCGGTCCAGCTTACCCGGCAGATGGTCAAGGTAACGCAAGCCATTGCCGACGAGACGGAAGCTCTCGCCCGCGAAGCAGAAATGGGCATGGCGATCTACCGGACGCAAGACGCCATCGAAGGCCCGCGCGCCTTTGCGGAAAAACGCCCCCCGAAGTTCGAGGGGCGTTAGCGGTTACTCGAACACACCGTCCTGACGGGTACGGGTGTCGGCAATGAACACCATGACGCTGTCGACATCGAGAAACTTGCTCTCATCCTCGCGGACGAGCGGCGCGTTTTCAGGCTTTTCGCATTGCGCCGCCGCAGCCATCAGATCTTCCATGCTGTCATAATGGAACTCGGTCACGCAATCGACCGAGCTGGGCACGCCGACGGGAAACGGGTTGGGTCCATCGCTGTAATTGCGGACATAGGCCTTGAGGTGATTTCCCATGAAAGAGCTGACCAGCGGGACATGGCTGGTCTCGTAATGCTTCTTGAAGTCCTCGAAGCTCATGCCTTGCTTGCGTTTCAGAACCGCGATCATCTTTATCATGTTATTTCTCCCATCCGATCAGCGCGTGACATTTATGCCCGCCGCTTCGCGATCCCATGTTGTGGCCGTGACGCCCTCGGCGCGCAATTCATATTTCAGCACGCGATTGACCCCGTTGCGCGGCAGGTCGGCGCGAAACTCGATATACCGCGGGACCGCAAAGTATGGCAATTGCCCGACGGACCAGCGCAGGATGTCCTCCTCGGTGGCGTTTGCCCCCTCGCGCAGGACGATGGTCGCCTTGATGTCGTCTTCCGAAAGCTCGGACTTCACCGCATGGACCGCGACATCAGCCACTGCAGGGTGCTGGCGGAACGCGCCCTCCACCTCGAAGGATGAGACGTTCTCGCCCCGGTTGCGCATGTAGTCCTTCTTGCGATCGACAAAGTAGAGGAAGCCCTCCGCGTCGATCTTGCCAATGTCGCCCGTGTGGAACCACAAGTCGCGCCAGACTTCGGCGGTGGCTTCCGGGCGGCGCCAGTAGCCCTGGCTCATCACATGGGGAATTTTCGGGCGCACCACTATCTCGCCCGGCTCGCCCGGTTCCGCCTCGCGGTCATCCTCGGCAAGGATGCGGACATCGAGATAAGGCACCGCGGCGCCCGTGGAAGCCGCCGGAATATCGCCGCCGGGATAATGGCAGATCGGGCAGCATTCTGTCATGCCATAGCCAGCGGGTGCTGCATGGCTGATACCGAAACGGGCCTTCCAGCGCTCCTGCATTTCTTTCAGGAACGGCACGCCGAACACCGCGCGGACCTTGCCGTGGCAGCGCTTCTCCGCGTCCGTTTCCTCGGCATCGATCAGCAGCGGGAACATGGTGGACAGGGCAAAGATAGCCGTGGCGCCGCACCGCTCGATCTCTTCCCAGAAGCCTGACACCGAAAAGCGCGATGCCAGCGCGAAGGTGCCGCCCAGCTGCAGCATCCCGAAGACGATGCTGACCGCGGCCAGGTGGAACAGCGGCAAGGCGCACCAGAGCGTGTCCCCGCCCGTTACCGTTTGCGAAATCAGCATGGGGAAGCCTGCATTGAGCAGAGCGTTCTGCCCCAGCATGCAGCCCTTGGAAGGGCCGGTCGTGCCGGAGGTGTAGATCAGCGCGGCAAGGTCGCCCGGCGCGGATAAGACACCGAGCGGCGCCTCGTTGCCGCTGTCAGTCACGGCAAAGCTGTCGATCTTCAGCCCGTTCGCATCGGCAGGCGGAGAGCCACGATAGAGCAGGCGTTCAAGTTCCGGAAGATCGCCCGCCAGCGCCGTCACCCTGTCGGCATAATGGCCTTCCACCACGATCAGATTCGCACCCGAATCCGCCAGTTGGTGGCGCAGGAACTCGCCCTTGAAGGCGGTGTTCATCGGCACCATCACCGCGCCCATGCTGGTGACTGCGAGCCAGAGCAGGACATTGTCCATGCTGGTATCGAGCATGGCGCTGACCCGGTCGCCCGGCTTGATACCCAGCGCGGCAAGGCCATGGCCGATCCGGTTCGCTCGCCTGGACGTCTCCGCAAAAGTCAGTTGTTCGCCATCCACATCGAGAAACAGCTTGTCCGGCCAGTTAACGACAGCCGCAGCCATCAGTTGCGGAACCGTTTTCGCGGTCGGGTTGCAAAATCTGCCTGTTTCCGCTGCCATGCCTCAAACTTCTCCCATCCTTTGCTCTGGCTGCATGTTTCTTCAATGCGGCGCGATATACAACCGGTCATAGCCTTTCCCGCTTGACTGGCCTTGCGCGAGACTTTCATGTGAGTGCATTGCCTTCATGGGAGAACGCCAATGTCCGATCATACCCCCGTCATCGTGGGCGCTGCGCAGATCACGATTGCCAAGGGCAGTCAGCCCGGCCCTGAGCCGCTCGACCTGTGGGAACAGTCGATCCGCCTTGCCGCAGATGATGCCGGCATCGCCTTTGCCGAACTGAAGGGCACGCAATATCTGGGCAACGCCTATTGCCTCGGCTGGAATTACGACAACCAGGCTGCCCGGCTTGCAGAGCGGCTGGGCGCCAATCCGCAGAAGATGGAAGTCCCCTCCCCCAGCGGCACAACCGGCCTCAAGCTTATGAAGCACGCCTGCGACGCAATTCGCGCCGGGGCCGACATTGCCGTTGTGTGCGGCGGCGAGGCCATCGCCACTCAGAAATACTACATGAAGAACGGCGATGTTCCGGCATGGAGCCACCCTGCCGGGCCGGACTTCAAGGGCTTCGTGCTCGAAGACCAGCAGCATCCGGGCGAAGGCGCGGCGGGCCTGCTTGGTGGCGTCGGCGCGGTCTATACTTTCGGCATGCGCGACAATGCGCGCCGCGCGCATCTCGGCATCGCGCCAGATGCCTATCGCCGCCAGAATGCGGAACTGCTCTCGGCGATGAGCCGGGTGGCCGCCGCCAACCCCAATGCATGGTTCCCTCAGGAGAAATCAGTCGATTTCCTTACCAATATCAACGACGACAACCGCCTGATCGCCTACCCCTACACCAAGCACAACGTCTCGATCATGGACGTTGACATGGCAGCCGCGCAGATCGTGCTGAGCAAGGCCAAGGCCGATGCACTGGGCATCCCCGAAGGCAGCCGTGTCTATCCCTGGACCTATTGCTATGCCGACGATCCGGTCGACACCGCCCCGCGCGCCGATCTGTGGCGCTCGCCCGCCATGGCGGCCGCAAGCAAGGCGGCGCTCGATGCCGCGGGCGTCACCATCGATCAGGTGAACTATATCGACCTCTACAGCTGCTTCCCGGCGGCGGTGAACTTCGCGCGCGACGCGCTGGGCATATCCGACAGGCCCGGCGACAGGATCACGCTGACTGGCGGCCTGCCCTATGCCGGCGGCCCGGCGGCAAGCTATGTCTGCACATCCATCACCAAGCTGGTGGATCGCCTCAAGGCCGACCGCGACGGGATCGGCCTCATCAGCGGGCTCGGCATGATGATGAGCAACCACTGCTACGGATTGTTCGGCACGCGCCCGCTCGAAAACCTCCGCCAGGTGGACGAAGCTGCGGTGCAGGCCGAACTCGACCGCATCCCGCTCAAAACGGTGCGCACCGACTATACCGGCCCCTGCACCATCGCCACTTACACCACGATCCATGACCGCAATGGCGATGCAACGGCGGCGGCGGGCATCGTCGACCTGCCCGATGGCAGCCGCGCCTATGCCCGCATCCTTGATGCAGGGCTGATTGCGGAAGCAACGCAGCTGGAGATGATCGGCCGCAGGATGGAGATGGTCGAAGCAGGCGACGCAGGCATAATCCGCGCCGCCTGATCGCGCCGCTCCCCTTTCAGGAACCAGGAACATGAAGGCCCCGCCTCCGCAAGGGTGCGGGGCCTTATTGCGCCGTCGGTTTTTCTGATATGGATCAATGACAAGCCATTCTGCTTTTTCCGATCATTCCATAAGCCTGTAAAAGGCATGGGAAGAGAAGGATGCACGAAGATGGGCGAACAGGCTCAGCTGGCACCGCCTGCGATATCGGGCGAATTGCAGATTGCAGATCTTGGCGCAGCCCTTGCCGCAGGCTGGCGTGATTTCAGGGCATACCCGGCCTATGGCCTGCTATTCGCATCGGTCTATGTCCTGACCGGCGCACTGATTTCGATGGCCCTGCTTGATCGCGGCGAAGCGGTGCTGCTTATTCCTGCCGCCGCCGGGTTTCCCATTGTCCTGCCCTTTGTCGCTGTCGGCCTGTACGAAGTCAGCCGTCGCAAGGAGCTGTGCCTGCCGATCAGCTGGCCGCCCATTCTGTGCGCGCTGCGGGGCAAGGGCGATGACCAGATCCTGTGCATGGGCGTTATTGTCTTTGTCGCCTTCGCCTTCTGGCTGATGATCGCACATGGCATCTTCGCCGTGTTTCTCGCCGCATCCAGCATCGGCTCGGAATCGCTCGCTTTGCTGTTCACCCCATCGGGTCAGATGATGCTGGCGGTGGGCAGTCTGGTTGGCGCCATCATCGCCTGGGCGTTCTATTCCATCACCATCATCAGCCTGCCCATGCTGGTCGAACGCGATGTCGATTTCATAACCGCAATCATCGCCAGCCTTGCGGCGGTCCGGGCGAACAGGCTGGTTTTCCTGATCTGGGCAATCATCGTGGCAGGCGGGCTATTCGTTGCCATGATCCCCGCCTTTATGGGGCTGCTGGTGGCATTGCCGGTGCTCGGCCACGCCACCTGGCACCTCTACCGGCGGACAGTCTTGCCAGCCTAAGCCTAAGCCGATGCCTTGCGGCGCGGTTGCCGGGCTAGATCAGACTGCTGCCGATCCCATGTCCGCGCCGTAATTCCCGCCTCGCGCAGCTCGATCTTGCGCACCTTGCCATTGGGCGTGCGCGGCAGATCAATGACGCATTCATAATAGCGAGGCACGGCAAAGGCAGGGATGTTCTCGATCGCCCATGCGCAAAGGCTGCGCTCATCCAGCATCGCCCCCTCGGCGAGGACATAAGTGACCTTGACCTCGTCCTCCGACAGTTCGGACGGCACCGCATGGACGCAGACATCCTGTATTTCGGGGCGCTTCATGAAGGCCATGTCCATTTCGGTGGAGGAGATGTTCTCCCCGCCCTTGCGCAGGTAATCCTTCTTGCGATCGACGAAGATCATGTTCCCGTCCTCGTCGAACTGGCCAAGGTCGCCGGTGTGCAGCCACAGATCGCGCCAGACGCGCACGGTCTGTTCCGGCTGGTTCCAGTAACCGTCGAACATGCCATGCACGACATTGGGGCGGATGCAGATTTCGCCCGTCACATTGGGCGGGCATTCCTCGCCATTGTCATCAAGGATGCGAACATCGTAATCTTCATAGCGTTTGCCGGTGGTGCCGGGCTTTTGCGGCTCCCCCACCTTCAATGCCACGGCGATGGCGCATTCGGTCTGGCCATAGCCCGGCGCGCCGATCCGCTTCACGCCGAAACGCTCCTGCCAGACTGTCTTCACGTCCTCTGGCAACGGCGCACCGATGACCTTCTGCAACTGGCCGGCACAGCGCCTTTCCGCCTCGGTTTCCGGCGCGCGGGCCACAAGCGACAGCATCGAGCCCATCATCAGAGCCATGGTCGCCTTGCTCGTCTCGATCTCGTTCCAGAAATTTGAGACAGAGAATTTGGGGATGATGTCGATGGTGGCACCGACGCGCACCGCATTGAACACGAGGCCGACAAGGCCGGTGAGGTGGAACAGCGGCAAGGGCATCCAGACAACATCGCCGCGTTGCATGTCATGGCCGCGGATCATGGTGTTGGCATGCTGGCACATATAGCCCTGGCTCAGCATGCAGCCCTTGGACGGGCCGGTTGTGCCGGAGGTGTAAATCAGCATGGCAAGGTCTGAGGGATGGACATCGACTTGCGGACGCTGGGCGGCATCGCCAGGAAGGTTGGCAAAATCCATGACCGGCCACGGAGCCGAAGTTGCAGCGCCGCGCACCACGAGCTGGCCAATATCCGGCAAGCCATCGGCCAGTCCGCTCAGACGATCGACATAATGGCCCTCGACGATCACCACACGCGCGCCGCAATCGGCCACCTGATGGCGCAGGAACTCGCCCAGGTAGGAGGTGTTGATCGGCGCCGAGACCGCGCCCAGCTTGAGGATTGCCAGCCACACCACCACCGCGTCGGCATGGGTGTCGAGCAAGGTGCAGACGCGGTCTCCCTTTGAGACCCCCAGTGCGGCAAGACCGGCGGCCAGCCGGTCGCTTTGCAGATCGGCCGTGGCAAAGCTGATCTTCCCCTCGCCCATGGTCTGGAGGAAAACTTCGTCGCCCCAATGGGCAACGGCGTGGTCAAGCGATGCGGGGACCGTCAACGGCCCCTTGGGGTAACGCAGCATTGTCTCTCCCTCTCGTCAGGCGGTCAGGAGAGCATCCCCTTCTCGCCCATCACCACCACGCTCATCAAGGCAACGGGGGCGACAAAGCACCATATATCGAAGGCAATGCGCAGCGGAAGCGGCGCGGCTTTCACCTCCATGAAATGGCGGATGATTAATCGCGCTTTGACAAAGGCGATCACCATCAAAATCGCGATCTCGGTATGCCCATGCAACCCCAGATCCTCGCCAACGAGGAAATTGACGATCGAGAGGACAACCAGGGCCAGCCAGACAAGGCCGCCCGACTTCATGATTTCGGAAACGCTCATCTTGCCAGATACACCACAGCCATCAGGACCACCCAGAGCAGGTCCACCATATGCCAGAACACGCCTGCCGCTTCGAGAGCCATCAGGCGCCCGGGAGCTGCCACTCCGCTATCGGGGAAGCCCTTGCGGATAACCAGCAGGGCGGCGAGCCCGATCACCACATGCACCAAATGCAGGAAGGTCGTCATGAAATAGAACATGAAGAATTCATTGGTGCGAAGCGTGATGCCCGCATCGAATTTCTGCCCATATTCTATATATTTCATGGCAACGAAGCCGAGGCCGAAGGCCACTGCGACGAGAACGAGCTTGCGCGCACGCGGCCATTCCAGCTTCTTGGCCTGCCGCACCGCCAGTACGACAAAGAACGAACTCGTCATCAGGAACAGCGTATTGATCAGCGCAATGGGCTGGTTCAGCAATTGCTGCGACTGATTGTAAAGTTCGGTGTCAAAACTACGGTAATAAAACACAGTTCCGAACATCAGCGTAAAGATCGTGAGATCGGCCAGGATTGCCATCCACAGGCCGATCTCATCATACACATTTTGCGGGCCCTTTGCAGGGGCCATTTCGGCATTCACACTCATGCGATCATGCCGCTTCCGCCAGGGCGCGTTCCTGGCGCTTGATGTATTTCCAGATCAGGGTCAGCGTGCAGACCACCCAGATGAAGAAATCCGCCATGGGCAGATAGAGTGCGAAGATGCCATCCCATGCAAACGGGCCATCGAAGAAGAATTCGCAGCCCACGCCACCCAGGAAGAGCACCAGCGCCCAGGCGTTGAGATAGCCATACCAGCGCGGGAAGATCGGGTTCGCGCTGCGATCCTGGAAGGTCGCAATCGCCAGCGTTGCATACATCGGCAGGGTTGGCGGCACGAGCAGGATGAAGGACAGCCAGACCAGATCGTGGAAGATCAGCATGGTGTCGGGCGTATAGGCTTCGGGCCGGAAGGCCAGCAATTCCCAAAGGAGCGAAGAAACGCCAAGCAGGAGATAGGTCGAGAACTGGCTGAGCATCGTCGTGGTCGCCAGAACGCCCCACTTGCCTTCGATTTCGGCCACCAAACGCCCCAGATAGCCGGCAAAGACATAGCCGAAGGGGATGGCGAACATCATCATCAGGTAACCGACCTGAATGTTGAACTGGTTGCCGATGAACAACGCCTGGACTTCAGAACCCGAAAGTTGCGGGTCGGGCGGCGGCAGCATGCCTGCCACCATGATAAAGCCGTTGCCGAAGAGATTGAGATAGATGATCTTGCACCAGAAGGCGAGCTTCTGGTTCGATATGTCCGATCGCGCAGATATTCCCGCTCCTGACATGGTCCCCTCCATAGTATCCGATATAACCGGACCGCCATAGGCCCTAATTGTCAGCTTATGTCCAGCCCCGTTGCCTGTTTGGGCAAAATCATGGCGATCAAGGACAATAAGGGGTCTTGGCGTGGATCGTCACGGTCTCATTATTGACCAGATCGGGCAGGACCTTGAGCAGCTCGATCGCTTCCGGATCGGTCCCGCAAGCTTCCATGCCTTTGGCGATATCGGCAAAATTCTCGATCTCCCAGATATGGAAGATAGTGTTGATCGAGCCCGATACCGGCCCCAGCCCATAGACAAGCTTCCAGCCATTTTTCGCCATATAGGGCGCAAATTTCTGCATCATGTCGCTATATCCCATATATTGGCCAGGCTTCAGATCGACGACGGTGTGAATGTAATAGGCCATGATGCCTGCTCTCCCTTGTTGATGGTCCTCCAGAGACTGCCCCTGTCAGGCCAGCCTGCCATGACAATGCTTGAATTTATTGCCCGAACCGCAAGGACAAGGCGCGTTTCGGCTGACCTCCACATGCGCGTAAGGGTTGCCGTCTCCATCACTCTCTGGAGCAAAGGCTCCGGGAATGCCGCCTAGCGCCCCCAGCATCGCCTCGCGCCCGGTCGGCAGCGACGAGCTGTCGGAATTGTCGGTTCCGAACATCGGATCGATATGGCCCGTCAAGAATTCAGGCAAATCGGGCAATCCGGCAGGCTCTGGCTGCTGCTGTGCGATCTGGAACTCGCTGCGCATCAATATGCGGGTGACGTCCTCGCGGATCGTTTCCAGCATCTTCTCGAACAGACCGAACGCCTCGCGCTTATATTCGTTGATCGGCTGGCGCTGGGCATAGGCGCGCAGAAATACGACCTGTCGCAGTGCATCAAGCGTGGAAAGATGCTCCTTCCAGAAATGGTCGAGCCTTTGCAGCAATATGCTCTTCTCGATCTGTCGCCAGATGCCATGATCGGCACCCGCCATCTTTTCTTCCATACGGGCATCCGCCAGGGCGGCGATCCGTTCCTCGATCATGTCCGGCTCGACCGAATCCTCCTGCATCCATTCGTCGATCGGCGGGGCAAGGCCCAGAACGTCGTCAACCCGCGCCTTCAGCCCTTCAATGTCCCACTGCTCGGGATAGGAGCCGGGTGGGCAGGCTTCGCCCACCAGTGCGTTGACCGTGTCCTGGCGCATGTCGATCACCACATCGTCCACGGCCTCGCTGTCCATGATGTCAGCGCGCTGCTCATAGATAACCTTGCGCTGGTCGTTCATCACATTGTCGTATTCGACGACTTGCTTGCGCACTTCATAATTGCGCGCCTCGACCTTCTTTTGCGCGGTCTCGATGGCCTTGGAGAGCCATTTCGAGCCAATCGCCTCGCCATCGGCAAGGTTGGAATTCATCATCCGGGCAAACAGCGTATCCGGGCCGAAAATGCGCAGCAAGTCATCCTCCAGACAGAGGTAGAAGCGCGACAGGCCGGGGTCGCCCTGACGGCCAGAGCGGCCGCGCAGCTGGTTGTCGATGCGGCGGCTTTCATGCCGCTCGGTGCCCAGCACAAACAAGCCGCCGGCTTCCAGCACTTTCTGCTTTTCCGCAGCTACTTCGGCCTTGATCCGTTCGATCGCTGCATCGCGCTCCGGTCCTTCGGCCATGTCGCGCAATTCGTCCTCAATGCGGAATTCGAAATTGCCGCCCAGCTGGATGTCCGTGCCGCGCCCCGCCATGTTAGTGGCGATGGTA
>CAZWEY010000023.1:0-23055 GCA_964632055.1 uncultured Sphingomonadaceae bacterium
TTCATAGGCATGGCCGATATGCGGCTTGCCATTGGGATAGGAAATCGCGGTGGTGATATAGAAAGGGTCAGCCATTGGCCGCTCCACTAGGGCGTGCGGATGATGCGAGCAAGCCGCCGATTTCCATGATCAGCAATCCGGGGTCGAAATTATATGTCGGATACTGGCCGGCTAGCCGGTTCAGCTCTTCATGAGCATCGATGATCGCAGGCAATAATGCGTGCGGCGCATCAGGCAGGCGCTCAGCCAGGACCGCACGAGCGAGATCGATCGCAGCACCCAGACGAGCCCGGTCCGGGCGCGTGCCCATGGCCTGCGCCAGTTCGCCTCTCAGCAGAAACCTGTCATCGCCCTGCTGGGCAATGCGCAACATGAGGTCGTGGAGAGATCCCAGTTCCTGCTCGATGAATTCCAGCGCCGATCCGGGCGAGCCCCCCGCAGCCGCAATGGCGGCATGGCGCGATGCGGCATCGGCCTGGGGAGCCATGGCGGCAAGCAGCCTGTCCACTTCCTGATCAGCGAGCGGAGTGAACCGCATGATGCGGCAGCGCGATCGAATGGTGGGCAGCAACCTGCCCGATCGGTGCGAAACGAGCAGGAAGAAAGTTCCGGCCGGTGGCTCCTCCAGGCTTTTGAGGAGCGCATTGGACGCATTCTTTTCCAGATCGTCAGCGGGATCGATGATGACCACGCGCCGTGAGCCAAGGCTTGGCGTGGTGGTCAGCCTGTGCTGCATTTCCCGGATCTGGTCGACAGTGATGTTACGCTTGATCTGGAAGGGCTGCCCTTCGTCGCGCTTCTTCGCATCCTCCGGGGTGGCGGGCAGATGATCGAGCGTGATGATATCGGGGTGCATGCCTTCGGGCTGAGGCCCGGCACCCAGCGCCACCAGTTCTCGCGCGGCAGCCAGGGCGAAGGCGGATTTTCCCAACCCCTGTTTGCCTGCAAGGATCCATCCATGGTGCATCCGTTCGCTGGCCATCGCACTGCGCCAGATGCGCCAGGCTTCATCATGGCCGAGCAGCATCAGCCTTGCCCTTCAAGCAGCGGGGCGATGGCAGCGCATATCAGCTCGTGGATTTGCGCGATATCGAGATCGGCGCGGATCGTGCGGAAGCGGGCAGGCTCGGCCTTGGCCAGCTTTGCGAAGGCGGCAGCAACTTTAGCATGATATTCGGGCGCTCGGCCTCCGATGGCATCGCTATTTGCTCCATCGCGCAAAGCCAGCCTGCGCTCACTTTCAGCTGCCGGCAATTCTAGCAGCAGAGTCATGTCCGGCATGAGCCCGCGCGAACCGATGCGATGGAGGTCGAGAATATCGGCATCCTCAAGCCCGCCACCCCCACCCTGATAGGCCCGGTTGGAATCGACATATCGATCACAGATGACCCACCTGCCTGCGGCGAGTGCCGGTTCGATGAGCCGGGCAACATGATCGGCGCGGGCAGCGGCAAATAGCATCGCCTCAGCCCTTGCTCCCCACCCCTCACCATCCGGCGCCAGCAACAAGGAGCGGATCGCTTCTGCACCCGGTGTTCCGCCCGGCTCGCGGGTAATCTCCACCGCGATTCCGCGGGCGGCCAGCATGTCGCCAAGAAGACGGGTCTGGGTCGATTTACCGGCCCCCTCGCCTCCTTCCAGCGTTATGAAGCGGCCTCTCATTCTGAATTGCCCCTCATGCGAACAGCCCCATCAGCCCGTTGCGTAGCCTTTGCCACAGATTGGCCGCGCCCACACCCCTTTGCGCGACCACGGGCACGCGATGCGAAGGGTGGCCATCAACCAGCACCTCCAGCTCTCCCACAGCCTGTCCCTTGCGAATGGGGGCTTCTACCGGCCCCAGATAATGAAGGACCAGAGAATATCGGGCTTTCTTGCCCTTCGGCACGAGAATGGTGATAGGAACAGGCGCGATCAGCTGGACCGACCGATCTTCCCCACCCTGCACCTTTGCTCTGCCAACCTGGGCATGGCGGGGCAGCAGTTGGTGCCTGTCAAAGGCGGCAAACCCCCATTCGAGAAAATCGCGCGCAGCACTCTGGCGAATGCCGCTGCTGTCAGTTCCGGCGACCACGAATATGAGTCGAGCGCCATCGCGTTTCGCCGTGCCGAGAAAACCATAACCCGCCTGCTTGGTATAACCGGTTTTGATGCCGTCCGCTCCGGGCAGGATGCCCGAGATGGGATCGTGGTTAGTCTGGGTTATGCCATTATAGGTCAGAGTTCGCTTGCCGAAATGGCGGGCATAGAGTGCGGGATGGCGCTTCAGCATGGCGTGGGCCAGCTTGCCAAGATCTCGCGCGCTGACGAAGGTGCGCCCTTCGTCCATCCACCCGTTAGGCGTGGCAAAATGGCTTTCGGTCATGCCCAGATCGCGCGCCTGCCGGTTCATCATTGCAACCCACTGCCCGACACTACCGGCAGCCCCTTGGGCCAGCACGATCGCTGCATCATTGCCGGAAACCGTAGTGATCGCGTCGATCAGCGTATCGACCGGAATGAAGCTGTTGCGCTTAACGCCAAGCGAGGAGCCCTTGCCCGACCAGTTCTCATAGGCAAAATCGCTGACGGGCAGCATTTGATCGGGTTTGAGCTTGCCCTGGGCGATCAGTTCGAAGGCGATATAGCTTGTCATCACCTTGGTGATCGAGGCGGGCATGAACCGGCGGTCTATATCGCGAGCAAAGAGAATCTGCCCTGAATCGGCGTCCTGCATCAGCGCGATCGGCACCAGATCGGGGGCAAGGCTCGCAGGCAAGGCCGATGCCGCGGCGGGCGTTGCGCTCGCCAGCATGGCAATCAGCAGGAAGTCTGGCAATCGAGGTATGACGGGCTCCATGCGGGCCCGCGCTGCTCGTCGGCCCTGTTAGTTTGCGCTGAAGATTCGCGCTTCGCTATAGCCCGCGCGCTTCACCTTTGCGAGCGAGGCCTCGGCCAATCCACGGTTGGCAAAAGGTCCGGTTCGTGCCGCGTAATATTTGCCCGTTCGAACGACCTTGCCGCCAATTGCAGAGGCGACTTTTTGCGCATTGGCCTTGGAAGAAAAGGCGCCCGCTTGGACATAGGGGCCTTTGCCCGATGGCTGAATGGCAGCCCCACTCACGCTGACCGGGGGGGCTGGAGTGCGCGGAGCTGTTGCCTGTTCCGCAGGAAGCATGACCGGAGCATTGGGAGCTTGCGGTGTTGGCTCCGGCGCGTTTGCAGCGACAGGCGATGCAGGAAGCTTGCGTTTCAGCACGGCAACCAGCGTCATCGGGGTTTCCATGCGTTCGGCGGCCCTCTCTCCGCGCCTTAGAAAGGCGCGCTCCTGCTCTGGCGGATTGACCCTGCGCACCCGGACCGGCGTGTTCTGCCCTGCCCCAAGTTGCGCAGAAGCTCCCGGCGAGAGGGCGACAAGCTGCGGCCCTGTCATTGGCCCGCGACGCTCGGCCCTCGCAAGAATGGTGCGTCCGGTCTCAAGCGAGGTAATTTCGACATAGCTTGGCAGAGGCAGGGTCCGGTGAGCCACGCTGATGCCTGTGCCGCCTTCGCTGTCGAGGGATGCATAACCCACTTCGTCGTAATTCAGCGTATCGGCAGGCGTGTAGAGCTTGCCATCGATGGTGAAGGGAGCACCCAGCACCATGGGATAATCGGCGGCAGGGCCTAGAACAGGTGTTGCCGCCGGTTGTTCCGGGCGCTCCTGTTTATGACCGCCACAGGCGGACAGCGCCGCAATCAGGCCAAGCGCAACAAGGCGTTCATCGAGCAATCTCATCTGCAAGCAACCCTACTGACAAAGCGTAGTAATTGGAGCAGTTATATTCGAGGATGACCCTATAATTCCCGGTTAAGAGATAGGCATTTTTTCCGGGACCGTCGGGCTGGAACAGGCTGGCCTGCACATTATCAGCGATAGGCGCACGAGGAATAACGCCCAGCTCGCGCCATTCGCCAACTGTCATCCAGCGGCTGTGGCGCTCATGCACGCGCGAGCATACGGGCGAGACAAGCCGGGTTTCAACGGATGAAAAATCAAACGATGCTGGGATGGAGGCAGAAACCCCCCATGGCTCGCCCGGCCGCCAGCCCGCATCACGGAAATAATTGGCAATAGAGGCGATGGTATCGGCCCTGCTCGACCAGATGTCGCTGGTTCCGTCGCCATCTTCATCCACCGCAAGCCGCAGATAGACGCTGGGCAGGAATTGCGGATTGCCCATGGCGCCGGCCCAGCTGCCAGTAAGACGCGATCGCGGGATGCCTCGGTCCGCCAGCTTGAGCAGGGCAATAAATTCATTGGCAAATAATTCGCGCCGCCGCCCCTCCCATGCCAGCGTAGCCAGCGAGCGGGCAAGATCGAAATCGCCGGTATAGCTGCCATAACTGGTTTCATGGCCGAAAATGGCGACCATCATTTGCGCTGGCACGCCATATTCACCTTCGATCCGTTGGGCCATGGGACCGAGCGAGGATTTGACCGTCCTGCCCCGCTCTATCAGGGATCGGTTGATATGGCGCGAAAGATAACCCGCCATCGATGCGTAACCACTTGTGGTGGTCTGTCCTGGCTGGTTGCGGTCCAGTGCGATGATCCGACTGTTGGGGGTAAGTCCGGCGGTCATCCGGGCAATGGTGGGCTCGCTCACCCCTTGCGCCCGGGCGCGGGCCGAGAGCAGCTGAACATAGGCATCGAAACCCATCCGCTCTGCAGGCGTTGAGGCGACGTCGATTGCTGAATTGCGCTCCATGCCGGTCTGCCCGGTGGCAGATACAGCAGGCATGCAAAGCGTCAGAACCAGACCAAGGCGGAGGAATCGCTGAAAAAACCGCATGGCTTCTTGTGTCATACAGGCGCATTGCAGGCAAACCTGCGAGAGCAAAAGCCCATGGATATGAGCCAGACCGCCCGCCGCGCGTGACAAGCCAATTAATGCGCGCTAGGGCGCGCTCGACCAAACGTTCCGTGGTAAGCGGAAGCACCGGAAGGGTGGCAGAGTGGTCGAATGCACCGGTCTTGAAAACCGGCGATGTGCAAGCATCCGTGGGTTCGAATCCCACCCCTTCCGCCAAAGCCGGGACACTGATTTCCCGCCCGAGAAATTTCAGATGTGCAGCGCCCGGCCATAGGCTGCCAGCACGCTTTCATGCATGCTCTCGCTGATGGTCGGATGCGGGAAGACGGTTTGCATCAGCTCCGCTTCCGTCGTTTCCAGCGTCTTGCCAACGACATAGCCCTGAATGAGCTCGGTCACTTCCGCGCCGATCATATGCGCACCCAGCAACTCGCCGGTCTTTGCGTCGAACACCGTCTTAACGAAACCTCCTGCTTCACCCAGCGCTATTGCCTTGCCATTGCCGATGAAGGGGAAGTTGCCGACCTTCACGCTGTAGCCCGCCTCCTTTGCCTTGGCCTCGCTCAGGCCAACACTGGCGATCTGCGGGTGGCAATAGGTGCAGCCCGGAATGTTGCGGCGATCCATCGCATGCGGGTGGACCTCCTTGTTGCCCAGTTCCTGAGCGATAGCCTCGGCGGCAGTGACGCCTTCGTGGCTCGCCTTGTGCGCCAGCCATGGGCCCGGCGTGCAATCGCCGATAGCCCAGACGCCTTTGATATTGGTGCGCCCGAAATCGTCTATGGCGATAATCCCGCGCTCCATCTTCACGCCCAATTGCTCAAGCCCGATATTCTCGGTGTTGGGAACGATGCCGATTGCACTGATCACATGGCTGAACTCGGTCGTTACCGATTTCCCGTCCTTGCCCTTGATCTTTGCCGTAACGCCTTTGGCCCCCACCTTCAGATCTTCGACACCCGCACCGGTCATGATCGTCATGCCTTGCTTGGCGAGCGACTTTTCGAGGAAGGCAGAGACATCGGCGTCCTCGACAGGCACGATGCTCTCGAGCATCTCGACCACGGTTACCTCTGCGCCCATGTCGTTGTAGAAGCTCGCAAACTCGATACCGATCGCGCCAGAGCCGATGACGAGGAGTTTGCTCGGCATTTCTGCCGGCACCATCGCATGACGATAGGTCCAGATGCGCTTGCCGTCGGCCTTGGCAAAGGGCAATTCGCGCGCCCTGGCGCCGGTGGCGATGATGATGTGCCTGGCGGACAGAGTTTCGGTGCCCTTCTCGCCCTTCACTTCCAGTTTGCCGGGGGCGGCCAGCCTGCCCTCGCCCATATGCACGGCGATCTTGTTCTTCTTCATCAGATGCGTCACGCCCTGGTTGAGCTGTCTCGCGACCCCGCGCGAACGCTTGACCACAGCATCGAGGTCCGCCCTGATGTTATCAGCCGCAAGTCCATAATCCGCGGCGTGCTTCATCTGATGAAAAACTTCAGCCGACCGCAACAAGGCCTTGGTCGGGATACAGCCCCAATTGAGGCAGATGCCGCCCAGATTTTCGCGCTCTACGATCGCGGTCTTCAGGCCCAATTGCGCCGCGCGGATCGCCGCCACATAACCGCCGGGGCCGGAACCAAGCACGACAAGATCATAAGTATCGGCCATCAGATCAGAAGTCCCAGGGGTTTTTCGACAATATCCTTGAAGGCCTGCATCAAGAGCGCGCCGTCGGCGCCGTCTATGGCACGGTGATCGAAGCTGCCGGTCGCGCTCATCACCGTGGCGATGCTCAATGCGTCATCGACCACGAAGGGCCTCTTTTCGCCTGCACCCACTGCGAGGATCATGGCCTGAGGCGGGTTGATGACCGCGTCGAACTGCTTGATGCCGAACATGCCGAGGTTGGAGAGGCTTGCGGTCCCGCCCTGATATTCATGCGGCTTCAATTTGCCGTCGCGGGCGCGGGCGGTGAGATCCTTCATTTCGTTCGCCACCGCAGAGATCGATTTGGTCGCGGCATCGGTGATGATCGGGGTGATGAGGCCCGAAGGCGCTGCAACCGCGACCGAAATGTCGACCCGGCTGTATGTTCGCAATTCCTCGCCAGCGAAGCTCACATTGCATTGCGGCACGCGCGCCAGCGCCTTGGCCAGTGCCTTTATCAGCATGTCGTTGACCGAAACCTTGGCGCCCTCTGCCTCCAGCGCGGAATTGATCTCTGCACGCAAGGCAAGCAGCGCATCCAGCCTTACATCAAGCGTAAGGTAGATATGCGGAATGGTCTGCTTCGCCTCGGTGAGGCGGCGGGCAATGACCTTGCGGACATTGTTGAGCTTCTCAGCTGTGTAGGGAATGCCGAAATCGGAAGTGGCGTTTGTCCCCCTGGCTGCGGCGGTGCTTGATGGAGCAGCGCCAAGGGCCGTTTCGACATCGGCCTTGACGATTCTGCCATTCGGTCCGCTGCCCTGAATACTGGCAAGATCGATGCCCTTGCTTTCGGCTATGCGGCGCGCGAGCGGTGAGGCAGCGAGGCGCTCGGCATGGCTTGGGCTTTTCGCCTTTGCAGCCTGTTCGGGTTGTTTCTTCGCAGTCTCGGCAGGGGGCGGAGGCGTTTCTGCTTTGGCAGGGGATACTGGCTTGGGGCCTGGGGCAGACGCTGCATCATCGTCACCCTGCAGCGTTGCGATGACCGTGCCGACTCTCACACCCTCGGTGCCTTCGGCAATCGCTATGCTGACAATCGTGCCCTCATCGACCGCTTCGAATTCCATGGTCGCCTTGTCGGTTTCGATCTCTGCCATGATATCCCCGGCAGAAACCTGATCTCCGGCCTTCACCAGCCATTTGGCCAATGTGCCTTCCTCCATGGTCGGTGAAAGCGCGGGCATCCTGATTTCGGTCGGCATGATAGCTTGTAGTTTCCCTCTGAAAGCAGAGCCTGACTAATGAGACATTCGGGCCTCAGGAGCAAGGCGCTTGCGCAAATTCCTCATTGCATGGGATAAGAGGCCCTGGGGGATGCATATGCGCATTTATCTGGTGATTATGGATGAAACTGCAGAGGCCCGCGTGGCTCTGCGTTTTGCAGCGCGGCGCGCGGCGGGCACGGGAGGCTCGGTGCATATTGTCGCCCTAGTCGAACCACAGAGCTTTTCCGCATTCGGAGCCATTCAGGCAACGATCGAGGCCGAAGCACGCGACAGGGTGGAAGTCATGGCGTCAGGTGCCGCAGGTCGGATTTTCGAGGAATGCGGCGCTCTCCCCACTATCGAAGTGCGTGTGGGCGAAGGGCGCAAGGTGATCCTCGATTATCTCGGCGAACACCCCGAAGTTGCCGCGCTGGTGCTGAGCGCCGCAGCCGAAGGCAATCCGGGGCCGCTTGTATCGCATTTCTCGGCTTGTGCTGGCAGCCTGCCCTGCCCTGTCTTCATCGTTCCGGGCGCTCTGAGCGACGCGGAAATCGACCGTCTCAGCTAGGCTCAGCGCTTGCGGCCCTGATGGCGGATATTACCGGGCCGCCCTCGTTTCCCGGTCATGAATTTGCCTTTCTTCCGAGCGGGCATACGGTTGCCGCGCGGTTCGATCCTTGCGCCTACGCTGTCCACCGGCTCGAATTTCAAGGCCCCGGTCAACGGATTGGCTTCGGCCAGTCGCAATTTCAGACGATCGCCAATGGCATAGGTCGTGCCGGTGTGTTCACCGCGCAAAGTCCGGCTTGCCTCATCATGGAAGAAATGTTCATCACCCAGCGTGGAGATCGGAACCAGCCCATCGCCGCCCAGATCGATGATGGTTGCAAACAGGCCAAAGCGCTGAATACCAGTGATGCGGGTATCGAACACCTCGCCGACCCTGGCCGATAGCCATGCCGCAACATAGCGGTCGATCGTCTCGCGTTCGGCCTCCATCGCCCGGCGCTCGGCGGCACTGATCGCTTCGCTGACGCGAGAAAGATCAGCCCGGTCCTTGTCCGACAGGCCCGATGTGGCGGGCAAATCCGCCTTGGGGGCAGGTTGTTCCAGCCCATAGGCATCGACCAGCGCGCGGTGGACCAGCAAATCGGCATAACGGCGAATGGGCGAGGTAAAATGGGCATATGACCCCAGCGCCAGTCCGAAATGCCCGGCATTGCGCGGCCCGTAATAGGCCTGGGTCTGGCTGCGCAGCACTGCCTCCATGATCAGCGCCTTCTCGGACTCGTCGGTAATGTCTTTCAGCATCCGGTTAAACAGGCCCGGTGTAATGACCTGGCCCAGCGCAAGCTTGCGTTCGAAGGTTGCGAGATAGTCCTTCAGCGCTACCAGTTTCTCGCGGCTCGGCGGTTCGTGCACGCGATAGACAACAGGCGAGGTCCTGGCTTCCAGCGCCTTGGCAGCGGCGACATTGGCTGCGATCATGAAATCTTCCACCACGCGGTGCGCGTCCAGCCTTTCACGCAGCGCAATTTTGGCAATACGACCCTGTTCGTCCAGCATCACGCGTCGTTCGGGCAGCTCCAGTTCCAGCGGGTCGCGCGCGTGCCGCGCCTTTTCCAGCGCCCTCCAGCAATCCCAGAGATCGACCAGATGCTGCGGCGCGTTGCCATCGTCGATCTGCGCCTGAGCTTCTTCATAGGAAATATTGTGAGCGATCCGCACCGTTGCGCGGGTGAAGCGCCACTCCCTGACCCGGCCTTCGGAGTCGATGGACAAATGGCAGGCCATCGCCGCGCGGTCCTGCCCTTCCTTCAAGGAGCAGACGTCGGCGCTCAGAACCTCAGGCAGCATCGGCACGACCCGATCGGGAAAATAGACCGAATTGCCGCGTTTCCGTGCCTCGCGGTCGATCTGACCGCCAGGCCGCACATAGAAACTGACATCGGCGATCGCGACGACAGCACGGAAACCGCCCTCCCCGTCCCGCTCGGCCCATATCGCGTCATCATGGTCGCGAGCATCGGCGGGATCGATGGCCACGATGGGCAGGTGCCGCAGATCCTCGCGGCGATCGTCGGAGAGCGGCAGGCTCGCGGCACGTTTCGCCTCGGCCAGAACTTCGTCCGGGAATATGAAAGGGATGCCATGCTTGTGTATGGCAATCAGGCTGAAGGCTTTCGGGGCGAGCGGGTCGCCCAGCAGCTCGATCACCTTGACCCCTGCCCGTGGCGAGCGGCCCGCTGGCTCTGCAAGGACCAGCTGGCCGTTTTCCGCTCCGCGCAGGTCGGCGATGGGCGAAGAGTTGCGCACACGCCGGTCGACCGGTTGCAGCCAGCCCCGCCCGTTCTGGTCAATCTCGACCACGCCCATGATCGCTTCCGTGGTATTGGGCAGCACCTTGATGGGATGAGCAATCCATCCGGTCCCTTTTTCTTCGGTGCGGGCAAGCACCCGGTCGCCGTTTTTCAGCGCGGCGCCCTTCTTGCGCTCGATCAGGCGCAACCTCGGCGGCGGGGTCGCATCATCGGGCTGCCAGCTGTCGGGAATGGCAATGGCCTCACCGTCATCGGTGTCGACCACGCGCAGCACGGTCACCTTGGGAACGCCGCCCATGCGATGAAAGGCGCTGCGATTGCCATCGATCAGGCCTTCGTCGGCCATGTCCTTGAGCAGGGCCTTGAGCTGGATCTTCTCCTGCCCTGACAGCCCGAAGGCCTTGCCGATCTCGCGCTTGCCGGCAGGTCCATCGGACGTGGCAAGGAAATCGAGAATTTGCTGCCTTGTCGGCAGGCCTTGGGGAAGCTTGCGCGCCAACTCAATAGGACCGGGCGACGAAGATACGCTCGACCGCTGCTTCGCCGGTAAAAATACAGGCGCCATCAGCCGGAGCCGCATCAACCGGCACATTGCGGATGGTGAGCTTCAGCGCCTTCAGCTGTTCCACGACCTTCTCCAGTGCGGCGCCGGTGGGCTTCGACCATTGCACCTCGACCCATCCGGGGAGGCGGGCGCTATCGGCAAAGAAGCTGGCCAGTTCATCAAGGCTGGTCACGCCGCGGGTGATATTGGCGTCGCGCCTTGCGCGCGCCTCGGCGAGCAGGGAAAGCTGAATATCGGCCAGAATATCACCGATCGTGGCTGAGCATACGTCCAGCGTCGGGGTCGCGAAATCGGGCTTGGCATCGGCATTCCACAAGCGGTCGCGGCGCAGCAGGCTGACCTTGCCATTTTCCATGTCGCGCCCGCCGATTTCAATGATGACGGGCGCGCCCTTGCGCACCCAGTCCCACCGCTTGGCCGCAGCCTTGCCAGGCTTCTTGTCGAGCAATACGCGAACCTGTTCGCCCAATGCGGATTGGGCCGCAATCTGGCGACGCAGCATGTCGCAATAGTCGAGCAGCGGCGCATCGCTGTCATTGTCGCGCAGCATGGGCAGGATCACGACCTGCCAGGGCGCGATCGCGGGCGGCACGCGCAGGCCGTCATCATCGCCATGGGTCATGATGACGCCGCCGATCAGCCGGGTGGAAACACCCCAGCTGGTGGTGTGGCACAGCTGCTGTCCGCCTTCCTGATCCTGATAGCGGATATCGGCGGCTTCGGCGAAACTGGTGCCGAGATAATGCGAGGTTCCGGCCTGCAAGGCCTTGCCGTCCTGCATCATCGCCTCGATGCTGTAGGTAGCCTCAGCTCCCGGAAAACGCTCGTTTTCCGGCTTTTCGCCGGCGATCACCGGCATTGCCAGGACATCCTCGGCAAAGCTGCGATACATTTCAAGCGCCCGCAGCGTCTCCTCCATCGCCTCTTCGCGGGTCGCGTGAGCGGTGTGGCCTTCCTGCCAGAGGAACTCGGTTGTGCGCAAAAACATGCGCGTGCGCATTTCCCAGCGCACCACATTGGCCCACTGGTTGGTGAGCAGCGGCAGGTCGCGCCAGCTCTGGACCCAGCGGCTCATGGCCGCGCCGATCACCGTTTCGGAAGTGGGGCGCACGACCAGCGGCTCTTCCAGTTTTGCTTCCGGGTCCGGCACCAGCCCGCCCTTTTCGCCCGCGATCAGGCGGTGATGGGTGACGACCGCCATTTCCTTGGCGAAGCCGTCGACATGTTCGGCTTCCTTGGCAAAATAGGACAGTGGAATGAACAGCGGAAAATAACAGTTCTCGACGCCGGCATCCTTGATCCGCGCGTCCATCAGCCGCTGAATGCGTTCCCAGATGCCATAGCCCCAGGGTTTGATCACCATGCAGCCGCGCACGCCCGATTCCTCGGCCATGTCAGCCTGCGAGACGACAGCCTGATACCATTGGGCGAAATCGTCTGCGCGGCTGATCGGCAAAGCATGGCGGATGGCGGACACGGGAAACTTTCGAATCGTTAGAGGGATGAGCGCCCCGATGGATCAGCCCGGCCTATTTGCCAAGCTGGTCGAGCTTGCGCTGCATCTGTTCCATCTGTTCGCGCAAGGCAGAAATCTCGTCATCCGGCGCGGATTTTTCAGATGCGGTATCCTGAGGACTTGTGGATGTAGGAGGCATGAAAGCAGCGGCTGCAGCCTTGAACATGGCAAGGTTGTTCTGTGCGATCTTGGCGAAGGGGTTGGCCCCCATACCACACTCGAAGGCTTCCTGCAGCTTGGACTGGTTAGCCCGGAAGCTGCTCATCGAAGCTTCGAGATAATGCGGCATCATGGCCTGCATGGAATTGCCATACATGGATATGAGCTGGCGCAGGAAACTGACGGGCAGCATCTGCTCGCCATTGGCTTCTTCATCCATGATGATCTGGGTCAGTAT
Organism: uncultured Sphingomonadaceae bacterium; assembly: GCA_964632055.1. Lineage (GTDB taxonomy): Bacteria > Pseudomonadota > Alphaproteobacteria > Sphingomonadales > Sphingomonadaceae > CANJYE01. The sequence continues at coordinate 12,541 of CAZWEY010000023.1, forward strand.
GGAATGGGTTATGTCGCTTCCGGTCTTGGCATCGACGACCTGGAAATCGACCCCTTCGCGTGTCATGCGGGCAAGGTCTTCAAGGGTAATGTAGCTCGACGAACTGGTATTGTAGAGGCGGCGGTTCGCATATTTCTTGATGATGACAGGGTCACCATCGGAGTTTTGTTGCCTGGCCATGAAACTTTCCCTTGAACCACCGTTCATGCTGCACTTAGCACGTGCAGCATATGCAGTGCAACATGAAGAGATCAGAGGCCTTGCCGGCCAAAGCGCGATCCAAGTGAAGTCAGCAGTTCATATTGGGACAGACCGCTCAGTCGCGATGCCTCAGGCAGATCATAGGGAATGGAAAGCCAGTCGCCTTCCCTGATGCCGGGCGCCTGGGAAATGTCGACTGCCACCATATCCATGGAAACGCGCCCGATCAGCGGAAGGCGCAAATCGCCAGCCTCCAGCCAACCCTTATCGCTCCAGCATCGCAAATATCCATCGGCATATCCGACAGACACGATGGCGGCGCGCATGTCCGAAGTTGCCGTGAACGTGGCATTATACCCCACCTTGTCACCCTGTTTCAGTTGGCGACATTGTATGACGGCAGCTGAAAGCTGGACGACAGGGCGGATAATTCCGAACAGTTCCGGGCGCTGAATGCCCCCGTAAAGCGACAGGCCGGGCCGGGTGACATCATGATGATAGCGACTGCCCAAAGCGATCCCTGCGCTGTTGGCAAGGCTGCGTCGGCGGGCGCGAATCCGGGCGCAGGCTTCTGCAAAGCAAGCGCGCTGATTTTCGTTCTGCGGGCTATTTTCGTCAGCAGATGCCAGATGCGACATCAGCAGTTCGATATCCAGAGTATCAAGGCGCGGATCGGTGATGCAGTCCATCGGCAGGCCAAGACGGTTCATGCCGGTATCGACCATGAGATCGCAAGGCCCTCCGCCATGCTCCAGCCAGAGGTCAACCTGGGACATGCTGTTGAGCGTTGGCCGCACAGCTACGGCTCTGGCATAGGCGACATCATCCGTTGTCAATGGTCCGTGCAGCACCGAAATATCGCTCGGGTCAACATGACGGGCGACAGCAGCCACTTCGCTCCAATGCGCCACGAACCAGTTGCGACAGCCTGCTTCGCGAAGCACCGGCACAACAGCCTCCACCCCAAGGCCGTAAGCATTGGCCTTGACGGCAGCGCCGGTCGAACAGTTGCCGGACATTGCGTCCAGCACCCGCCAATTCTGAGCCAGCGCCGCCTTGTCGATATCAAGCCGGAGCGATCGGGGCGGTTCAGGCGATTGAGCGGTGTTCACGCAGTCCGGTCATCCGTGAAATCGCGTGGAAGACCCGGAGCAAGCCCCCAGGCTGCAACAGCAAGAGCTATCGCGACGATGATCCAGCTATACCATAGGCCTGCATAAGGGTCGCCGGTCATGACCACAATCAAGCCGGCAATAAGCGGCAGAAATCCTCCGAAATAGCCTGTGCCGATATGATAGGGTATCGACATCGAGCTATAGCGGATGCGGGCGGGAAACATCTCGGACAGCAATGCGGCAACAGGGCCATAGGTTGCGCCGGATATGGCCATGAGGAATATGAGCGCGCCGATGATGATCGCGGCATCCGACAAGGACGGTGTGACCCTGGAAAGATCGTATCCCGAATCTGTGAGCCATTCCTTCAACTGAGCGGTTCGGGCGGCCTTATCGCCCCATTGATAGCCATCAAGCTGGGCTGTCTGGCCACCGATGGAAAGAGCCAGCGCACCACCATCATGATGAGTATAAGGGATGCCCGTGGCTGCAAGATCGCCCAGCAGGCGACCGCAATCGCTTTTCTGCTCATCGAGGAAGGGATTGTAGCTGCATTGCGCTCCGGAGACGACCACAAGTGACTGCTGTGCTGTAGCAGCAAGCTGGGGGTTGGCATGTGCACCAATGACCCAGAAGGTCGGGAACAAAGCCAGCAAGGCAACCACATAGCCCCACACTATAGGCAGCTTGCGCCCGACCTTGTCTGAAATATGTCCGAAAATCACGAAGAAACATGTGCCTACCAATGCGGCTATGCCAACAATGATCTCCGCGCTTGTGTCATCTACCCTCATAGCGCCCTTGAGAAAGGTCAGAGCATAGAACATTGCCGTGTACCAGATCACCGTCAGACCGGCGGCGAGGCCGAACAGCGCAATGAATATGCGGCGTTTATTGCCCGGATAGGTGAAGCTTTCCACAAACGGATTTCCGGCGATCTCTCCTTCTTCCCTCATCGCCTTGAAGACCGGGCTTTCTGAGAGCTTCAGACGCATCCATAGCGATATCCCGAGAAGGGCGATGCTGAGCAGGAAGGGCACGCGCCACCCCCAGTCGTTCCAGAGGGCATCGCTCATGCCCAGCTTGCAGCCCAGCACGACGATCAGGCTCAGCACAAAGCCGCCCACCACGCTGGCCTGAATATAGCCTGTGTAATATCCGCGCCGGTCGGGCGCACAATGTTCGGAAACATAGATTGCGGCGCCGCCATATTCACCACCCAGGGCAAGCCCTTGCAGGACACGCAGTACAATCACTATCGCCGGTGCCCACAGCCCGATCGTTTCGGCAGAAGGAATCATCCCGACACCGGCGGTGGCAATGCCCATCAAGGTGACAGTAACGAGGAAAGTATATTTTCGGCCCAGCTTGTCACCCAGATAGCCGAACAGGATCGCACCGAGCGGCCTGAAACCGAAACCGACGGCAAATCCGGCCCATACCAGCAACACCTGCAGTGTTTCGCTGCCCGACGGAAAGAAGGTGCGGCCGATGATCGAGGCAAGCGTCCCGTATATGAAGAAATCATACCACTCGAACACCGTGCCGGCCGAGCTGGCGGCAATAACGAGCTTGATGTCCTTGCTGGTAGGTTCAGCAGCTTGCTGCGATGCCATCTCTTTGCCTCTTTTCCCTGTCCGGGTGCTCTAACCGTCAATATCCAGATTGGAAAGTCCGCGAAGGGCTGCATCCCAGGCCAGCATGACCGCACCATGCCTGGCAGGATAGGAACGTGCTGGATCAAGCAGCGCAATTTCCGGCCATGCAGGTGGCTCCGCACTATCGGACACAAGCCAATCTCTTAGTGATGCCGCGAAATGGGCGATGTCCTCGATATCTTTGCCACATGCATGGCGCGCAAAAATTGCCGCAGCAGCCTGGCCTACGGCACATGCCTGTGCGCGAATTCCGATGCGCAAGATATGGCCGGACGGATCGCAGTCGAGGCCCATTTCCAGAGAACTTCCGCAGGAAAGGGAGCGGGCAGAGGACAGGTGCGAAAAGCTGCTATCAAGCGGAAAATCGGCAAGGCCAACCGCGCATGCAAGCAATTGCGGATTGTAGAGCCGGGAAGGCTGGCTCATTTATTTCCGCCTGCCACCTTTGTATCCTGATTAGCCAGTTCGGCATGACGCTGGCGCAGCATATCGACCAGCTGGATGGAAGAGGCATTGATGAAAGGATAGCTCCTTGCATTCATGATCCATGTCGGGCGGCCTGAAACGCCCCAGGTGGCATCATAGCCCAATGCGAGCACTGAAAAGGCCAGCACCGCCATGATGACGCCTTTTACCATGCCGAAGCCGAAACCGAGCAGCTTGTCGACCAGATTCAACCGGGACTGGCCAGGGTCTCCGGCTGCCGCCGTGGCGATCAGCTTGATCGCTGCACTGGGGATGAGCAGGAGCACGGCAAAAGCGGCAACAGAAGACGTTACCTCGTCATCGGTGTAGCCCATGATCCAGTCGGTCAGCGGTGAGTGAAGCCGGTTGATGGCGAAAAGAGTCACTATCCAGGCCGCCAGCGACAGGACTTCCTGAACGAGCCCGCGCATATAGCCACCGATGGCAGCGACGACGGTGATGATCAGGACGATGAGATCAAGCTCGGTCATGCATCCCCGATTATGCGCTCCCGACTATCCGGTCAACGAGCTTGGGCAGGAGCGGCAGGTCGGTATAATCAAGCCCGGCTTCTGCTTTTGCCGCATCAGCTGGCCCAAAGCCCTTCTCGAAACCGAGCTTTACCGCCTCGCGCAGCCGCAATTGACCATGCGCCACAGGACGGATTTCTCCGGCAAGCGAAACCTCGCCGAACCAGACCGATCCACGCGTCAAGGGACGGTCTGCCAGCGCAGAAACAAGTGCAGCGGCCACCGCAAGGTCTGCCGCCGGATCTGCCAGGCGATAGCCACCCGCCACGTTCAGATAGACCTCGGCATTGGAGAAATTGAGCCCGCACCGCGATTCCAGCACCGCCAGCAGCATTGCCAGCCGGCCATTGTCCCAGCCGACCACAGCGCGGCGCGGGGTGGCGCCGCTTTGCAAGCGCACGATCAGCGCCTGCACTTCGACCAGAACCGGGCGCGTCCCTTCCAGGGCCGGAAACACGGCACTTCCGGCTATCGGCTCTTCCCGCCCTGACAGGAAAAGCATGGACGGGTTGGCGACCTCTTCCAGCCCCTGGCCCGCCATGGCGAAGACGCCGATTTCATCGACCGCGCCAAAGCGGTTCTTCAAAGCGCGCAGGATGCGATATTGATGGCTGCGTTCCCCTTCGAAGGCCATCACCACATCGACCATATGTTCGAGAACGCGCGGTCCGGCGATGGAGCCATCCTTGGTGACATGGCCGACCAGAACCAGCGCCGCGCCGCTGCTTTTGGCATAGCGGATCAGTTCGAAAGCGCAGCCTCTCACCTGGCTGACCGTTCCGGGCGCGCCTTCCAGCTGGTCCGAATGCATGGTCTGGATCGAATCGATCACCAGCAGGGCTGGCGCTTCCATGTTTTGCAGGGTGGTGAGAATATCCCGGACGGAGGTAGCGGAAGCGAGCTGGATTGGCGCGTCGGCCAGCCCCAACCGAGAAGCCCGTAACCGGACCTGTCCTGCCGCTTCCTCGCCACTGATATAGACGACCGACCTTCCGCTGCGCGCGATGGCCGCCGAGGCCTGCAAAAGCAGGGTCGATTTGCCGATACCCGGATCGCCGCCCATCAATATGGCAGATCCAGGCACCAGCCCTCCGCCCAATGCGCGTTCAAATTCAGCAATGCCGGTCGGCTGGCGCGTCAAAGCCTTGCCGGGAACATCGAGCGGCTCAAATTGCACCACTCGCCCCCCGCTCGACAAATCATGTTTGGAGGAAAAAACTGTCTCGCCCGCCTCTTCGGCCAGCGTGTTCCATTCGGCGCAATCGGCGCATTGACCCTGCCAGCGATGGGAAACGCTGCCGCAAGACTGGCATACATATCGGCGTTTGGTCTTGGCCATCCACATCGGATAGACGGAACATAAATGGAACGCAATTGCCAAACGCGGATAATGTCTCCAAGTTGCCGGTATGCGACACAAGGAACTGCGCATTGCCCTGGTATGCTATGGCGGCGTCAGCCTTGCCGTTTACATGCACGGCGTCACCAAGGAGCTGTGGAAGCTGGCGCGGGCCAGCCGCGCGTTCCATCAGGGCGAGATTTGTCTTGATGGCAGCGAGGAGGTCTATTGCCGCTTGCTCCGCAAGTTGGAAAGCGCCCATGGCCTGAGACTGCGGGTGATGCCCGACATATTGAGCGGGGCCAGCGCGGGCGGGATCAACGCAGTGTTTCTGGCCCAGGCTATTCACTCGGGCCAGTCGCTCGAACCGCTCACCGATCTCTGGCTGCGCACGGCAGATGTCGAAGAGCTGCTCGACAAGGATACGCACTGGCTGTCTGGCTTTGCCAAGGGTTGGGCCGCACCCATCATGCGTTTTCTGCTCAACCGCCCGGGCAATGCCGTTTCCGAAAGCGTGGCGCCGGAAACGCGGCGCGAGGTGCGGCGCAAGCTGTCACGCTTCGTGCGCGGCCGCTGGTTTGCTCCTCCTTTTTCGGGCATCGGGTTTTCACGTCTGCTGGCCGATGCACTGGACTCCATGGCGCATGAACCGCTGGCAGAGCCTTTGCTGCCGCATGGCCACCCGGTCGATCTCTATGTCACCGCCACCGATTTTCGTGGCCATGTCGAATCCTTGCGCCTGCACAGCCCGCTGGTTGTGGAAGAAACAGAGCACCGCATGGCGATCCATTTCAGCTCTGCGGTGCCCGAACAGGCGGGGCAGCCTCTGGCTCATCGTGCAGAGCTGGTTTTGGCAGCGCGGGCAACAGCCAGTTTCCCCGGAGCCTTTCCGCCCGCCACCATTGCCGAGCTGGATGCGCTGGTCGAGGAACGCGGGCTGGAATGGCCGGAGCGCGATGATTTCCTCAAACGCATCATGCCCGAACATGTCCGTGCCCAGAGCGTTTCCAGAGTGGCGCTGATCGACGGCTCGGTGCTGGTCAACAAGCCGTTTGACGGAGCGATTGCGGCACTGGGTGGCCGCCCCGCCCAGCGTGAGGTCGACCGGCGCTTCGTCTATATCGATCCCCGCCCCGATCGCAGTGGTGCCTATGGCCGCGATCCCGAAAAGCCCGTCGGATTTTTCGCTGCGCTGTTCGGCTCGCTATCGACCATCCCGCGCGAACAACCGATCCGCGACAATCTGGAAGTTCTGGCCGATCAGTCACGCGAGGCGGCGCGGTTGCAGCTCATGCTCGAAGGGTTGCGCAGTGATGTTGAAGCCAGTGTCGAAAAACTGTTCGGGCACACACTCTTCCTCGACCGGCCGACAGTGAGGAGGCTTGCCGGCTGGCGCGCCAAGGCACAGGATGCTGCAGCGCGGCAGGCCGGTTTTGCCTATCAAGGCTATGCCCAGGCGAAATTTACCGCGATTATCGACCGGCTTGCAGAGGAGATTTACAGAGCCGCTCCGGATCTTAAGCTTCCCGATGCCGAACCGGTCGTGGACCGGCTTCGCTCCCATTTGGCAGAACAGGGCCTTGATCGTCTGTCCGGAGCTTCTGGCGGGGCAAGCGAGGCTGCCATCCTGTTTTTCCGCAATTTCGATGTTGGCTTCAGGGTGCGCCGCCTGCGTCTTCTCGCCCGGCGGCTGGCTCGTGAGTGGGACCAGATCGATGGCGTGAGCGACGTGGATGCCGATAGGGCCCGAGACACGCTTTATGGCTGTCTTACGCTCTATTATTCTTCCGAAGGCCCGGCTCCACAAGAACAGCAGTTTGCGGCTCTTGCCAATGACATCATGGCCTCACCGCAAGCTGTGCTGGACTGGATCGCCAGAACGCGTGACCTGAAAGCACTGGACGATGAGGTAGAGCGTCGCCTTGCAGCCGCTCTTGAGAACATGCCCAAACCCTTGCGGCGCAAGATGCTGCTCGCCTATCTTGGGTTTCCCTTCTTCGATATCAGCAGCCTGCCATTGCTGCCCGAAGAAGGTCTGGCTGAATTCGACCCCGTAAAGGTCGACCGTATCTCGCCTGATGATGCCACCACCATCAGGCCGGGCGGCACGGCAGCCTGCCTGCGCGGGATCGAGTTCTTCAATTTCGGGGCTTTCTTCAGCCGGGCCTATCGCGAGAACGATTATCTGTGGGGCCGTCTGCATGGCGCCGAACGGATGATCGACCTTGTGACTTCGACCATGGAACACAGGATGGGAGATGACGAAATCTCCCAGTTTAAGCGCGAGGCCTTTCTGGTTATCCTTGCAGAAGAAGAAGGCCGGCTTGGTGCCGACCCTTCGCTGGTCCCCCGTATCCGGGCAGAGGTGCTGGAGCGGATGGATGAGCCTGCCTGAGGCCCTGCTGGCTTCTATTCGGTCAGATCGCTCCACACATCCTTGAGCTTGTCAAAGAAACCGCGGGACTCCGGACATTCCTCGCCGGTCTCTGTTTCCTGGAATTCGCGCAGCAATTCCTTCTGGCGGGCGCTCAGCCTGGTGGGCGTCTCGACCGCGATTTCGATCACCAGATCGCCGCGCCCCCGGCCCTGCAGAACCGGCATACCAGCGCCGCGCTTGCGCAATTGCTTGCCCGACTGGATGCCCGAAGGAATATCGATCACATGCATCTCACCATCGATGCCGGGTATCTCGATGGTTCCACCAAGCGCTGCCTTAGTAAAACTGATCGGCGCGCGGGTGAACAGCGCTGTCCCCTCACGTTCGAATATGCGGTGCTGACGGATATGGATGAAGATATAGAGATCGCCGGAAGGCGCTCCCATTGGCCCTGCCTCGCCCTTTCCGGCCAGGCGGATGCGCGTGCCGTTGTCGACGCCGGGCGGAATGGCGACATCGATCTTTTGCGGGCGATCCACCCGCCCTTCCCCGCGGCAGGCTCTGCACGGGCTTTCAATAACCTCGCCGCGGCCATGGCATTGCGGGCAAGGCCTCTCGACCACGAAAAATCCCTGTTGCGCCCGCACCTTGCCATGACCACCGCATGTGGCACAGCCCCGCTTGCCGGTGCCTGGCTCTGCCCCGCTGCCGCCGCAAGGTTCGCATGCCATGGAAACCTCGACAGCGATCTGGGCATCCTTGCCCTTGAATGCATCTTCGAGGCCGATTTCCATGTCATAGCGCAGATCGGCCCCGCGCCGTGCCTGCTGCCTGCCTCCGCCGCCAAAGGCGCTGCCGAAAATGGTCTCGAAAATATCGCCGATATCGGAAAAACCGCCCTGATCGCCAAAACCGCCACCCCCGCCATTCTGGAAGGCGGCATGGCCATAGCGGTCATAGGCAGCGCGTTTCTGCGGGTCTTTCAGGCAGTCATAGGCCTCGTTGATGGCCTTGAACCGGCTTTCTGAGTCGGAGCACCCCGGATTGCGGTCCGGGTGATATTTCATCGCCAACTTGCGATAGGCGGATTTGAGCATGGCATCATCTGCCGTCCGCTCAACCTCCAGCAATTCGTAATAATCGATTTCGGTCGTCATGGCCCCGCCCTAAACCAGCCCGCCACCAATGCCAGAGCACCGGTGGCGGGGCAGTATCATCTGCTGTGCAGCCTTACGCCTTCTTTTCGTCGTCGACTTCGGAAAACTCTGCGTCGACCACATCTTCGCCCGCTGCCTGCGAAGCCTCCGCCTCGCCTGCACCGGCCGAGGCCTGCTCCTGTTCGTAGATCGCCTGCCCCATCTTCATGGCGACTTCTGTCAGGGTCTGGGTCTTGGCGGTAATCGTGTCGACGTCATCGCCTTCAAGCGCGGTCTTGGCTTCGGCAATGGCGGCTTCCACCTCGCCCTTCAGCGATGCGTCGATCTTGTCGCCATTTTCCTCAAGCTGGCGCTCGGTCGCATGGACCAGGCTATCGGCATTGTTGCGGGCCTCGGCGGATTCGCGGCGCTTCTTGTCCTCTTCGGCAAACTGCTCCGCATCGCGCACCATCTGGTCGATGTCTGCGTCGGAAAGTCCGCCCGATGCCTGAATGCGGATCTGCTGCTCCTTGCCGGTGCCTTTGTCCTTGGCCGACACGTTGACGATGCCGTTGGCGTCGATGTCGAAGGTCACCTCGATCTGAGGCACGCCGCGCCGCGCCGCCGGGATGCCGACGAGATCGAACTGACCCAGAAGCTTGTTGTCCTGCGCCATCTCGCGCTCGCCCTGGAAGACCCGGATCGTGACCGCCTGCTGGTTGTCCTCGGCGGTCGAATAGACCTGGCTCTTCTTGGTCGGGATCGTGGTGTTGCGGTCAATCATCTTGGTCATGATGCCGCCCAATGTCTCGATACCCAGCGAAAGCGGGGTCACGTCGAGCAGCAACACGTCCTTGACGTCGCCCTGAAGCACGCCTGCCTGGATCGCCGCGCCCATGGCGACGACTTCGTCCGGGTTCACGCCGGTATGCGGCTTCTTGCCGAAGAAGGCTTCGACCGCCTCGCGCACCTTGGGCATGCGGCTCATACCGCCGACCATCACGACTTCATCGATATCGGACGCCTTCACGCCCGCATCTTCCAGCGCCTTCTTGCAAGGCGTGATCGTGCGCTGGATCAGGCCATCGACCATTTTTTCCAGCTGCGAACGGGTGATCGTCTCGACAAGGTGCAGCGGCGTGGTGGCGCCGCCTTCCATGCGGGCGGTGATGAAGGGCAGATTGATCTCGGTCTGCTGTGCGCTCGACAGTTCGATCTTCGCCTTTTCAGCCGCTTCCTTCAGACGCTGCAGCGCAAGCTTGTCGGTCTTGAGGTCCATGTTCTCCTTCTTCTTGAAGGAGTCGGCCAGATATTCGACCAGTGCGGTGTCGAAATCCTCGCCGCCAAGGAAAGTGTCGCCATTGGTGGACTTCACCTCGAACACGCCATCGCCGATCTCGAGGATCGAGATATCGAAAGTGCCGCCGCCAAGGTCATAGACGGCGATGGTCTTGCCGTCTTCCTTCTCCATGCCATAGGCAAGAGCGGCGGCCGTCGGCTCGTTGATGATGCGCAGCACTTCAAGACCCGCGATCTGGCCGGCATCCTTGGTTGCCTGGCGCTGTGCGTCGTTGAAGTAGGCGGGCACGGTGATGACTGCCTGCGTCACGGTTTCGCCGAGATAGGCTTCTGCCGTTTCCTTCATCTTTTGCAGAGTGAAGGCGCTGATCTGCGACGGGGAGTAATCTTCTCCA
>CAZWEY010000024.1:0-22890 GCA_964632055.1 uncultured Sphingomonadaceae bacterium
GCCGCCGATGATCGAGATGATGACGCCCTTGGCACCCTGCATCGACACGCCGTCAAGCAGCGGGTTCGAAATGGCGCGCTCGGCGGCTTCGAGAGCGCGGTTTTCGCCCTGCCCTTCGCCGGTTCCCATCATCGCCTTGCCCATTTCGCCCATCACCGAACGCACGTCGGCAAAGTCGAGATTGATCAGGCCCGGCATGACCATGAGATCGGTGATCGAGCGGACGCCCTGCTGCAGCACTTCATCGGCGAGCTGGAAGGCTTCCTTGAAGGTGGTGTCGGCCTTGGCGACGAGGAACAGGTTCTGGTTGGGGATGACGATCAGCGTGTCGACATGCTTTTGCAGCTCGGCAATGCCCGCTTCGGCCGAGCGCATGCGGCGGGTTCCTTCGAACAGGAAAGGCTTGGTCACCACGCCCACGGTAAGCACGCCCATGCGGCGCGCAACTTCGGCGATCACGGGTGCAGCGCCTGTGCCCGTGCCACCGCCCATGCCGGCCGCGATGAACACCATGTTGACGCCTTCCAGCGCCCGCTCCAGCTCGGAAATGGTTTCTTCGGCCGCCGCGCGCCCCACTTCGGGACGCGAGCCAGCACCCAGACCTTGCGTGATGTCCGGGCCAAGCTGGATGCGGTGTTCGGAAATCGAATTGTTGAGCGCCTGAGCATCGGTATTGGCGACGATGAAATCGACGCCTTCGATCTGGGCGGCAATCATGTTGGCTATGGCGTTGCCGCCAGCGCCGCCAACACCGATGACGGTGATCCGGGGGCGCAGTTCTTCAACCGAAGGCGGGCCGATATTGATGCTCATGATGCTCCCTCCAGGAGACGTAGAATTGCGTAGAAAGGGTTAAACGCCTTCTGCCACAAAGCGAATCTCGGTTGCATCAGGCAATTCCCCTTATCCACAGAGTAGCGGCCCGGTGCGCTGCACCGGCTCAGAAATACTCCTTGAGCGCACCATATATCCTCTGAAACAGCGCCACGCCGGAATAGGATGTGGTCGGCGTGTAGGCAGGGCCGACCGAACGGATGTCAACCGGATCGGCAGCGGCATAGAGCACCAGACCCGCCAGAGTGGAAAAGCCCGGAACTGCATGCGCTTCGGGCAGCCCCCTCAACTGGGGCGGCTTGCCGATGCGCACCGGGCGGCCCAGTGCTGCCTGGGCGAAATCGGCCAGCCCCGCCAGCTCGCAACCGCCGCCGGTCAGCACCACCTGCCGCCCACGCTCACCGGTAAAGCCCATTGCCTTCAAGGCCTTGCCCACCTCGTCCATCAGGCGCCCCATCTGCCCGGTGATAACCGAAACGAGTTCGGCGCGCGGGATGCGGTTGCGGTCGTCCGCATGGCGCGCCACCGGCCCCGTTGCAGCCCCGCTCTCGCCCGGCCCGTTGACCGGGATCATCTCGCGGTGGTCGGTCGGGCTGGCAATGGCCGATCCGTTGACGCATTTGAGCCTTTCCGCCTGAAAGCGGCGGATGCCGAAGGCCCCGGCAATGGCGTCTGTCACATCGGACGACCCGATGGGAATAGCGACCAGCCCCAAAGGCATGCCGCCTGCATAGACCGAGACATTGGTGATCTCGCCGCCGATCTCGACCAGGGCCACGCCCAGCTCGCGTTCTTCGGGGCTGAGGCAGGCATAGCCCGCCGCGATGGGCGATGCGACCACCCCATCGACATCGAGATGCGCATTCTGCACAGCCTCGGTGATGTTTCTCACCGGAGCGCCATCGGCCATCATCACATGGACATCGACCCCAAGCCGTTCGGCATGAAGCCCCTTGGGGTTGGCCACGCCATGCGCGCCATCCAGCGTGTAATGGGCAGGTTGCGCGTGCAGCACCATGCGTCCGTCGGGCTGGATGCTGTCGCGCGCGGCACAGAGCAGATGCTCGATATCGTGATCCTCGATCCGGTTCCCGCCGATCTCGATTTCGGCATGATTGACCCGGCTTGACAGCCCCGCCCCCGAACAACCGATCCAGACCGATGAAACGCTGGTATTGGCGATCTTTTCCGCTCTCTCGATCGCATCCCTGACCGCATAGGTCGCCGCTGTCATGTCGGTCACATAACCGCGCTTGATCCCCTGCGAGGCGCGGTGTCCCGATCCCAGAACGACCATCTCGCCGGTTTCCGACAATCCCGCGATCATCGCCGAAATGCGAAACGAGCCAATATTGACGGCACCGAACACGCGCGAAATGCGGGGGGAGACAGCCATCATTCCTTCTCCTGCGACGAGCTTTGCGCCTGCGCCTTGGCGGCTGCCAGATCCGCCTGTTCAGCGACCGCGCGCCCCGGAACCCTGAAATAGATCCGGTCGGGCGCGCGCATGTCGAAAATGGCAACCTTGCCGCCCAGCATCCGGTTTACCCCGTCAAGCCGGGCAAAGGACACCAGCGCATCGGCTGATTGCCTTTCGCCTTCGGGCAGAGCCAGCACCTGGCCGGTGTCGAAGGTCAGATCCCAGCGCCGGTTGCCCTTCCATTGGGCCTCGGTGATGCGCTGGCGCAGTGCAGGCGCGGCCTCCATCAACCGTGCCAGCGCCGGAGCCTGGGGGCCGGCGCCCGGTCCGGAAATCACCAGCATTCCCTTGGCGCGCGCCGATGATATCGGCTCAAGCTCGTGGCCTTGGGCATCCACCAGCACCAGCCGGCCCGGCTTGCGCAAGACGGCATGGGGGGTGCGTTCGACAATATCGACCACCAGAGTGTCGGGCAGCTGACGCGAGACGCGCGCATCCTCGACCCATGGCAACTCCATCAGCCGCGCGCGCAATCCCGGCAGATCGAGCTGGGGCATGGCCCGGTCACGTTCTCCCAGAACCCGCTCATAGATTTTCATTTCATTCATGCGTTCGACACCGCGCACATCCACCCGGCGCACTTCGAAGCCGGCATTGGCGGAGAGCCGTGCCACTTCAGCCTCGATCAGCGCAGGAACGCCCGCAAGGCTGGCGATGGTCCAGGCAAGAGCAGCACCCGTTGCCAGAATGACTGCCAGAAAGGCGCGGTGCAGCTGCTCCTCGGTAAAGGGCAGCCAGTGCATCGCCGCATCCAGCACCGACCCTGAGGTTGCCCTGGCCCGATTGACCTTCTGGCGCGCGCCCTGGGCGGCAGCGGAACGCCTGACGCCACGTGCCTTGCGCTTGATCGTCTGGCTCACTGCCCCCCCTCCAGCGCTTCGGCAATGATCGCTTCGACCAGATCGGCATAATCCATGCCGCACTGCTTTGCCTGTTCGGGCACCAGGCTGAGCAGGGTCATGCCCGGCTGGGTATTGGTTTCGAGCAGAAACAGGCCTGCTGCGCCCTGTTCATCGTCCCAGCGAAAATCGGACCGGCTGGTGCCCTTGCAGCCCAGCAACTGATGCGCCTGCAGCGCATATTGCAGGCATAATTGCGCAATCTCGTGAGGGATTTCGGCGGGGCAGACATGTTCGGTCATGCCGTCTGTATATTTCGAGGCGAAATCGTAGAACCCGCTCTTGGGCTTCAGCTCTGTCACGCATAATGCGCGATCGCCGATCACCGCGGTGGTCAGCTCGCGCCCGCGCACATAGGGTTCGGCCATCAGCTCGGCAAATTCCTGCCACGGGCCGGGTGCATCGCGCCGGATAGGATTGCCGAAATCGCTCTCATCGGTAACGATGGCCACCCCGACCGACGAGCCTTCATTGACGGGTTTGAGCACATAGGGGCGCGGCAGCGGGTCGCTCTCGTAAAGCTCCTCGCTTTGCACGATACGCCCGCCGGGCATGGGAATGCCATGGGGCATCAGCGCCTGCTTGGTCAGCTGTTTGTCAATGGCGATGACGGAAGTGGCAAGGCCCGAATGGGTATAGCGCAGGCCCATCAGGTCCATCATGCCCTGCACCGTGCCATCTTCGCCCGGAACGCCATGCAGAGCGTTGAACACCACATCGGGCTTTGCCTCGGCCAGCCGCGCCGCAACATCGCGGCCCATGTCGATGCGGGTGACGCTGTGGCCCTTCGTTTCAAGCGCCTTGGCCACGCCTTCGCCCGACATCAGGCTAACCGGGCGTTCGGATGACCAGCCGCCCATCAAGACAGCGACATGGAGTTTGGCAAGGCTCACTTCTTCAATCCCACTCTTTGAATTTCCCATTCCAGCTCGACGCCACTGCCTGCCTTGACCCGGCGGCGCACTTCCTCGCCCAGCGCTTCGATATCGGCGCTGGTCGCATTGCCGGTGTTGATGAGGAAATTGGTATGTTTTTCGCTGACCTGTGCTCCGCCCATGGCCAGCCCCCGGCACCCCGCCTGATCGACCAGTTGCCAGGCTTTCCGGCCCGAAGGGTTCTTGAAAGTCGATCCGCCCGTCCTGCTGCGCAAGGGTTGCGAAGCTTCGCGGGCTTCGGAGATGCGGTCCATCTCGGCCTGGATGTCCGCAGGCTTGCCCGGCCGCCCGGCAAAGCGCGCGGCAACGACGATCGCGCCTTCGGGCAATTCGGAATGGCGATAGGTATAACCCAGCTTTTCGACCGGCAGGGTGACGAGTTCCCCCGAACGCAGTACAACGTCGCAATCAACAAGGATGTCCTTGACCTCCCCGCCATAAGCCCCGCCGTTCATCCGAACGAAGCCGCCGACAGTGCCGGGAATGGAACGCAGGAATTCCAGCCCCGCAATCCCTGCGTCACGCGCGGTGGAGGAGACGAGGATGCCGGATGCCCCGCCGCCGCAATCAAGCGTCAGATCGTCCAGCTTCGAGACATTGGCAAAGGCCTTGCCCAGCCGCACGACCACGCCCGGCACCCCGCCATCGCGCACGATCATGTTGGAGCCAAGTCCAAGCGCCATGACCGGCACTTGCGGGTCAAGCTGGCGCAAAAAATCCTGCAGATCGGCGATGTCCGCCGGTTCGAACAGATATTGCGCCGCCCCGCCGGCCTTGAACCACACCAGCGGCGCAAGCGGCGCATCGGGTGTAAGCTTGCCGCGCACACGGGGCAGGGTTGCCGCCATCATCCCTGCCGCGCCTTGATCGCATCGGCCAGCCCTGCGGCCCATTTGGTGATATCGCCAGCACCCAGGCAAACCACCATGTCGCCCGGCTGAACGATGGCGGCCAGCGCATCGGCGAGCGCGTCCGGCCCGGCGATGGTCTGGGCAGAGCGATGGCCGCGCTCCTTCATCCCCGCCACCATCACATCGGAGCTGATGCCTTCGATCGGCTGCTCGCCCGCCGGATAGACCGGGGCGGCATAGACCATATCGGCATCGTTGAAGGCGCTTTCGAATTCTTCGAGATGGTCGCGCAGGCGGGTATAGCGGTGCGGTTGCACGACCGCGATCACCCTGCCTTTCACCCCTTCGCGCGCGGCGGCCAGAACCGCGCGGATTTCGACCGGGTGATGACCATAATCATCGATCACACTGACAGTGCCGCCAGCCATGGCGACCTCGCCCACCCTGGTGAAGCGGCGCTTGACCCCGCCAAAATTGGCAAAGCCGGTGCGCACCAGCTCATCGGGCACACCCATTTCAACCGCGACAGCCACGGCGGCGAGCGCATTCTGGACATTGTGACGGCCGGGCATCGGCAATTCGATATTCTCGATCCGGCGGAACGACCCATCGCGCGCGCGCAAGACGGCGGTGAAGCGGTTGCCGCCTGCATGGGGCGTCACACTCTCGCCACGCACATCGGCCTGGGCGGAAAAACCATAGGTCACCACGCGCCGGTCGCGCACCTTGGGGATCACCGCCTGCACTTCGGGGTGGTCGATGCACAGCACCGCCGCGCCATAGAAGGGCACATTTTCGATGAACTCGACGAAGGCGTCCTTCACCTTCTCGAAGCTGCCGTAATGGTCGAGATGTTCCGGGTCGATATTGGTGACGACCGCGATGGTTCCGTCAAGGCGCAGGAAGCTGCCGTCGCTCTCGTCCGCTTCCACCACCATCCAGTCGCTCGCGCCAAGCCTTGCGTTGGAGCCATAGGAATTGATGATGCCGCCATTGATGACGGTCGGGTCCACCCCGCCCGCATCGAGCAGGCAGGCGATCATCGAGGTGGTGGTGGTCTTGCCATGGGTTCCGGCAACTGCAACCGTGCTCTTGAGCCGCATCAGCTCGGCCAGCATTTCGGCGCGGCGCACCACGGGAATGCGGTTTTCCAGCGCGGCGACCACTTCGGGATTGTCGCGCTTCACCGCGGTCGATGTCACCACAACGGCCGCATCGGCGACATTTTCGGCCCGCTGGCCGATCATCACCGTGATCCCGCGGGCGCGCAGCCCTTCAATGACATAGCTCTCGGCAATGTCGGAGCCCTGCACGCTATAGCCCAGATTATGCATCACCTCGGCAATGCCCGACATGCCGATGCCGCCGATGCCGACAAAATGGATCGTGCCAATATCGGTGCCGACACCCTTCATGCGGCATTGTCCTTCGCCAGCGCTTCCTTGCCGGAGCTGCGCTGCTCGCCACCCATGCGGATAACATCCATCAAGGGCGCGCCGCCGAAACTTTCCACCAGATCGGCAAGGTCGCTTGCCGCATTGGGCCTGCCGCAATTCCACGCCGCATGCGCCGCATTGGCCAGGCTTTGCGGATTCTGGGCCATGGCCTGGATCTGCTTGGCCAGCTCCTTGGCCGTAAACCGGTCCTGCCGTATCGCGCGCGCACCGCCCGCCTGCACCATTTCGCGTACATTGGCGGCCTGATGATTATCGGTGGCGATCGGCAAGGGAACAAGGATCGCCGGGCGACCGACCGCGGTCAGTTCAGCCACGGTGGAGGCACCAGCGCGTCCGATGAACAGATGGGCATCGGCCAGCCGGGGCGCCATATCCTCAAAATAAGTTGCCAGTTCGGCCGGAATACCATGGCTGGCATAGCGTTCGCGCACCGCGTCGATATCTTCAGGCCGGCATTGCTGGGTCACCTGCAAGCGCGCGCGCAAGGCAGGCGGCAGCATGGCCAGCCCGTCAGGCACCACTTCTGAAAGCACGCGCGCACCCTGGCTGCCGCCGGTCACCAGCACGCGCAGCAATCCATCTTCGGAAAAAGGCGGGAAAGGCTGGCCACGCAGACCCATAACTTCGGGGCGAACCGGATTGCCGACACAGGTGACCTTCAGATCAAACCGGGCCGACAGCCGCTCCACCTCGGCATAGGCGGTGGCGATCGCATCAACCCTGCGCGCCAGCAAGCGGTTGACCCGGCCAAGCACCGCATTCTGTTCGTGAATGATGCTGGCGATCCCGGCCGAGGTGGCCGCCAGAAGGGCTGGAAAGGCCGGGTAGCCACCGAAACCCACCACCGCACTCGGCTCGAAGCTCTCGAACAGGCGCAGCGCCATGCGCCGGCCTTGCGCAATCGCGGCAAGCCCCTTGGGCCAGCTCAAAGGGTTGGCGGTCAGGCGCCCTGCAGGCAAGACATGCGATGTCAGCGCGCGGGGTTTGCCGGGGATGGCAGCGCCGCGTTCATCGGTAATCAGCGCCACATGATGGCCGCGCTGTTCCAGCTCCTGCGCCAGCGCAAAGGCGGGGATGATGTGGCCGCCTGTTCCGCCTGCCGCCAGAACGTAATGCCTTGCAACGCCGCTCATGCCGTCTGGTCCCTACCTGCGCCGCTTACTGCGCCTGCTGCGATGTTCATCCTGCGTTGCCCTTTGGCCGCCCCGGCGCGAAATCCGAAGGCGGAACGGATATCCATGCTGTCACGGCCAAGGTAAGGGTTTCTCCGGGTAATGGCCAGCAGGAAGCCCACCGTCAGGCACAATGCGATGGTCGAGGAACCGCCATAGCTGACCAGCGGCAAGGTCATGCCCTTGGAGGGGAACAGCTGCAGATTGACGAGGATGTTGATGAAGGCCTGCCCGCCGAACTGCGCGGTGAGCCCGGCGGCAGCAAGAATGGCGAACAGGTCCTCCTCCTGCGCCAGCCGGAACAGGATACGCCCGATGATGGCGATGTAAATGAGCACGATCCCGGCGCAGACCAGCAGGCCAAATTCCTCCCCGATCACCGAGAAGATGTAGTCGGTATGGGCTTCGGGCAGAGACAGCTTGCGCAAACCAAGCCACAGCCCGCTGCCGGTCCACCCGCCGCCCAGCAAGGTGCGGCTGGCCAGATCGACCTGATCGAAAGCGGTGCCGCCGCCCATGAAGGCGTCGATGCGGTGGCGCGCATTGTCATAGAAGAAATAGGCCGAGGCAATGCCCATAAGCCCCGCGCCGACAAACAGCCCGATGCGCCAGAGCGACAGGCCGGTGAGCGTGAGCAGAACAAACCACACCCCGCCAAACAGGATGGTCGATCCGAAATCGGGCTGGGCCATCAGCAAGACCGCCACCAGCCCCATGATGGCACAGCTGATGCCGACAACCGGCAGGTTGGGATCGCGCATCCGCCATGACAAGACCCAGGCCAGCGCAATGGCAAAGGCAGGTTTGAGAAATTCGGAGGGCTGGAACGAAAAGCCAAGATTGAGCCAGCGCCTCGCCCCGTTCACCTCGTGACCGATAAAGGGAACCAGCAGCAAGGCACCCACCATTGCCGCGCCAAGCAGGATACCCCAGCGGCGCGCCTGCTCGCGCGAGAGCATGGAAGCGCCCGCCATGGCGGCAAGACCGAGGATCTGCCAGCGCAGATGGGCGGTCCAGAAATAGAGGTCGGGCAGTTGCTGCGATGCCGTGGACAGACGGCGTGCGCTGGCCGGCGAGGCCGCCGCCACCGCAAGGCTGCCGATCGCCATCAGCGACAGCACCATGAACAGCAGAACCCGGTCGATCTCGCGCCACCAGATGCGCAATTGCATGCGCCGGTCGCCGCGATGGGCCGGAGCCACGGCCGCATTCCTGTTGCCCAGCCGGGGGATATAGGGCCGCACTGCGCTCATGCCTCGCCCCCCGTCATCGCCTTGACGATCATGCGGAAACACTCGCCGCGCGATTCATAATCACGAAACTGGTCGAAACTGGCGCAGGCGGGAGAGAACAGCACCACATCGCCGGGCACCGCACGCTCCATCGCCCGGCGCACGGCCTCCTGCAGCATCTCGCATCGTTCCACCGGCATCAGGGGTTCCAGATCATCGGCAAAATGCGGCCCGGCCTCGCCAATCGTGTAGGCCGCAGCGATATTGCCAAAATGGGCTTCGCATTCGGCAAGGCCATCGCCCTTGGGCAAACCGCCCAAAATCCAGTGAACACGCTTGTGGTGCGGCGCAGATGCAAGCGGAGGATAGGCCGCAAGAGCAGGCGCGGCAGAAGCCGGATTGGTGGCCTTGCTGTCATTCACGAACAATACGCCGCCATGTTCCCCCAGCCTTTCCATCCGGTGGGAGAGGCCCGAAAAGCTTGCCAGTGCGGGGCGCCATTGCGCAGGAGTGATGCCCAGTTCCTGCACCAGAGCGACGGCGAGCGCGGCATTCTGAAGATTGTGGGGGCCTTGCAGCGAGGGCCATTGGGCTTGCACTTCAAACAGGGCCTGCGGATCGGCGCAGATCGCCCGGCCTGCACCCCGCCGCGCCTGTTCAGCCGCGGCAATGGCGTTAGTCGGTGCATCTTCGCAGCCGAACACGGCAAAATCCGTCGCATCCTGCATCGCAAACAGCCGGGCCTTGGAGGCGGCATAGGCTTCAAAGCCGTCGTAGCGGTCGAGATGGTCAGGCGTGATATTGCTCAGCGCTGCCGCCTCGCAGGCCAGCGAAAAGGTCAGGTCGATCTGGTAGCTCGACAGTTCCAGCACATAGACTCCGCCCGCCGGAAGCGGCTTCTGCCCCAGAATAGGCAGCCCGATATTGCCCCCCATGCGCGCCGGGATGGCGGCACTTTTGAGGATATGATGGACGAGCGCGGTGGTGGTCGACTTGCCGTTGGTTCCGGTGATGCCAACCACCCGATGCGCCGGCAGATCAGCCCTGGCCAGAGCGAACAGCTCGATATCGCCGATCAAAGGCACATTGGCAGCACGCGCAGCATCGGCAATCGGGTGGCGGTTGATCGGCACGCCGGGCGATACCACGATGCCGTCAAATTGCGCCAGATCGATTTCGAGCAAGTCCGCGATCCGCGCCCGTCCTGCAAGTTGCGCGCGCGGTTCCTCCTGCCGGTCCCATGCGGTAACGCTCGCACCGCTGGCCAGCAGGCTTTCCGCCGCCGCAAGGCCCGAACGCGCCAGCCCGAGCACTGCGTAATTCTTTCCGGCAAAGGCGCCTGAAACGATCATCGCCTGCCAGTCACCTCAGCTTCAGCGTGGCAAGGCCCAGCAGCGCCAGCACGATCGAGACGATCCAGAAACGGATCACCACGGTCGATTCCGGCCAGCCCAGCTGTTCGAAATGATGATGGATCGGCGCCATGCGGAACACCCGCCTGCCAGTGCGCTTGAAATAGAAGACCTGGATGATGACGGAAGCCGCCTCCAGCACGAACAGCCCGCCGACGATCGCCAGCACGATTTCATGATGCGAGGCCACCGCCACGGTGCCCAGCGCCCCGCCCAGGGCAAGGCTGCCGGTGTCGCCCATGAACACGGCGGCAGGCGGCGCATTGAACCACAGGAAAGCCAGCCCGGCCCCCATGATCGCCGCGCAGAAGATCGCCAGCTCGCCAGCGCCTGGAACATGCGGAATGCCGAGATAGGCTGAATAATCGACGCGGCCGACCAGATAGGAGATGATCGCAAAAGTGCCCGCCGCGATCACCACCGGCATGGTCGCCAGCCCGTCCAGCCCGTCAGTGAGGTTCACCGCATTGCCCGCGCCCACGATCACGAAGGCGGCAAAGACATAATAGAACGGCCCCAGCGGAATGACATGGTCGGAGATGAAGGGGACATAAAGGTCGGTGTTGATCTGGCTGACGAGAATCCACGAGGCGACGCCCGCCACGGCAAATTCGGCGAGCAGCCGCACCCTGCCCGAGACGCCCTTGGCCGAGCGTTTCGATACCTTGTCGTAATCATCCATGAAGCCGATCAGCCCGAAACCCACGGTAACCGCGATACAGGCCCATACCAGCGGATTGGCCAGATTCATCCACAGCAGCATGGACAGGGTAAGCGAAATGAGAATCATCAGCCCGCCCATGGTCGGCGTGCCGCGCTTGGCAAGATGGGTTTGCGGGCCATCCTCGCGGATCGGCTGCCCCTTGCCCTGACGCACCCGCAACAAGGCGATGAACCGCGGGCCGATCACCAGCCCGATCAGCAGCGCGGTCATCAGCGTCGCCCCGGCGCGGAAGGTCTGATAGCGCACAAGATTGGCCAGGCCTTCGAATTCCAGCCATTGTGCGAGCAGATAGAGCATCAGGCCTCCCCGGCGGTGAAGTGAGCAACAAGCCTTGCCAGACCCACGGAATTGGAGCCCTTGACGAGGATCGCGTCGCCAGCCTTGATGCCATGGCTTTCCAGCGCCGCGATCGCCTCTTCGGGCCCTTCGCAATGGTCGAAATGGGCCATGTTGCCAAGCGGCGATTGCCCCGCTCTCCCCAGCACATCGGCCAGAGCATCCATTTCGGCGCCGACCAGGATGGCATGGTCGACATTGGCCGCCAAAACTGGCTCTGCCAGCTGGGCGTGGAAGGCAGGCGCAAAATCGCCCAGCTCCTTCATCGCGCCCAGAACCGCGATGCGGCGCACGGCGGGCGTCTGGCCCAGCTGGGCCAGCGTTGCCCGCATCGAGGCGGGGTTGGCGTTATAGCTCTCATCGATCAGCAAAGCATTGCCGCCGGGCACAGCGATGCGATGGCGCGCGCCGCGGCCGGCCAGCCCGCCCATCTCGGCCAAGGCCAGCCCCGCAGCACCCAGATCGCCGCCCACAGCACGGACCGCAGCCATCACCGCCAGCGAATTGCTGACCCAATGTTCGCCCGGTTCGGCCACGGTATAGCACAGCCGCCGGTCGCCCAAATCTGCGGTAACCAGCGAGCCTCCGCCTGGGGTCGGCACGGCATCGAGCAACCGGACATCGGCATCGCCAGCCAGGCCAAAGGTGACAACCTTCGCGCCCAATGCCTGCGCCCTTGCCGCGAGCCGAGCGCAATGGGGGCTGTCGGCCGGGATCACCGCGGTTCCGCCAGGCTGGAGCCCCTCGAAAATCTCGGCCTTGGCATCGGCTATGCCCTCTTCGCTGCCCAGATTTTCGATATGGGCGGGCGCGATGGTGGTGATGATGGCCACATGCGGGCGCACCTGCGCGGTCAGGCCGGAAATTTCGCCCGCATGGTTCATGCCCATTTCAAACACGCCAAAGGCACTTGCCGCATGCATGCGCGACAGGCTGAGCGGCACCCCGATATGGTTGTTGTAGCTCTTGAGAGAGCGATGCGCAGAACCCCTGCTCGAGCGATCGAGCGCTGCAAAAAGCGCCTCCTTGACGCCGGTCTTGCCGACCGAACCGGTGACGCCGACGATCTTCCCCGAAGAGCGTTCGCGCGAAGCCCTTGCCAGCGCGATGAGGGCCTGCGTCGTATCGGCCACCAGAATATGCGGCTGGGCGATCGGACGGTCGACCACGGCGGCGGCAGCCCCCTTGGCAAAGGCCATGTCGAGAAAACGATGGCCGTCGGTGCTCTCGCCCTTGAGCGCGAAGAACAGATCGCCCTCCACGACATCGCGCGAGTCGATCTCGACGCCTGCCACCTCGAAATCATCGCTGGCGCTGCCCTGCATCGCCTGCGCCAGAGCCGCAGAATCCCAGAGGGCTAGCGAAAGCGGCGCATCCTTGATCGCCGCCCATTGCAGAATTGCCGGAGACCCGCTCATGCCGCACACTCCCGCGCTACGCTAACATCATCAAATGGCACCACTTTTGCCTCGTCTCCCCGGCCAAAAATCTGGCCCTGCTCATGTCCCTTGCCCGCAATCAGCACAATATCGTCCTTGCCAGCCTGTTCGATTGCGGCGGCGATGGCGCTGCGCCGGTCAGCGATGTCGTGTGCATCGGGGGCCCCCTGCAACACCGCCGCACGAATTGCCTCCGGATCTTCGCCGCGCGGATTGTCGTCAGTGACGATCACCACATCGGACCCCGCCGCAGCGGCCACCCCCATCGGTGCGCGCTTGCCCGCATCGCGGTCGCCGCCTGCGCCGAAAACGGTAATCAGCCGCCCTTTTGCATGCGGTCGCAGCGCATCGATCGCGGCGCTTAGCGCATCGGGCGTATGGGCATAATCGACATAAACAGGGGCGCCATGGCGGCTGATTGCGGCCCGTTCCAGCCGCCCGCGCACCGGCTGCAAACGTTCCATGTCGGCAAAACATTGCGCCGCATCGCCGCCGCTCGCCAGAACCAGCCCGGCAGCCACCAGCGCATTGGCCGCCTGATAGGCCCCGATCAGCGGCAGGGCGATAGTGCGGCTTGCGCCATCATGCTCGATCTCCAGTTCCTGGCCCAGCCGATTGGGCCTGCGCGCAACGAGCCTTATCCCGTCTGCGCCTTCGCCAATCGTCAGCAACCGCAAACCGCGCGCTCGCGCATGATCGCAGGCGTGCCGAGACCAGTCATCGCTCATCCAGATTACCGCCGTGCTGCCCTTAGCGGCCACTTCGTCGAACAGTCGCATCTTGGCGGCAAAATAGCTTGCCATATCCTTGTGATAATCGAGATGGTCGCGGCTCAGATTGGTGAAGGCCACAGCCGAAACCGCCGGGCCTTCACAGCGAAATTGCGCCAGCCCGTGGCTTGAGGCCTCATAGGCGGCATGGCTGATCCCTTCTCTGGCCAGCCCGCCCATGGTGGCCAGAAAGGTTACCACGTCGGGCGTGGTGAGGCCGGTATATTCCGATCCCTCCGGCGTGGTGATGCCCAGCGTGCCGATCGAAGCGGCGCGATGGCCTGCCATGCGCCACAATTGTCGCGTCAGCTCGACAACGGAGGTCTTGCCATTGGTGCCGGTGACGGCAACGACGGTCTGCGGAAAAGGCGCAAAGAATGCGGCGGCCAGCCTGGCAAAGGTTCGGCGCGGTTCGGGGTCCGCGAAATGGGCCGCGCCGTCCACCTTCGCCTCTGGTGCCGCAACGATGGCGATGGCCCCTGAGCGGATCGCCTCGGGAATGAAATCCTCGCCATTGAATTTCGCGCCAACGAATGCGCCAAACACGGTTCCAGGCGCGACCTTGCGATGGTCGATGGCAAAGCCGGTCACCGTTGCGTCTGCATTGAGTGTGCAGGCAAGCCCGGCGACAGAGGCCAACTCACCCAGCTTCATTGCCCCTCCGCATCGCCGACCAGCGGCCTCAGATCCGAGAGGTCTATTTCGCGGTTCTCATCAGGCTGCACCCCCAGCATGGGTCCGATGCGCGGCACCAGCCTTCCCACGATGGGCGCCGCGTTCCAGGCCGCGGTGCGCTGGAATGAGGAGGAGGCGGTGCCCTTGGGCTCGTCCAGCATGGCGATGATGACATAGCGCGGGCGGTCCATCGGGAAGGCGGCGGCGAAGGTGGCGACCAGCGAGCTGCGACGATATCCGTTGGCTCCCGGCTTTTCGGCCGACCCGGTCTTGCCGCCCACGCGGAAGCCAGGCGCATCGGCCTTGCGGCCGGTGCCATAGACCGCGATCATGCGCAAAAGCTGACGCATGCGAGAGCTGGTCGATGCCTTGAACACCCTGCGCCCGCGCGGGGCCTGGCCGGGTTCGAGCCTGTGCATCGTGGCGGGTCGCCAGATGCCACCATTGACCATCGCCGCATAGGCCGAGGCCAGATGCAGCGGTGTCACCGCGATGCCATGGCCATAGCTCACCGTCATGGTCTTCAGCCGGGCCCATTTGCCGCTCGGCCAAAGCGGAAAACCGCGCGCTGGAAGCTCGATATAGGGGCGCGCATTCATCCCCAGATCGGCCATAATGCGCTTCATCCGTTCGCCGCCCAGCTCGTCGGCGATCTGCGCGGTCACCACATTAGAGGAATGGATCAGCGTTTCGGGCACGTTGAGCGAGGCGCCCAGATCATGGCTGTCCTTGATGGTGAAGCCGGCAATCGGGAGTGGTGCCGCAGAATAGCGACGCGAAAGGTCGCTCACGACGCCTGCGTCGATTGCAGCGGCCACGGTCAAAGGCTTGAAGGTAGAGCCAAGTTCATAGACCTGGTTGGTCACCCGGTTGAACATCAGCGCAGCGCCTTGCGCATCGATGCGGTTGGGGTTGAATTCCGGCAGGGATGCAAGCGCCATCACCTCGCCGCTGTCGACATCGAGCACGATGCCCGCCGCCCCCATGGCGGATGTCGCCAGCATCCCCCGGCGCAGCTCGTCCTCAAGCGCGCCCTGCACCCGCATGTCGATCGACAGCAGCGCCGGCTTGTCGCGCAGGGCGGGATTGCTCAGGCGGCTGTCCAGCACCTGCTCCATGCCAACCCGGCCCTTGCCGTCAGCCCCCACATAACCCAGCACATGCGCCGCCATCGAGCCCTGCGGATAGAAGCGATCGGTTTCGCGCGGCATTTCCAGCGCCAGCTCGCCGATCGCCTGCACCCGGTTCGCCTCTTCGGGCAGAATACGGCGACGCAGATAGCCCGCCTTGCCACTGCGCAGACGGGCAGCAAGGCTTGCAGCATCCATATCGGGGAATATGCGGGCCAGATCAGCCGCCACACTATCGGTTGAACGCACCAGAGCGGCCCCGCCATCACCCAGTGCTTGCGGATTGAACCACAGCGCATAGGCCGGAAAGGCGCGGGCAAGCGGAACGCCGTTACGGTCGGCGATCTCGCCGCGTTCGGGCAGCAAGGCCTCGCTGAGCGTGCGTTGTTCGGGCGCAGGCTTGACCACACCGAGAAAGCCGATCCGTGCCAGCGCGGCAAGCGCCAGAACGGCAAAGGCCAGCGCTACCCAGTAAACCCTGTGCCTTGCCATCAACAGCGCGCGTTCACGCACATTGGCGATTTGCAGCCGATTTCCGACAAGGGACGTGCCGGGCAGGGGTGTACTGGGCAGGGAATTGCTGGGCAGTGACGCGCTGGACGCCACGGCAGTCATTCGACCACCCCCATACCAGCAGACAGCGAGACACGGGCGGCACCGGTTTGAAGCGCTTCTGAAAGTCCGCGTTCAGGCCGCTGTTCCCTGAGCTGTTCCTTGCGCTGCTCCTTGCCATCATCGGAAGCGAACAACTGTCCGGTCATCGGAGAGACCATTTGCGGGAAAACCTCATCCGGGGCCTGTTCGTTCACGGCCATGACCCGGATCGGGGCAGGCGCGCCGGGCCCGCGGGGGGTTCCAAGCATGGCAAGCTGCCGCTCATTTTCAAGGAACTGCGCAGCACCGGGCGCCCTGTAGCCGTAATCCACATCGTTCCACTGCGACAATTGCTGCTGGTTGGAACGCGTCTCGAACTCGGTCTCGAGCATCATTTTCTCGGTGCGCAGCGCAAGAATCCGGCGCTCAGCCTGCAAAACCTCGCTTTTGACCGTGTTGACCTTGACCACCAGTGCCGCAAACAGCGCAAGGCTGATCGCCACGATCGTCGCCCATCCCATCGAACGAAGCCAGTGCGGCGCCTTCATCACGCGGCCTCCCTTCGTGCAGGAGCGGCCGTGCGCATTGCCGAACGCAGCGTGGCAGAGCGCGCGCGCGGATTGGCTTCGGTTTCGGCCTCGCCCGGCCGGATGGCGCGCGAAACAGCGCGATAGACCGGCGCCGGCCCGTCATTGGCCGCAGGGAGATGGCGCGAAGCGGCAGCAGCAACCCCAGACGCATCGCGCAGATAGCGTTTGACGATGCGGTCTTCCAGGCTGTGGAAGCTGACCACCGCCAGCCGCCCGCCTTCGCGCAGCAAATGTTCGGCAGCGCGCAAGCCGGCTTCAAGCTCTTCCAGCTCGGCATTCACATGAATGCGGATTGCCTGAAAGCTGCGGGTTGCCGGGTCCTTGGGCGCACCGGGGCGATGGCCCAGCGCCTTGCGCACCACCCGCGCCAGATCACCGGTCGTGGCCAGCGGACGAGCCGCGACAATGGCGCGGGCCACCCGGCGCGACTGCCGCTCCTCACCATAGAGATAAAGCACATCGGCAATGGCACTTTCGGCCGCATGATTGAGGAAATCGGCCGCGCTTTCGCCTTCCTGGCTCATACGCATGTCCAGCGGGCCGTCGAGCGAAAAGGCAAAGCCGCGCTCCGCCTGATCGAGCTGCATCGACGACACGCCAATATCCATGGTGATGCCGTCGACCTGCGCAACGCCTGCCTCTGCCAGGGCATCGGCCATTTCCGAGAAACGGCGCGGATGCAACACCAGACGCGGCGGGTTCTCTAGGGTTTCGGGCCATGTGCGGCCAGCAGCAATGGCGTCCGGGTCGCGGTCGAAGGCATGAACCGTGGCGCCCGCATCGAGCAGATGACGTGTATAGCCGCCAGCGCCGAAAGTCGCATCGACCATCACGTCGCCCGGTTGCGGCGACAATGCCGCCATCACCTCGCCGAGCAGGACGGGAACATGGGCAGCGCTCACCCCTTGCGCCCTCCCGCTTTGACCTTGGTCTCCTGCTCGAAACTGCGGCAGGCGGCTTGCGCACCCTCCCAGCCTGCCTCCATCGCATAAAGCTCGGCTGGGTTCCAAAGGGTGAAAAAGGTGCCGCCACCCTGCACATAAAGCGCGTCTTCCAGCCGGCCCAGCTGGGCCAGATGGTCGGGCATGACGAAGCGGCCGCTGTCATCGAAGGGGATACGCGAGAAGCCATAGAGCTGAGAGGCGCGCGTGTCGTAATCGAAATCGAGACCGCGCTTGATTGCGGCATCTTCTTCGCGCGCCAGCTGGGCAGCCAGCTCGCTCTCACGCGAGAGGCCAAAGCCGGTCAGGCAGTTCCACCGGTCATGCTTGGCAAGGCACAGGATGTTGGAGCCACTGGCATCGCGCACCGGCTTGCGGAAGGCGGGCGGGAGCACATAGCGCCCCTTCTCGCCCTTGAGCGAGAAAGCCTGTCCACTGAAGATTACCGGCTGCCCCGTCACTTCACTTCCTGCCCCGAACCACACCCTGCTCCAGACAAATTGCAACCATCCGGCCGCGCAGGGGCGGCCGGCTCATTCCGCGCGAACGGAATGCGGCTATGTGCAATGCCTGATGGGAAAACTCATAAACCGGAGAATTAGGGGATTAAAGGGGAAATCTGGGAATCTTTTGCCATTGATGTTTATGTATATGTTATATATGGATATTTAAATTTCCACAGCCATGGAAGCCTACGGGAATGGCAGGCGAATCATGCGCAAAAACTGCTGGAATTTCGCTGTTTGGGACAGGTGGGGAATCACTTTCCCCTGTTTTCCCCGCTATCTGGCGAAGGCCTGGTTCATCAGGGCTGCCAGCGCGGGCTCGCGCCATGGGCCGGGCCTCGCATCGGCATCGAGCAAGGCGGCATCGGCAATAATCAGGGCATGTCCCCTGCCAATCCTGCATTGCGCCGCCAATCCATCCTCGAGCAGGGCGCAGCTTCCACCGGGCATGAGATCAAAACGGCCAGCCAGCTCCACGGGCACCTTGGCGCCGAACAATTCTGTCATGCGGATCTGGTCGGACTGTCCGTCATCGAAGCTGAACGACAGGCCCCAACGCTTGAGGATCGGGGTCAGCAGCGCCGCCCCATGCGGGCGTCGCCCGTCTCCAAGGGCATAGCCGGAATGCTCGGTGAGCATGGGATCGGCAAACAGCAGAAGTCGCCCTCCGTCCCTGACCCATCTGTCGAGACTGACATTTTCCTGGGGCGACAAGGCGCGGGGCTGCGCAAGCAGCAGGGACTTGAGCCCCCTGAGCTTCCCTTCCTCAAGCAAGGTATCGAGCGGCACAAGTACATGGTCCTGCTCGATCAGCCGACGAGCCCAGTGGCGCTCGCTGTTCTCGCGCAGCATTCCAGCAATGTCGGCCTGTTCCGTCCAGTAAATCGGCAAAGTCGTGAACAGGCCCAGCCTTGTTTGCGCAGGATCGCCCTGACAACCCGCGAGCAACGCCCCCAGCAGCAAGGCCAGACCAGCTCGCGATCCCATGGGATCAGGGTTCGTCTGCGCCTGCGGGCGACGGGTCGGCGGCAGGGGATGGCAGTTCGGGAACGACACCGGCATCGACCAGCGGATCCTTGATCGGCGCTTGCGGTATGTCCTGTCTCGCAGTGTCAACGGCTTCGGGCACGGCCTTCGCATCATTCTGCTTGGCGCGATCCATCACGATATTGGCAAGCGCCACCATCAGCATCATGGCGGCAAGCCCGAGAAAGCCGATCTGCAACCGTTTCACCGCTTCTGCCCGCGTGCCCCCCAGCGGCATGGGAGGAGCCTCTGAGGTGGATGGGCGCAATCTTGTTCCTGCCGGTTCGGAAGACATGATGCCCGACATACCGGATCGCTCTGTCCGGTTCAATTGCCTGCCAGCGTCAATTCAGCGCAGCCATTCGAACACCGGCAAGCCCTTGGCCTCCAGCCATTCGCGATTGTAAAGCGAGGACAGGTAGCGGAAGCCCGTGTCGCACAGGATGGTGACGATCCGCTTGCCCGGCCCCAACTGGCGGCCCAATGCGACGGCACCGGCAACATTGATACCCGATGACAGCCCCAGACACAGCCCTTCCTCGCTCAGCAGCTGCGCCACCCAGACAAGGCCTTCCTCGTCGGAAATGCGGAACTGGGTGTCGATGGGAGCCCCTTCAAGATTGGCCGTGATGCGGCCCTGCCCGATCCCCTCGGCAACAGACGATCCTTCCGCCTTCAACTCGCCATGGGCATAATAGTTGAACAGGGCAGCGCCATAGGGGTCGCTCAGCGCGATCGTGATCGCCTCGTCGCGCTCTTTCAGGCCCAGTCCCACCCCGGCGATGGTGCCGCCCGTGCCGGCCGCGCAGGTGAAACCGTCGATCCGCCCGCCCATCTGCTCCCAGATTTCAGGCGCGGTTGATTCGATATGCGCCTTGCGATTGGCAATATTGTCGAACTGGTTGGCCCAGATCGCACCCTCCGTTTCCTCCGCCAGACGGCGCGAGGTGTGCACGAAATGGCCGGGATTGGAAAAAGGGGCCGCCGGAACCAGCACCAGTTCAGCGCCCAGCGCGCGCAGTGTATCCATCTTCTCGCGCGATTGCGTCTCGGGCATGACGATGATCGTCTTGTAGCCCAGCGCATTGGCGACCAGCGCCAGACCTATGCCCGTATTGCCCGCCGTTCCCTCGACGATCGTCCCGCCGGGCTTCAGCGCGCCGCGCGCCTCGGCATCGCGCACGATCCAGAGCGCAGCACGATCCTTCACCGAAGCGCCGGGATTGGCGAATTCACACTTGGCCCATATCTCGCAGCCCGCCGCCTCGCTTGCCCCCTTCAACAGGACAAGCGGCGTATTGCCGATCAGTTCCAGCGCGGTTTTGCGAGTGGCCAGTGCAGTCATGGTGCAAGGGTTAAGCCGTGTGCGCAATCGGCGCAACGGCTTTTGCCTTCATGGCTGTCAGTCCGGTCAATCTTCGGGCGCGATGGTCACGCGCATGCCATCGAGTTCGTCGGTCACCTTGATCTGGCATGACAGGCGCGACTGTTCGTTGCGATGGTCGGAGCTGTCGAGCAGGTCGTTCTCGTCTTCGGTCACCTTGGGCATCTGGCCGGCAAAGGCAGGATCGACATAGACATGACAGGTCGCGCAGCTGCAGCACCCGCCACACAGTGCCAGCAGCTCGTCAAAACCATTGTCGCGTATAGCTTCCATGACCGTTGTGCCGGACTTGGCATCAACACTGGTTTCCTCGCCGGAGCGGTTCACAACGATAAGCTTGGGCATAATCCATTCCTCATGTGTATTTTCGGCCTGACAGGCTTTGTGCGCGGCTGCTAGAAAATTACCGGCCATTTGACAAGCGGAAGGCTACCATGGGGCTAGATTCGACACAGCTCAGGGCAGGGCTGGATGCGGTTGCCCGCACAGTGCCCGCAATGGCGCGTGCGCTCGATGCGGCGGGCTATCCCGCGTGCCGCAGCACCCCTCGCGGCTATCGCGCTCTGCTTCGCACCATTGTCGGCCAGCAGGTCAGCGTCGCTGCGGCCGCTTCGGTGTGGCGCAAGCTGGAGATGCTGCTGGGCGAAGACATGCCGCCTGCCGCCCTGCTTTCTGCCGATTTCGACGCCTTGCGCGGATGCGGCCTTTCCCGCCAGAAGCAGGGCTATGCCCGTTCGCTGTGCGAACTGGTGGCCACAGGCGCGCTCGATCTGGCAAGCCTGCCCTCCGACGACGAAGCCGCTATTGCCGAGCTGACCCGGATCAAGGGGATCGGGCGATGGTCTGCGGAAATATATCTGCTGTTCGCAGAAGGCAGGCCCGATATCTGGCCTGCAGGCGATCTTGGCGTGCAGGCAGGGCTGCACCGCATATTGGGCCTTGATGCAAGGCCGGACGAAAAGGCGGCAAGACTGCTGGCCGAACCATGGCGGCCGCATCGTGGGGCTGTCGCCATTCTCACATGGCATTGCTACGACAATCCGACCTTATAAAGCGTCGATGGCGTGCGCCATCTTCATATCCCGCTCTGACAATCCGCTGCAATCATGCGTGGTCAATGTGATCTCCACCTGGTTCCAGACATTGCTCCATTCGGGATGGTGATCGTGCGTTTCGGCCAGCATGGCCACGCGTGTCATGAAGGCAAAGGCTTCGCTGAAATCGGCAAAACGAAAACTGCGGCTGATCGCCCGCCCGTCCTCGCGCAAGGCCCATTGCGGCAGTCCGGCCAGCATCGCATCGCGTTCGGCGTCTTTCAGGCGGGCAATGGGCATGTTCGCGGCTCCTTGGCAGAGCCCCATAGTTCCCCTATCGGATGCGACCATGCAAGAGTGCCGCCTCGCAGTGAGTGACATCGCCTGCCGCCGGGGCGAGCGCATCCTGTTTCGCGGGCTTTCGCTTGCGCTGGACGCAGGCGAGGCGCTGCATGTCGCAGGGCCCAATGGCATCGGCAAATCCAGCCTTATCCGCATCCTGGCAGGCCTGCTCAGGCCCATGGCCGGAACGGTGGCTCGCACAGGCAGCGTCGCCCTGCTCGATGAACGTCCCGCGCTCGATCCGCATCTCCCGCTGGGCGAGGCCTTGCGGTTCTGGCAAAGGATCGACGGACCGGCCGACAATCATGCGGCAGCGTTGGGCCTGACCGACCTGCTGGAGGTGCCGGTGCGTTTTCTCTCGACAGGGCAGAAAAAGCGCGCAGCCCTTGCCCGGATGCTCGGACAGCAAGCCCCTGTCTGGCTGCTCGACGAACCGCTGAACGGGCTGGACCGCGATGCGGTGGCCTTGGTCGAAAATCTGGTCGACGAACATGCGCGATCAGGCGGCATCGCGGTAATCGCCTCGCACCAGCCCTTTGCGCTCCCATCGCTGCAGCGCCTCTCACTCGAAGCCTTTCAGCCATGAAGGCTCTCGCCACCCTGCTCGCGCGCGACATGGCGCTGCTGCTGGGCGGCAGGCGCGGCGGCGCGCTGTTGCCGCTGCTGTTCTTTCTTGCAGTTGCCATGATCTTTCCCTTTGCCGTGGGGCCGGATGCGCGGCTGCTCGCCCGGACCGGCGGCGGGGTGATCTGGGTCGCGGCGCTGCTGGCCGCCATCCTCCCGCTCGACCGGCTGATCGCGCCCGATCTGGAACAGGGCTTCTTCGATCAATGGGCGATGCGCGGCATCTCGGAAGAATGGGTGCTCGTCGCAAGGATGGTCGCGCATTGGTTGTGTTTCGGCCCGCTGCTGCTGCTGGCCACCCTGCCCGCTGCGGCATTGCTCGGCCTTGATGGCGCCACGCTTGGCATGGTGGCGCTGGGCCTGCTCGCCGGAACGCCGGGGCTGGCGGCATTGGGCGTGCTGATCGCCGCGCTGGGGGCGTCCTTGCGCGGTGGCACGGCGCTCGCCGGGCTGCTGCTGATTCCGCTGGCCGTGACATCCACCAACGCCATGATGCGCCGCCT
>CAZWEY010000025.1:0-22085 GCA_964632055.1 uncultured Sphingomonadaceae bacterium
TGCGCCCGACGAGGTCGGCGGCCTGGATGCCGTTGGTGCCTTCGTAGATCGTGGTGATCTTCACATCGCGGTAATGCTGCGCCGCGCCGGTTTCCTCGATGAAGCCCATGCCGCCATGGACCTGCACGCCAAGGCTCGCGACCTCGCAGCCGATGTCGGTCGCCCATGCCTTGACCAGCGGGATGAGGACATCAGTGCGCGCGGCCGCCGCCCGGTCGCCCAGCGTGCCCCGGTCAAGCTGGCCTGCGGCATAATGCACCAGCGCGCGGGCGCCTTCAGTCAGCGCCTTCATCCGCAGCAACATGCGCCGTACGTCAGGATGTTCGATGATCGCCACCGGGCCTGCCGCCGGATTGCTGGCGCGGGCGGACTGGACCCGGTCCTGGGCATAGGCCAGCGCCTGCTGCGTCGCGCGCTCGGCCACCTGCACGCCCTGATCGCCGACCATCAGGCGGGCGTTGTTCATCATCACGAACATCGCCTTCATGCCGCCGCCGACTTCGCCGACCAGCTCGCCCAGGCTGTCGCCCTCCTCGCCATAAGCCATGACGCAGGTGGGCGAGGAATGGATGCCCATCTTGTGCTCGATCGACAGGCAGCGGGTGCCGTTGGGAATGGTGGGATTGCCCTCTGCATCGAGCCGGAACTTGGGCACGAGGAACAGCGAGATGCCCTTGGTCCCGGCCGGCGCGCCCGGCGTGCGGGCGAGCACGAGGTGGACGATATTGTCAGTGAGGTCATGCTCCCCGAAGGTGATGTAGATCTTCTGGCCAGCAACCTTCCACAGGCCCGCATCGGGGCCTTCGGTGACAGGCTCTGCCATGGTCCTCAGCGCGCCGACATCGCTTCCTGCCCCCGGCTCTGTCAGGTTCATCGTGCCGTTCCACTCGCCGGTAACCAGCTTGGGCAGCCAGCGGGCCTTCTGTTCCTCGCTGCCATAGGCCTCCAGCGCATGGATCGCGCCCGGCGTCAGCACATTGATGAGCGAAAAGCCCATATTGGAAGTGCCGAGCATCTCCATGACCATCGCGGCAAGGCTGAAGGGCAAGCCCTGCCCGCCATATTCCGGATCGCTGTCGATGCTGCCCCAGCCGCCATCGACAAAGGCGCTGTAGGCGGCGTGGAACGGCGCTGGCATGTGCACCGTGCCATTGTCCCATACCGGCCGTTCGACATCGCCAACCCTCAGCGTAGCGGCATATTCGTTCTCGGCCAGCTGTGCTGCGCCCTCAAGGATCGCATCGACCAGATCATCGGACGCATGCGAAAACCGTTCAGCCCTGGCTAGTTCCTCAATCCCTACCACGTGATCGAGCAGAAAACGCAATTCTGTAGTCGCGGCCTTGTACGTCAACGCCAATGATCCTTCTTGTGATATACGAACGCTCCCAGCACTGAGGCCGGGCACGATCTCTGCTGCATTCTTAATCCTGCTTGCGCGCTAAGCAACCAATGCCGGTGAGCCTTGACCCAATCGCCCCATCAGGGCTGGGCTGCGGCCTTGATTTCGTCCAGCGTAGGGAAGGGATAATCCGGGCTTGGCGGACAGAAGCAGATGTGCCGGAACGGCTTGTCCCCCAGCACTTTCAGATGCTTGCGCGCACCGACTGGATAAGTGAACACCATCCCCGGCTTGATGTGCACCTTGGTCACTTCGGAATAGAGCGGCGGCAGATAGACCTCTACCTCCATCTCGCCCGAAATCGCATACTGGATTTCGTCATGAGCGAAGGTCCACCAGATTTCATCGCCCGGCATAAAATCCTCGATGATGATCTGGCAATTGGGCTGGTTGATCGCGCTGTAGCCGCGGATCTGCACGCCCGGATTGAAAGGCAGATCAAGCATCGGCGCCTTGTCCAGCGCCTGCTCGTCAATCTGATGGGCTTCAAACTTCGATCGCACGGTTGGCGCCAGTCCTATGGGCATGCAGTCTCTCCTTTTCTTGTCAAAAAAAGGGCGGGCTTTTCGGCCCGCCCTTCTTCTTCATTGTCAGGCCTCAGAAGCGATAGCGGGCCTCTACACCATAGGTCCGCCGGGGCGCCTTGAATGTCGCCTGGACAATCGAGAGTAGCGGGATCGCTTCGGTATTATACTTCTTGTTGAAGATGTTGCGGCCGAAGATGCCGAACTCAAGCGCGTCGCTGGCGAGCGACAGGCGGGCGTTCACAAGATCAACCGGAGTACGCTTGCTGCCCGCGAGGTTCGACGCATCATACCAGATCGAGCCGGTGCGAGTATATTCGCCACGCGCATTCAGGTCGAACTTGTCAGTCACCGGATAGGAGATCTGAGCGCCCGCATTGAGGTTATACTTGGCCGAATAGGGGGCGCGATTGCCCTCGAACTGCGGTGCGGACTGCAGTTTGCGGATCTTGGAGTCGATGTAACCGTAACCGGCAAACAGTGTGATAGCGTCGTTTACGCGCAAGTTGGCGTCAAACTCGAAGCCCTTGATCTTGACCTTGTCGATCGCGGACACTGCCTGAATGCCCACGGTCGGGAAGAATTCGAACGCCTGGGCGTTCTTGAGGTCCGTGATGAAGGCGGCGCCATTGAACGACAGGCTGTTGTTGAGCAGCCTCGTCTTGAAGCCGACTTCATAAGTCGTACCGACTTCCTTCTTGTAGGCATCCTGCAAGAACACGCTCGCCGGATCGGTGCCGGGGACCGACAGAAGCTGAGCGCGGGTGCCGATCGGATTGAAACCACCCGACTTGAAGCTCTTGCCCCAGCTTGCATAAACAGAGCCAGTGCCCGGAATCTTGTAAGTGATGGTCGCCTTGGGCTGGAACTGCTTGAAAGTTCCCTTGTCCCGGCACTGATCAGCAGACACGCCCAGACTCAAAACGCAGAAATTATAGGATGCGGTGCCTGCAACCGGGTTTGGAATGTCAGGCGTAACCGTCCGGACCTTGCGCTTTTCGATGTCGTAGCGACCAGCAAGGCGGATCTCTAGATTATCCGTCGGAGTGATCTGGATGTTGGCGAAAGGCGCGTAGTTTTCGTAATGGTATGTATTCCAGTCATAACTGGCAGTGGGGTTGACGGAATCAAGCCCGTCGATGCCGCTGGTCGGCAGGATGATGCCGCCACCCTGCAAGGTGCGGACAAGGTTGCCATTAACATCCAGAGATACAGGAGCGACAATCGAGCCATCAGGGTTGAGCTGCACACGACCGTTCAAGCCGACTTCCTGCTGCACGATACGGCGGGACTTCAGGTAATATGCGCCGATCTGCCACTGGAAGAAGTCATTGTCAGGCGAAGTAAGACGCAGCTCCTGAGTGAAGGCGCGGGTCGCAACTTTCACGCGCTGGGTTCTGTCACCGAATGCCACCGCAAAGACACCGAAATTGTTTCGGTCATCGAGGAAGTCGGCATAGGGGAAGTTCTTGGCCTGGTAAGCGTCAGTGATCTTGTTGAAAGCAGTGATGGAAGTGAGGGTCGCGAAGCCAAGGTTGGCATCGACCTTCATAGATGTGCTGAACTTCTTCTGCTTGTTCAGACCCGGAACATCGTTGACGAACGGGATATCCGTGTTCTGTGTATCGATGCCGGTAACCGGAACGCCGCCAACCACGGTGCCAAGGACCTGCGGGTTGAAGCCGATCGCGCCGCCCTTGCCGCTGGTGCCGTTAAGGCGGAAATCAACTTTGACATCGGGCGAAGCTTCCCAGATCAGACGCGCGCGACCAACCTTGTCGGTGTAACGCTGCATCTTTTCACCAGTGATGATGTTAGTGAAAGAGCCATCGGTATCGCTGATCGCACCGGACAGGCGGAAAAAAAGGCTGCCGGGAACGATCGCGCCGCCAACACTGGCAGTCGCCTTGGCCGTATCATAATTGCCGTAAGTCAGCTTGGCCTCGCCTTCGAGCGTATCGGTCGGCGCACGGGTATTGATAATGATAGCGCCTGCCGCCGCATTGCGGCCGTAATAGGCCCCCTGCGGCCCTTTCAAAACTTCGATCTGCTCAAGATCGAACAGTTCGCCGTTGAATTCGTTCGAGGTGGCAAGCTGGACACCATCAATTACTACCGCAACGGCAGATTCGGACTGGCGCACCGATGCTTGACCACGGATATTCACGAAGAATTCGCCCGCATGGTTAGAAGTGACGAATGTGACGTTGGGGGTCAGCGAGAGGAAATCCTGCGGCCGGGTAATGCCAGCCGTCTCGATCGCTTCCGCGCTGAAAACCTGAACCGCGACTGGCGCATTGATGTACTTTTCGTTGCGGCGCAAACCAGTCACGACGATGTCGCCCGAGCTTGCCGCCTGCTCTTCCGTTGGCTGTGCAGTTTCTTGCGCAACAGCAGGGGTCGCCGCCACTGCTACTGCGATGACGCTGACACTCAGCAATCCTTTGAACCTGATCATTTGCAACTCCTCATTGTCGCGCTTGGCGCCCTCCAGGCAGATTAGGATCTCGCCCAATCCTCTAATGTATACATATTCCAGTGCGGCAATCAATGTCAAGGGCGTGCATGCGCCTGCATACCAAGATATTGCATAATTATATCATATACTTAAATTAATAGATTGGTTGGCCTTCCCGTTCTGTCTTGCTCTACGAACTGTATGCTATAGCATGGCGTGGGGTGGGTCAGCCGTCAGTATAAAGCTGCCCGCGCATCACCGGAGGACCTGATTATGTCATTACCGACCCGTACAATGTTCTTTCTTCCCTACATTCCGCGCGGCGACTCCGATGCTCGCGGCTATGATCAATGGATCAGGGATACAGATAACCCGTTCTTCAATAGCGTCGATGGCATCGAACTGTACATCAACTGGAAGGTTGGCCGGGTCCTGAAAGGCACGCTT
The DNA here is from genome assembly GCA_964632055.1 of uncultured Sphingomonadaceae bacterium. Classification (GTDB taxonomy): domain Bacteria; phylum Pseudomonadota; class Alphaproteobacteria; order Sphingomonadales; family Sphingomonadaceae; genus CANJYE01. The sequence continues at coordinate 4,832 of CAZWEY010000025.1, forward strand.
GATTTCACCCATGCCGACTTCATGTATGTCGACCCGGCCAAAGAAGCGCAGATCTGGAGCAACCCCGCAGTTGCGGAATTTGCTCAAGGCTGGACCGATAGCTGGGGCAGAGACCCGAAAAACGAAGACCTCTCGGTCAACTATCATGTCTACCGGCTTGAGCAGCAGGCTGGCCCGGAGAACTTCAATCGAGCCATCACCACCGTCATACTTGATCCGGCCGGTCCGCCCGCCGCTGGCGCAAGCCGCTGGCAAGTGGTGCAGGCAGTGCTTGGCAAAAATGCATACACTACTGTCGACGTAATCCATGGCGAGGCTGATCCAGCCGCTTATGAAGGCGCGGCAGCCGCCTTCACTTGCGAACTCATCGCCGCACCTGCCTGATCGTTCAAAGCTGTCTGAAACGGAAAGGCCGGTGTGGCGACACAACGGCCTTTTTTGCGACTGTTAGAGCACATTTCGACCATTCCGGGTCATCGTGATTGCGCGAGGAAGTCCGCTGGCAAGACGCAGCGCACACCAGGGGCTGGTTGCCCCTGCAAGCGATGCAACGTCGTCCAGCGGACTTCATCACGCAACCGCAGGGCGGCGGGCCGGATTTGGCCCGTCACAGCGTCTCTCGTCGCGCACGATGCCCCGCATCGCGCCACTCCTCCTTTCTCGTGACAGGCCAAAACCGGCTCCGTCCCGATGACCCGGGATGGTTGAAATGTACTCTAAAGGGCCCTCGGCAGATCAATCTCGCCTCGAACGCCACCAGCCATGGCGCCCTTCGCCTTGGGCAACAGTCCTGACCGAGGGCCCTTCAAGCGCAATCGCAATGCCGCCCTCCTTTTCCAGATAGGACCGGTCCGCCTTGAGCCAGCGTGGACGGCAACTGCGAGGGAGCCAGCGCGCGGCGATCACGATATCAGACTGGCTGCAGGCGCTGGCCAGATCAGCCTCTTCGATATGCAGATTGCTGCGCGCAACCAGCAGATGCCACACGCGCCCGCCGCGCCTTAGCGCCACCGAGCAGAAATCCTGCGAGCAGCGTGCCTGGGGCCATTGCTCGATCGCCATCGGATCGCCTCGCGCGCCGGAAAGCTCCATCAGATTGTTGCGCATATAGCTGCTGCGGCTCTCGCGCAGCATGATGATGCGCCCCGCATCATCGACGATGCCGAGCTGCGCGCCATCTTCCATCACCAGAATATCGGGAGCATGTGCCGTAAGCGCCAGCGCCGTCGCTACCCCCGCTACCGGCAGACCTGCAAGCCGCACACGCCCCCGCCACAAGGCCAGCCAGAGCCCGCCCGCCACGAACAGCGCGAACACTGGCCAGCTCATCACCGGCAGCGATTTGACTGCGCCGGGCTGTGCAGAAACCCAATGCGCCAGCCCCAGCAGAAGTTCCAGCGATTTGCCGGCCAGCCACCATGCCCCCCCGCCCAGACCGCCAAGATCGAGCAGCAGGCCAATGGCGACCAGCGGCATGGTGGCAAAGGTCACCAGAGGAATGGCAATGACATTGGCCAGCGCACCATAAACCCCCGCCTTGTGGAAATGAAACAGGCCGATCGGCATGAGCGCCAGCTCGATCACCAGCCCGGTGAGCAGCAGCATGAATCCGCGGCGCAGGGCCCGCATTCCGGCGCCTTCTTCCTCGCGATGGGCAAGAAAGCGTATCGCAGGCTGGCTCGAATGCAGTGCGATAATGGCAAGAACCGAGGCAAAGCTCATCTGGAAGCCCGGACTGACCAGTGCCTCTGGCCAGAGCAGCAGCACCGTCACGGCGACGGCTGCGAGCAAGCGCAAAGACAATGGCTCGCGCCCCAGCGCCACCGCTGCCAGCACCAGAAGGGCGCCGATGCAGCTGCGCACGGTCGGAACCTCGCTTCCGGTGAGCAGCGTATAGCCCACCCCGGCTAGCGCGCCTGCACCGGCAGCGACCAGCGGCAGCCTCAAGCGCAACACAAGCCAGGGCCACAAAGCCAGCAAACGGATGGCAAGGAAATAGACCCCGCCGACCACCGCGCTCACATGCAGCCCGCTGATCGACAGGAGATGCGTCAGCCCCGAATTGCGCATCGCCTCTTCGTCGGCCTCCGCGATGGCCCCGCGGTCGCCGCTGGCAAGCGCCGAGGCGATGGCGCCCGGCGATCCGCCAAGCCTTGAGCGCACATGAGCCGAAAGGCTGCGCTGGACCGACGCCAGCACAGCTGCATTCGTCGCAGGCTGAAGGATAAGAATATCGCCCATGGCCGAACCGGTTGCCGCATAGCCCACAAACCACGCCGCCCGCGCAAAATTATAGGCTCCGGGCAAGGCCGGGGGCGCTGGCGGCATCAGCCGCGCCTTGGTCCTGATGATCGCGCCTTCGGCCAGTTGCGGGCTGTCCTTGTCCTTGTCCACATTGAGACGCACCCGGATCGCCCTGCCGCTCTCTGGCTCGCGCGTGGCCAGAACCAGCCGCACGCGCGCCTGGGCGGGCTGCTCGATCCTCTCCAGCACGCGCGCATCAATGGTTGCGAATAGCGGACGCTCGATCGGCTGCGCGCCAATCAGGGTGGATCGCGCCCAGATGGTCGCCATGCCCAGTGCCATGGCGACAGTGACAACCCATGCCGCCAGCAACAGCAGGACCCGATCCTCGCGATTCTGCCAGGCAAGCTGGGCTAGAAGGGCTGCGACCAGCAGGCCGAGCAGCATTCCAGTCCAGGCTGCTGTGTCATCGAGCACGAACCAGGCGGCAATCCCGGCCATGAAGGCGACCGCAATCCACGGCCCGCGGTCGAAACCGGCCGCGCGAAGGAAATGTTCCGAAGCATCGCCCGCTCTGGACAAGCGCAACAGCTTTCGCCATTGACGCTGCACTGCAACATTATCCGCCTCTTCAGGCTCCTCTTCGGCAGCTAGGGGAATGTTGATCGTCACGGATACATAGGAAAGGAAAGTTCGGGTCATGGCAAGCAGCGGCGGCAAACAGGTGGTGACCCGTTTCGCGCCCTCGCCGACCGGATTCCTCCATATCGGAGGCGCCCGCACCGCCCTGTTCAACTGGCTGTTCGCCCGCCACCATGGCGGCCGCGCCCTGCTGCGAATCGAGGATACCGACCGCGCCCGCTCCACACAGGAAGCGATCGACGCGATCATAAACGGGCTTTCCTGGCTCGGTCTCGATTATGACGAGGCCCCGGTGTTCCAGTCCGAACGCGGCGCGCGCCATGTTGAGGTGGCCGAACAATTGCTGGCGGCGGGACACGCCTATCGTTGCTATGCCACCTCCGAAGAGCTGGAAGAGATGCGCGCAGCCCAGCGCGCAGCCAAACAGCCGCTGCGCTATGATGGCCGCTGGCGCCATCGCGACGCTTCCGAAGCGCCTCCGGGGGCGCCATTTGTCGTACGCATCAAGGCGCCCGATGAAGGTGAGACGATCATCAATGACGAGGTTCAGGGCCAGGTCCGCGTCAAGAATGCCGAGCTGGACGATTACATCATCCTGCGTTCGGACGGCACACCCACCTACATGCTGGCGGTGGTGGTCGACGATCACGATATGGGCGTGACTCATGTCATCCGCGGCGACGATCACCTGAACAACGCCTTTCGTCAGCTCCCCATCATCCGGGCGATGAACCAGATCGAAGGCGGATGGGACGATCCGGTCTATGCGCATATCCCGCTGATCCATGGCGCTGACGGGGCCAAGCTTTCCAAGCGCCACGGTGCGCTGGGGGTGGAAGCCTATCGCGACGAAATGGGCATTCTCCCCGAAGCGCTGTGCAATTACCTGTTGCGGCTGGGCTGGGGATTTGGCGACCGCGAAGTGATTTCGCGCGAGGAAGCGATCGAACTGTTCGACATAAGCGGGGTCGGCAAAAGCCCCTCGCGCTTCGATCTCAAGAAGCTGCAGAACCTCAACGGGCTCTATATCCGCGATACCGAAGACAGCCGCCTGGCGGAGCTTGTGGCCGAGAGGCTGGGTCGCCCGGACGGGCTGGACCTGCTGGTGCAAGCCATGCCCGCGCTCAAGACCAGGGCGAAGGATCTGGACGAGCTGGCCAGTGGCGCCACCTTCCTGTTCAAGCAGAGGCCACTCGACCTCACCGAACAGGCCCAGGCTCTGTTGACGCAGGAAAGCCGGGCCTTGCTGGCTGAAATTTCGGCCCGAATCGGGTCTGAAAAGGACTGGACAAGCGAGGCGCTCGAGGCCAGTTTGAAAATGATGGCAGAGGGGCTCGGGCTTGGTCTGGGCAAGCTCGCTCAACCGCTTCGCGCGGCACTGACGGGGCAGACGACCTCGCCGGGAATATTTGACGTTCTGGTTCTGCTCGGAAGAGAGGAGAGCCTCGCGCGGATCGACGCGCAGGCATTCTCTGACGACGGACCGCAGGGTGATTAAGGAGACAGATTTTGGCCGATAATGCAAAGCTTGCAGCAGGTGGCAAGGATTACGAATATCCGGTGCTGAAAGGCACGGTGGGACCGGACGTCATCGACATCCGCAAGCTTTATGGCCAGACTGACATGTTCACATTCGACCCTGGCTTCACCTCGACGGCCAGCTGCGAAAGCGCGCTGACTTATATCGATGGCGAAGAAGGCGTTCTGTTGCATCGCGGCTATCCGATCGGGCAGCTGGCCGAACACTCCAGCTTCATGGAAGTGAGCTACCTGCTGCTGAACGGCGAGCTGCCGAACGCCGATCAGCTGGCCAATTTCGAAAACACCATTACCCGCCACACCATGCTGCACGAGCAGCTCTCCACCTTCTATCGTGGTTTCCGCCGCGATGCGCACCCGATGGCGATCATGTGCGGCGTAGTGGGCGCGCTATCGGCCTTCTATCATGATTCCACCGACATCTCCGACCCGGTTCACCGGATGATCAGCTCGCACCGTCTGATCGCCAAGATGCCCACGATCGCATCCATGGCCTATAAATATTCGGTTGGTCAGCCTTTCGTCTATCCCGACAACAAGCTCTCCTACACCGGCAATTTCCTGAAGATGACATTCGGGGTTCCGGCCGAGGAATATGAAGTGATCCCGGCGGTTGAAAAGGCGATGGACCGCATCTTCATCCTGCATGCCGACCACGAGCAAAACGCCTCGACCAGCACGGTGCGCCTTGCAGGCTCTTCCGGCGCCAACCCCTTTGCCTGCATCGCGGCCGGCATTGCCTGCCTGTGGGGCCCTGCCCATGGCGGCGCCAATGAAGCCGCGCTCAACATGCTCAAGGAAATCGGCACGCCGGACCGGATCCAGCATTATATCGACCGCGCCAAGGACAAGAACGATCCGTTCCGCCTGATGGGCTTTGGCCACCGCGTCTACAAGAACTACGACCCCCGCGCGACCGTCATGCAAAAGACCGTGCGCGAAGTGTTCGATGCGCTGAAGGTCAACGACCCATTGTTCGAAACCGCATTGCGGCTCGAGGAAATCGCGCTGAGCGACCCTTATTTCGCGGAAAAGAAGCTGTTTCCGAATGTCGATTTCTACTCGGGCATCATCCTGTCGGCGATCGGTTTCCCGACCACCATGTTCACCGTGCTGTTCGCCCTTGCCCGCACCGTGGGCTGGGTTGCGCAGTGGAACGAGATGATCTCCGACCCCGGCCAGAAGATCGGGCGTCCGCGCCAGCTCTACACCGGCCCGACGCAGCGCGATTACCTGCCGCTCAACAAACGCTGAACGCAGCAATGCGCGGACTGAACTGCCTGTTGCCGGTTTCTCCAGAGAAACCGGTGGCTGCGCCAGCTCTACACCGGCCCGACGCAGCGCGATTACCTGCCGCTCAACAAACGCTGAGGATCATTCGGCCCTCGCAAAGTTCGGAATATGGCGGCGAAGTCTCCAAACGAGGCTTCGCCGTTTTTCTTCAGGCCTGAACCGCCAGCGGCAGATCGAGAATGAAGCGGGCACCCTGACCCGGAGCGCTCTCCACACTCAGATCGCCACCCATCGCGCGGGCAAGACGGCGCGAGATATAGAGCCCAAGCCCCGACCCGCCATCGCCGCTGCGGCCAAGCCGTTCGAACTTGTCGAAAATCCGGGCCTGCTGCTCTTGCGAAAGACCCGGCCCCTGATCAGCCACCACCACCCTCGCATTGCCATCCACCTCCTCAAGGCGCAGCCACACTTGCGAGCCCTCGGGAGCATAGCGGATGGCATTGCCGACCAGATTGAGCAGGACTTGCAGGACCCTGCGGAATTCGGCCACCGCCGGGAGGCTCTCTGTGGCCTGCGGAGCCACAAGCGCGATGGCCCGGTCCTGCGCTCGCATGCCCAATATGCCTGCCGCCTGACGGACGACATCGGCAAGGTCTATCTGGTCAGGGGCCGTCACAAAGCCCTCGGCCTCGATCACTTCCAGATCGGAAAGGTCTTCCAGCAAGGATAATAGATGTTGCCCGGCAGCAGCAATATCAGCCGCATAATTGCTGTATTCTTCGGCCAGCGGCCCCGCCAGACGGGTGCGGATCGTCTCGGCATTGGCAATGATACGAGCGACCGGCTGGCGCAGAACAGGAACAATCTCGCGTCCCAGCAGCAGGTTCGCCGCTCTGGCCGGGCGCGGAGGTGCCGGCGCCAGCGGTTCTTCAGCAACAAGGCTCAGTTCGAAACCGGCGCTGCCCGGCTCAGGCGCACCCAGAGGCGCAAGGCTCGCTTTCCATTGCCTTTGCGACCCCTCGAAGCTGAGACTGGCCCCGTCCAGCAAGCGCCAATGCATCGGCTGGGCATGATTGCTGCCGATGATCGTGACAAAATCGGTCCATGCCCGCCCGCGCCCGGCCAGCATCGCCTGCACCAGCGCCATGGTGTCACGGCTGCGGCCTTCGGCAAGAATGACTCTCTGGTGACGATCCAGCCGCACTGTGACTTCGGCCAGCTGCCGGTCGATCAGCGTGCGCCGGGATGCGTGTTCGAGGAGGTCCTCTCTTGCAACCGGAACCGAACGCCAGCTCGCTGCGGTGATATCGCAGCCGCCTTCACTGGTGGATTGCGGCGAAACCTCCACCCATGCCGTGACGATCTCATCGCCATCCTGCGCGCTGATCGGCTGAGCGAGTTTCAAATTCGTGCGCCTTGCCCGTCGCACCAGTTCGAGCAGCGAAGGTATGGCAATCATGCCGGGCAATTCGCCACCGCAACGCAGCTGCAATCCGGCCAATGGCTCGTCAGCGATCAGCAGACAGTCCTGCTGATCGCTGGTGGCGCGCGCCAAAAAGGTTCCGGCCTGCGCCATCAGATCCCCGGACTGCCTCCGAAGGAAGGAAGGCCTTGCGATAGCATCGCCGAAGCCTTGTCCGCCCGCAAAGCGTCAAGACCCTGGGGCAGCACTATATCGGGATGGATCAGGGCAAACTGTTCCTCGATGGCCGCCGGTTTGAGACCCGCCGCCCGCAAGGACAAGGCAAGCCGGGCAAGCTGGCGCTCGTTGGTGGCCATGATCGCACTGCTGCGCGCCTGCCCGGAAGCAAGCGCGAGTGCCGTCAAAAACAGCGCAACACCGGCATGAGACACCGAAAGCGCGGCCACCGCCCCCCCGCCCATGGCCGTGACAAGCCGGGTCGCAAGGCCAAGCCGGCTTCGGCTTTCGTCAAAATCTGCGCGCAGGGCGGCCTGGGCCTTGGCGGCTGCATCATCTTCTGCCTCGCCTGCCATGCTCCGCATGGTCATCAAGGCACCATGAAACAGGTCTCCCGGCAATTCGTTGAGCGGCAGCTCCATCCTTCTTTGCTGCTGGGCAAACCGGGCCTGAGAAGCAAGCATCGCCATGGCGCATTCGGCAATACCGGCATCCCTTGAGGCAATCAGCGCCTGCAAGAGCGGTGAGAGCACCGGATCAAGCCCGACGCGGCTCTGCAGACGCTCAGTCAATTGCCATTCAAGAGCCAGCGCATGGACATGGGCCAGCAAACATGCACTATCGATCAAGGCGGCGCTCAGCGGCTCTTTGCGCATTTCGGCATAGGATTGGGCATCCTCGCATTCGGTTGCCCCGGCCATCTCGTCCAGCAACTGGTCCGCCAGATGGCCGATCATGCCCCGCACCCGGGCAATCACCTCGTCGCCGAACAACGAGGAATCGTCATTGGCCAACAGATGGCGCAGCACCGGGCCTGCCGATTCCATCATGACATCGCCACGCGCCAGCTCGGCCGCAAGGACCGCCTCTATTCCGCTTTCTGCCATCTGGTCCATGCCCGCCTGAATCATGCTGCATGCTATAAACCGGCTTGGTTAAGCCCCGGTTATCTTTTGCGCGTCTCCGCTCTATGGCCAAGACCCGCAGAAAACAGGGCAATAACCAGCAAGCACAGCGAATATAGGCGCATCACTGGTAAAAGCGGGGTTAGCGCCATCACAAGAGCCGATGCGGTAGCCAGAACCGCACGATCTCCGATCAGCCGCGCCCATCGCGACTGGACCAGTGCGGGCACGAGAGTGCACAGCGACAGCACGACCAGAGGGACAAAAAACCGTGCCTGCCAATCGCTCTGTGGCCCGATCGCAAATGCCAGCAATAGCACCAGCGCAATATCGCACAGACGTGGCAGCAGCAGGGCTGGCAAATCATTTCCTGGCTTGCGCCGCCTTTCGAGCCTTTTAACGGCCAGACCTGAGTCCAGCAGGACCATCCCAGCCGCAAACAGGAGAAGGCCCGCCATGGGATTGATCGCCCTTCCCAGCCCCAATGCGGCAATGAACAGCATCAGCGCAGCCAGAGAGAGGGTAAGCGAGCCACCGCGCCCCTGCATCAGCCATGGCCCGCACCGCGAAGCAATCCGCCCGGCGAGCCAGGCCGATGGCGAAAATGGCTTCTCGTCCCGGCACAGGAGCGAGACCCATATCTGTTCGCGCGACCTGGCCTCTTCGACCGAGCGGACCTTCGTCCATTCTCCTTGCACCATCAGTCGCGTGTCGAGAACCTGCTCGGGCACGCGGGCCTGGAGCGCTATGCGAAGAAGGGCTGAGGCCACATCCACATCCTCAGGCAGTTCGCCCAGCCTCTCGATGAGATTGCCCGGCAGCCTCATCGCGCCAGCCCATGCCCGGTCGAGGTCAATCCTCTCGAAACCGAAAGAAAGCCCGGGATCGACGGGAACGACGGCGATCGCATATCCCGCGGACAGGGCATTCCTGCCCTCCTCCGACAGGGGCAGCAACCCGTCAGCCAGAACGATCAGCTCATCGGCAGGGCTGACCAGAGCAGCCAGATTGCGCGCCCCGCCTGCAAGATGAAACTGCGCACCGGCACGTTCGGCTGCGCGTTGCAGATCGATCAGGCCGGGCACTATCCCCTTGCCAATACATATGATTTTCTCGCAACCGAGGCTCAGGGCCATGTCCAGCTGGATGTCGGCCAATGAGCTGGCGCCAAAGGGCAGAAGGCTGCGCGGCATGGTTGCGCCCTGAAGGTCATCCACTTGCTCTATCAGTGACAGCAGTGCGACCCGCAAGTCCTGGCTCCATTCGTCAGCAAAGGATGCAGTCTAGGAGGCGGGCCTTGCGCCAGCAAGCCTCCAGCGGTCAGAGGCCTGCGCATATCTTCACAAAGATTGCAAAATACAGGGATGCTGGCGCTTTCAGCCAGCTGCCCAGTCAAACCCTTCGAGAAGCATATCGAGCTTGCGAATCGCAGCTGGTTCACCCGGCGCCGATTGCAAAGCCTCATCCGCAGCCTCTATCAGCGGCTCGGCATTGAAGCTTGCGGCAAGCCCCCTCAGCCGCATCGCTGCAACAACCCAGTTGCCATCGCATCTGGACCTGCGCAGCAGGTCGACGTGATGTGCGAAGCTTTCCATGAATGCAGCGCGCAATTCCGCCATCAGCAAGGGATCATCCCCGGCTGCGGCCGCCAGAGTGGCATCCAGTGTTCCGCATTCGAAAGCCAAGTTTCCATGCCTAGGCGACGAAGGTTAAGGCGGGGTTTATCCTTCGCCCAAGCATGATATGCTGCATATATGAGCACCACGCCCCATATCTCTCCGGTCGAGGCCGAAACCCTGACCCATCCCGACAACGAAAGCATCGTCAGCGATGCCGCCATGGAAGCATCGCCTCCATGGGATGAGGATGAACCGGCTGGACCTGCCCGCAGTCTTGCGGCCTACCTTCCCATGGCCGCTGCATTGATTGCCATTACAGGCTGGAGCGCTTTTTTCGGATGGACCAACCGGGAGGCGATGCTTGCAGGGGCTGGCGCTGACCGCTGGGCCGGATGGATCTCCGGCTGGTCTGTGCCGGTGGTGCTGGTCATCGCAATCTGGCTTCTGGCCATGCGCAACAGCCGCCGCGAAGCATCTCGCTTCGCCGATGCCGGCCAGGCGCTCGCCACTGAAGCCAGCCGGCTTGAAGACCGCCTGAGCGCGGTCAATCGCGAGCTTAGCCTTGCCCGCGAATTCATCACCGCCCAGTCGCGCGATCTTGAGAGTCTGGGCAGGCTCGCCAGCGAAAGACTGTCCGAACATGCCGGCAAGCTTGAGGAACTGGTGCAGCATAATGGCGCACAGGTGGAAGCAATCGCCAGTGTGAGCGTTACAGCTCTGGAAAACATGGGAAAATTGCGCAGTGATTTGCCGGTCATCGCCAATTCCGCCCGCGACACCGCCAACCAGATCGGCAATGCCGGCCGCACCGCGCAAAAGCAGCTGGAGAGAATGGTCGAGGGGATGGACCGGCTCAACCAGTTCGGCAAGGCCAGCGAGCAACAGGTCGATCTGGTCCAGGCCAAGGTGGCCGAAGCTCTTGGAGAGTTCACGCAACGCTCAGAAGCGCTCGCCCGCATAGCCGAAGATCGTTTCGCGGCATTTGCTGCACAGGGCGAGGAATTCCGTGCCACGCTTGATGCGCATGAAGTCGAAGCGCTGGCGGCGATCGGGCGACGGGCTGAAGCCCTCTTCGCCGAATTGCGCACCGCACGCGAAGAGCTGGCCATTCAGGAAACCACCAGCCTCGAGCATCTGCATGGCCGGATCTCGACCCTGCGCGATGAAGGCACTGCAACGGCCGATGCACTTGGCAAGGGCGAGATTGCCGCGCTGTCTTCGCTGCGCGACCATATTGGCGAGCTGGCAGCCCTGACGGCTCAGTTCGACGCAACGCTGGAAGACCGCAATCGCTCGTTCCGCGAGAGGATTGACCAGCTCCGCCAGGAAAACGAAGTCCACGATGCGGCCGAGATCGAGCGGGTTGAACAGTCCCTCGCCCAATTTGACGAGCGCATCGCAGCCCTTCGCGAAAAGCAGACCCAGATCAATCACGATGTCGCCGCCGAAGGCGAACAACTTGCACGCAGGCTGGAAGCCCTGCAGCGCGAGATGGACCGAATTGCGGCACAGGGAAGCGAAGTGCGTGGCAGTCTTTCCGAAGGGGTCGCGCATCTTGGCGAAGCCCTGGCGCAAGGGCGGCAGTCGCTTGACGGAACCGAGCAACAGGTCTCCTTGCTAACCGACGCCAGCGTGCGCCTGCTCGAACTGATCCATGCCAGCGCGCAACACAGCCAGGAAGCTTTGCCGCTGGCACTGGGTGCATCGGAAAACCGGCTGGCCGAATTCAAGGTCCAGAGCGAAGCCATTGCGCAGATCATCCGGGAGGCCGGCGATGAAGGTGGTCGGCTGGCTGCTCTGGTCGGCTCGGTTCGAAGCGAAGGACAGGCGAGCATCGAAGAATTCGCTAGCTTCCACGAAGCCATTGCCACGCGCACTCAGGAGCACGCCGAAAAGATCGCTCATCTGCGTGCTGAGCTGGCCGATTTGATGCAGCAAAACGAAGAGCAGGCCCGTCAGGCAAGCGACGAACTGACAAGCCTTTTGTCGGGGCTTCAGCAATCGACCGGCGAAACCCTCGATCAGCTTGCCTCAGGCGCCAACAAACTGGCCGCCACGCTTGCCAGCGAAATTTCGCTGCATGGCACAGAGGTCATCGACCAGTTCCTGCAGGAACAGACCGCAAATGCCTCTGCCAAGCTGGAAGCAGCCGCCATCAAGGCTTCGACCCTTGGCCGCGAAGCCGCGCTTCAATTGCGCGACCAGCTGGGTCGTGTCGACGAGCTGACATCTCACCTCGAGGCGCGGGTCAACCATGCCCGCCAGCGCGCCGAAGAACAGGCGGACAATGATTTCTCACGCCGTGTGGCGCTGATCACCGAATCGCTCAATTCCAACGCCATAGACATTGCTTCTGCGCTGTCGCACGAGGTCACCGACACTGCCTGGGCCTCTTATCTCAAGGGCGATCGCGGAATTTTCACCCGCCGTGCGGTTCGTTTGCTGGATACGACCCAGATCAAGGCGATCACAGAAATCTACGAGCAAGACCCGGATTTCCGCGAACATGTCAGCCGCTATGTGCATGATTTCGAGGCAATGATGCGGACCCTGCTTTCAACGCGCGACGGCCATGCTCTCAGCGTCACGCTGCTTTCGTCGGATATGGGCAAGCTCTATGTCATTCTCGCTCAGGCGATCGACCGGCTGAGGAATTAGAGAGGCGAATTAATATCCGCTATTGGCCGGTTCTTCAGGCGGACTGCCAAAGAAATTGACATCGTCCACGCCGATCCAGCCATTCACGTAATTGGCATAATATAGCCCGCACAAAAGCGCTGCCAGCACCGTTGCCCGCAGCAAAATCTTGCGCGGGGCAAAATTGGCCGGTGCGCTGTCGGCCTGTCCCGGCACGCGTGCCTGCCCCATTTCCTCATGCGTGCGCACGCCGAAAGGCAGCAGGACAAAAGCCGACATGACCCAGAACAGAGCATAGATCGCGAGCACCGAAGTCCATTTCATCGGTCTATTCCTCCAGCATCAACACGCGCACCTGCGGCTTCTTGCCCGACCAGCGTTGCGCCGCGCGCCTTGCCGCCAGCCGCGCCGCTTCGATCACCGCTTCCCGGTCCCGCGCCTGCGCACCCTTGAGCTTGCCGATCGCCGACAGCACGTCGCGCTCTGCTTCCTCGACAAAATCATCGTAATCCTCGTCCAAGGGCAATCCGATGCCCGAAACGGAGGCTCCCTTGCCTGCCAGCGCAACCACCAGCACCCCGTCGCGCGCCATGCGCCGGCGCATGGTGATCGCCTCTCCATCGGCAGGCACGATGATGTCGCCATCGAGCAACAGACGCCCGGACCGCACTTCGGCAAGTTTGCCCGGCTTGCCCGGCGCCAGCCTGACCAGATCGCCATTCTTCTGGGTGATGACTGCACCAATGCCATTGGCCTGGCCCAGCCGCCCCTGTTCCATCATGTGCCGCATCTCGCCATGCACCGGCACCAGAATATCCGGCCTTATCCAGCCGTAAAGCGCTTCCAGCTCTGGCCGGCCGGGATGGCCGGAGACGTGAATATCGCTCTGCCTGTCCGTCACCATGACAATACCGCGCGCTGCGAGCTGGTTCTGGATGCGCCCAATTGCCAGCTCGTTGCCGGGGATCTGCCGGCTGGAAAACAGCACCACATCGCCTTCATCCAGCCCGATCGGATGGCTCTCGTCTGCGATGCGGGCGAGCGCTGCGCGCGGTTCGCCCTGTCCGCCGGTCGCCACGATCATCACCTCGCCGCGCGGCAGGTTCATCGCCTGATCGAAATCCACCGTGGCCGGGAAATCGGACAGATAGCCATTGCTCCGGGCCACTTCCAAAATCCGCTCCAGAGAACGACCCGCAATGCAAAGCTTGCGCCCGGTACGCCGCGCCACCTGCCCCAGACTATGCAGCCGGGCGACATTGGAAGCGAAGGTGGTCACAAGCACACGCTTTCCCTTGTGGCGAGCAACCTCTTCCATCAGGCCGCGCGCCACCTCTCCTTCGGAGCCGGATGCAGCCTGATTGAACACATTGGTCGAATCGCACACCAGCGCAAGAATGCCCTCATCGCCCAGCTGGCTGAGTTCGTCCGCGGTGGCCGGTTCGCCGATTAAAGGTTCGTCATCCAGCTTCCAGTCGCCGGTGTGGAATATCCGGCCATAGGGCGTGTCGATCAGCAGCGCATTGCCCTCGGCGATCGAATGGGCCAGCGGCACGTAGGAAATATCGAAAGGCCCCAACGCGAAACTGTCGGTCCCTTCGATCACATTCAGCTCTATATCGCCCGCAATGCCTGCCTCTTCCAGCTTGCGGCGAACGAGATCGGCGGTGAATGGCGTGGCATAAAGCGGAACGCCGAGATCAGCCGCAAAATAGGGCACTGCGCCGATATGGTCTTCGTGCCCATGCGTGAGCACCACGCCAACAAGCTTGTCGAGCCGTTCCTCGATAAATTCCAGATCAGCAAAAACCAGATCGACGCCGGGATATTCGGTGCCGCTGAAGGTCATGCCCAGATCGACCATCAGCCATTTGCCATCGCAGCCATAGAGATTGACGTTCATGCCAATCTCGCCGGAACCGCCCAGCGCACAGAACAGCAGTTCTTTTCCGGGGTTGAGGTCTCTGCTCACCGCTCACTCGCTCTTTCAGCCATCAGCGCCAGACCGTCCAGCGTCAGTTCGGTGTCGATCGCGTCGAAAATATCGGTCTGCTCGTCAAACAGAACGGCAAGACCGCCTGTGGCGATGACTTTGGCGGGGCGACCGATCTCCGCTTTCATCCGGGCCACCAGACCCTCGATCATGGCGACATAGCCCCAGAACACGCCAATCAGCATCTGGTCTTCGGTATTGCGGCCGATCACGCTTTCGGAGCGCGGCGCCTGTATGGCGATGCGCGGCAGTTTGGCTGTATTGCCTACCAGGGCATCGAGCGAGAGATTGATCCCCGGCGCAATGATTCCGCCCTTGTAGGCGCCGTTGAAGTCCACCAGATCGAAAGTGGTGGCCGTGCCGAAATCGATGACGATAAGATCGCCTGGATATCTGGCATGGGCGGCAATTGCATTGACCGCCCGATCCGCACCCAGCGAACGCGGCTCGTCAATATCCACCTCGATGCCCCACTGCGCCGCACCTTCGCCAGCGATAAGCGGGGAGATGTTGAAATATTTTTCTGACAATACCGTGAGGTTATGGATCGAACGCGGCACCACCGAAGAGATGATGACCTGGGTGACATCGCCCGCCTTGAAGCCTTCAAGGCTCATCAGCTGCATCAGGCCTACCGCATATTCATCGCCCGTGCGCCGTGCATCGGTGGCGATACGCCAGCGCGCCTTGATCGCCCTTCCTTCGAACAGCGCGAAGACGATATTGGTATTCCCGACATCGATGGCTAGCAACATGGGCCGCTCCTTCAGACGAATACGTCGCCAGCGTGGATGACACGGGCAGAGCCATCCGCCAAGCGCAGACGCAGCGCGCCGCTTTCTTCAAGGCCGGAAAATGTGCCGGTAACGGTCTCTCCGCCCTGCTCATGAACCGCAAGCGGCGTTCCTTCGGGGTGGGCGACCGACGCCCAGCGGGCAAGCAGCGCCTTCATCCCGAAGCTGCGCCAGCGCTCAAGTTCGGCAGTCAGGCTCTGCTCAAGGCGAAGCGCAAACATCGCAGGCTCTGGCGGCGGGCCAAGATCGCTAAGCGCCGCGGTCTTGCGGTCGGGCAATTGCGGAGCCTGCGCCAGATTGACGCCAATACCGACGATCACGCAATCATCCACCCGTTCCAGCAGAATGCCTGCAAGCTTTGCGCCCGCCAGCATCAGATCATTGGGCCATTTCAGTTGCAGCGCCTGCTTGTGCACCACAAACCCTGCCACCGCCTCATAGACGGCAAGGCCGGCGACAAAGGGCAGGCCTGTGATCGGCGGGTCACAGGGGAGAAGGCGCACGAGTGTCGAGCCCATGAAATTGCCCGCGCCATCGAACCAGTCGCGGCCCTGTCGGCCACGCCCGGCCTCCTGCCTTTCGGCAACGAGCCAGAAGCCTTCATCAAGCCGCTCGCCCGCGCGCAGCCGAGCGGCAAGATCGGCATTGGTGGAGCCTGTGACGGAAAGCGTTTCTATCAAGGAACAAGAAACAGCGGCGACGCAGCCTTGTCCGCCAGCTCGCCCAGCCAGCGCGTGGCAAGATAGCCCGCAGGCGAGATGGCAAGCGCGCTCAACGCCAGCAGCGCCTGATGCACCCAGTCGCTCTTGCCCAGCGCAACGCTGGCCGACTCGTCGAAATACATCACCTTGACGACTTTCAGATAATAGAACGCGCCGATGACCGAAGCCGCGATGCCGAAGGCGGCAAGCGCGATGAAGCCCGCATCGACCGCGGCCTGGAACACAACGAACTTGCCCCAGAAGCCAAACAGCGGCGGAATACCCGCAAGGCTGAACATGACCATGGCAAGACACGCCGCCAGTACCTTGCGCTCGCTGGACAGGCCGGCAATGTCCGACAGCTTTTCGATCTGGTTGCCGTCTGCATCCTTGAGCATCAGCACGGCAACGAAACCGCCCACCGACATGGCGACATAGATCGCGAGATAGACCAGCATCGCGCTCGCGCCTGCCGGGGTCGCCACGGCAAGGCCGATCAGGATGAAGCCGACATTGTTGATCGAGGAAAAGGCCAGCAGCCGCTTGATATTGGTCTGCCCGATCGCACCGAGCGCGCCGACGATAATCGAGGCCAATGCCGCGAAGATCACGATCTGCTGCCATGCCGCCGACTGAGCGCCGAAGGCGTCGAGCGCGACGCGCATGGCGAGCGCGAGGGCGGCGACCTTGGGTGCTGTCGCAAAGAAGGTGGTGACAGGGGTCGGCGCGCCTTCATAGACATCCGGCGTCCACATATGGAACGGCACCGCGCTGACCTTGAAGGCAAGGCCAGCAAAGACGAACACCAGGCCGAACAGCGAACCCATCGACAGGGCATCCGCTGACAACGCCTTGTGAATGCCCTCAAAGCTGGTCGTTCCGGCAAAGCCATAAGTCAGGCTCATGCCGAACAGGATGATCCCGCTGGCGAGCGCACCAAGCACGAAATATTTGAGACCGGCTTCGGCGGAGCGTTCGTCATTCCTGAGGAATGCGGCAAGCACATAGGCCGAGAGCGAGTTGAGTTCGAGGCCGATATAGAGCGACAGCAGATCGCCCGCCGAGACCATGATGCTCATGCCGAGCACGGCGAGCAGCACAAGGATCGGGAACTCCGCGCGCATCGCGCGCAGTTTCTCGAAATAGGGCGGCGCAACGAGGATCGCGGCAGCAGCGGAAGGATAGATCAGCAGCTTGGCGAGGGCAGCGAAGGCATCGGCACGGAATTGCCCGGCAAAAGCCGTGACCTCCGGCCCGGCGGCTCCGGCGCAGAGTGCAGGTGCCACGAGGAAGGCGCAAACAGCCAGA
>CAZWEY010000026.1:0-20742 GCA_964632055.1 uncultured Sphingomonadaceae bacterium
ATAGCCGCCGAGCGAGGCGACGCCTTCCTGGATGCGAGCACCACCCGAATCGTTGAGGCCGATCACCGGCGCGCCGACCTTCATCGCCATGTCCATGACCTTGCAGATCTTCTGCGCGTGCCGTTCAGACAGGGCGCCGCCATAGACGGTGAAATCCTGGCTGAAGACATAGACGAGGCGGCCATTGATCGTGCCGCTGCCGGTGCCCACGCCGTCGCCGGGGATGTGATTTTCGGCCATCCCGAAATCGGTGCAGTTATGCTCGACATACATGTCGTATTCTTCGAAGCTGTCATGGTCGAGCAGCACCTCGATCCGCTCTCGCGCGGTCAGCTTACCCTTGGCGTGCTGCGCATCAATGCGGGCCTGTCCGCCGCCAAGGCGTGCTCCGGCGCGGCGACGTTCGAGTTCGGCGATATTGGCGGACATGGTGAGCCCCTTCATGGTCCTGGGAAATTGCAGCCTGCGCTCATGCGCGCCAGCGGGGACAGAGTCCAATGTTAAATTGCAAAGTTGCAAAGTTGAATTTTGCAAACTAGCCTGCAGCTGATGCCAAGCCCTCGACGCATCTTCGCCGGACAGAAATTGCGCGCCATCCGCGGTCAGCTCTCCCTGCGCCAGGCTGACATGGCAGCACGCCTTGCCATCAGCAGTGCTTACCTATCCCAGCTGGAGAATGATGACCGCCCCCTGACCGCCAGCCTGCTGGAGCGGCTGGCGCGGGAATTTCCGCTCGACTGGCTGGATGTCGGCGTGGACACTGCGGAACTACGGATGGTCGCCTTGCGTGAAGCGACGGCAGATCCGCTGTTTGCAGAGCCGCTTGCCGCAGAGCAACTCGCGCGCATCGCAGAACAGCAACCGGCCATCGCCGACCGCTTCATTGCGCTCCACGAAGCCTATCGCCGCACTGGCCAAAGGCTGGAGATGGTGGACGAGGCGCTATCTGCCGACAATGCAGGCGGCGCGCGCCTGCCTTGGGAGGAGGTGCGCGACTGGTTCCACTTCGCCAACAACTATGTCGATGCGATAGACCGGGCTGCGGAAGATTTGTCAGAACGGCTGCGCGGAGCCTCTCCTTCTCCGGACGCAGGGGCGATAGAGACATATCTGAGGAATGGATTGTCCGTTTCGCTGCGCTATTCGGGCGAGCATGGGCTGCGTACCTTCGACGCGCAGATGGGGCATCTCGAAATCGACCCGTCGCAACCGGCGGAAAGTCGGCGCTTCCAGCTTGCTCACCAGATGGCGGCACTTGCCCTGAAAGAAGAGATCGCAGGCATCGTTGAGGGGGCAACGCTGCGCAGCGCGGCGGCGCGGCAATTGCTGTTCGTGGGCCTGTGCAATTATGCGGCAGGCGCCATCCTCATGCCCTACCGCGCCTTTCGCGACGAAGCGCGGCGCTTGCGCCACGATATCGACCGGCTGGCGCAGGCCTTTGGCACCAGTTTCGAGCAGACCTGTCACCGCCTTTCCACCCTGCAACGAGCAGATGCGCGCGGCATCCCCTTTTATTTCTGCCGGGTGGACATGGCGGGCAATATCACCAAGCGCCACTCCGCCACCCGCCTGCAATTCGCAAGGTTCGGCGGCGCCTGCCCCTTGTGGATCGTGCATGAGGCGGTGGCGATCCCCGACCGCATCCTCGTCCAGCTTGCCGAGATGCCCGACGGGGTACGCTATGTCTCGATGGCCAAGGGGCTGGTCAAGCCTTCGGGCAGCTTCCACCGCGCACCGCGGCGTTTTGCCGTGGCGCTGGGTTGCGAAGAATCCCACGCAGCCGAATTTATCTATGCCGACGGCATGGATCTCGCTGCTGCGACCACCGCAACCCGGATCGGCGTCTCCTGCCGCATATGCCCCCGCCCCGATTGCGACCAGCGCGCCTTTCCGCCCAGCGACAGGACAATACTGGTCGATCCGGACAGCCGAGGCGTGGTGCCTTACCGGATCGGATAGCTATTTAAGAAGCACCAGTTCCTCGGCCATCGAGGGATGGAGCGCCACCGTCGCGTCGAAATCGGCCTTGGTGAGTCCAGCCTTCACCGCGACCGCCGCCACTTGCAGAACTTCGGGCGCTTCAGGGCCGATCAGGTGGACGCCCAGCACCCGGTCGCTCGCCGCGTCGACCACCATCTTGTATAGTCCGCGCTCCGCCCGGTCGGCAAAAATGTTCTGCATCGGGCGGAAGTCGGAGCGGTAGACCTTCACTTCGCCAAACCGCTCACGTGCTTCGGATTCGGTGAGACCGACGCCTGCGAGCGGCGGATGGCTGAACACGGCGCTGGGAATGCAGTCATAATCAATCAGCCGCGGATTGCCGCCGAACACCGTGTCGGCAAAGGCATGGCCTTCGCGAATGGCAATGGGTGTCAGTTGCACCCTGTCCGTCACGTCGCCCACGGCATAAATTGTGGGGCAGACCGAACGGTTGTGGTCGTCCACAGGGATCGACCCGTTGGCCCCCAGCTCGATCCCTGCCGCCTCCAGCCCTAACCCTTCGGTGTTGGGGTGGCGGCCAGTGGCGACCAGCATAACGTCAGCCTCTATGGGATCGCCTTCGGAAAGCTCTATCCTGAGCGAACCATCGGTCTGTTTGATGACCTGCTTCAGTGCATGGCCAAGGCGTAAGTCGATCCCCTGCGCCACGGCGTGTTGCATCAGGCGGCCGGTGATCTCCTCGTCATAGCCGCGCAGGATCTTGTCTGAGCGGTTGAACAGCGTGACCTCGCTGCCGAGCGCCCGAAAGACGCCAGCAAATTCGAGCGCGATATAGCCCGCGCCCATCACTGCCAGCCGTCGCGGCAATTCTGGCAGGAGGAACATCTCGTTCGATGAGACTGCATGTTCGATACCGGGAACATCAGGAATGGCTGGCGTCGAACCGACCGCGACTAGGATATATTTCGCACTGACCTCGCGGCCGCCAGACAGACGCACAGTGTTGGGGCCGGTAATGGTCGCGCGGTCTAGGAAGCGGTCGACCCGGTTGTTGTCCAGCGTCTGGGTGTAGAGCCCTTCCAGCCGGTCGACATCACGGTTCACGAAATCGCGCAAGGTCGGCCAGTCGAATGTGGCGCCCTCTATCGTCCAGCCATAATTGGCGGCATTGTGCAGGCTTTCGGCGAAGTTAGAGCCATAGACCAGCATCTTCTTTGGCACGCAGCCCCGGATGACGCAGGTTCCGCCAACCCTGTATTCCTCGGCGATGGCGACACGGGCGCCATGGCTTGCCGCAACCCTGCTGGCGCGCACACCGCCTGAACCCGCACCGATGACAAAGAGGTCGAAGTCGTAATCCGCCATTGCTGCACCTGAAATCATGGGACACTGGCCCTATGCCGTGCAGATAAGAGCTTGCCAACCGCTAGCGGCAGTAACAAGCATCCCGGCGATCATGGAACACCCGCCCCTGCCTTCGCCTGCGAGACGATTGGCCATCCTCATCACGGTGATGGCCGCAGCCCAGATGGTTGTTCTGGATACCACTATTGCCAATGTGGCTTTGCCGCACATGCAGGCTGCGCTTGGCGCCACTCCCGAAAGCGTGGCCTGGGTTCTGACATCCTATATCGTTGCAGCGGCCGTGGCGACACCGATAACCGGCTGGCTTGAAGCGCAGCTGAGCCGGCGTGTGCTGTTCATCGGTTCCACCGCCATCTTCACCTTTTCATCGGCCATGTGCGGCTTTGCCACCACTCTGGAAATGATGGTCGTCGCCCGCATAGTCCAGGGTATTTCGGGCGCTTTCCTGATCCCGCTCAGCCAGTCCATCCTGCTCGATTGTTCTCCGCCCGAAAAGCGTGCCCAGGCCATGAGCATCCTTATGGTCGGCATGATCATAGGCCCGATCCTTGGCCCCGTCGTGGGCGGATGGATCACGGATCACGTTGGCTGGCGCTGGATTTTCTTCATCAATGTTCCGATTGGCGGTGTCGCCGTCCTGTCTTCTCTGGTGCTGATCGACAATGTCGCAATCGCCAAAAGGCGTTTCGACATGGCCGGCTTCATCTTGCTGGCCATAGCTCTCGCGGCCTTCCAGCTGATGCTGGATCGCGGCACGCACAAGGACTGGTTCGACTCAGGCGAAATACTCTTCGAAGCAGGCCTTGCCATCGGCTGTATCTGGATGTTCGTGATCCACAGTTCCGGTGCGCGTGCTCCCCTCATCCCGCTTTCGCTCTACCGCGATCGCAATCTGATGGTTTCATGCCTCTTTCAGTTTCTCTCCGCCGGAGTGGTGTTTGGCGGCGCAGCCTTGATGACCACAATGCTGCAGACGGTCATGAACTACGACACGACCGATGCAGGGATGATGATGATGCCTCGCGCTTCTGCATCCCTGCTCGGCCTCTTTCTGGTCGGAAAATATGGCGACCGGGCGGATTTGCGCTATTTCATCACCTGCGGAGTGATCATAGCCTCGTGCGGTCTGTGGTTGATGACCTTTTTCAACCTGCAGATGGACATGTCACTCATGATCCTGTCCGGTTTCGTGCTTGGCTCAGGCGTGGGGCTGATGACAATGCCTCTCAACATCCTCGCCTTCCAGACATTGCAAGCCCATCTGCGGACGGAAGGGGCTGCCATGCTGAGCCTTGCGCGCAATCTGGGCGGATCGGTCGTCATCTCCTTCCTCACTGCGACCATCGCGCGCAATTCGCAGACCAGCCATGCCGACCTTGCAGCGCATATCAGCGAACAGACCATGCCTCTGCTTGACGAGCGTATCGTCGGCATGCTGGCTCGCGAAGGCAGTGCGGCTGCCGTCATGGTCAATAATGAAATCACGCGTCAGGCGCTCATGGTCGCCTATGTCGATGCCTACTGGCTCATGATGTGGGCCACGATATGCACTCTTCCCGTGTTGTTGCTGCTGCGCCGCAAGCCTCAGGAAACGGGCGTCGAACCGGCTAAAGCTCCGCTCATGGAGTGATCGAAAGACCCGCTTCTTTCATCAGTGCAAGGGTGCTGGCGTCGAAATCTCCTTGCCCCAGCTCGATATTCCGAGCGACCTGTTTGCCCAGTTCCACTCCGAACTGGTCGAAAGGGTTGATGCCCAGCAGCACCGCATTGGCAAATGTGCGATGCTCGTGAAAAGTAAGCAGCGCGCCCAGCGTTGCCGCATCGAGATCATCACAAAGGATGGTGGCCGATGGCCGGTTCCCCGGATAGGCCCTTGCCGGATCGGCATGGGCCTGCCCGCACATAAGAGCGGCTCCCTGCGCCAGGCAATTCATGACCAGGATTCGGTGGTGGGCAGGATCGAGATCGTCGCCCGGCGCGATGCTGGCGATGAAATCCACTGGAACAAGATGAGTGCCCTGATGCAACAACTGGAAGACGGCGTGCTGCGCATCGGTGCCTACCCCGCCCCAGGTTACGGGTGCGCTCGGCCCGGAAAGAGGCTGGCCATCGGTGGTTACGGATTTTCCGTTCGACTCCATCTCCAGCTGCTGGAGATAGGATGGAAGCAGGCGCAGGCGTTCGTCATAGGCGAAGACGGCGCGGGTCTGACAGCCCTCAAGCCTCGCATAATAAAGATCGGCAAAGGCCGCGCGCAGCGGCAGATTGGCCACCCCGTCCGTTTCGAGGAAATGCCGGTCCATGGCCGCCGCACCTGCCAGCATCGCTTCGAAATCAGGCCAGCCCAGCGCCAGTGCAACAGGAAAACCAATCGCCGACCACAGCGAATAGCGCCCCCCCACGCTTTGCGGGAAAGGCAGGATACGGGTTTCGTCCACCCCCCATTCCACCGCCTTTTCCGGGCTGGCCGTGATGGCCACTACCCGCCCGGAAGGATCCCCCACCCCTTCTGCGGCCAGCCATGTCAGCGCACTTTGCGCATTGGTCATTGTTTCAATGGTGGTGAAGGTCTTTGAAGCGACCGCGATCAAGGTGGTTGCCGGATCGCAAGCGGCAAAAGCCTGTTCAAGCGCGCAGCCGTCGATATTCGATACCACATGGACATCGACCATGGCCCCGTCGCGCCCCAGCGCATCGATTGCAAGCGCCGGCCCCAGCGCAGACCCACCGATGCCGATATGGATGAGGTGGCGAATTTCGCCCAGCACGCCTTCGTGGATAGCCTCCACCAGCATCCGCATGCGGGCATGCAGCGCCGCTGCTTCCTCGACGCTGCTCTCGCAGCCCAGCCCGCGCTGGGCCATGTGCTCGGCTGCACGGCCTTCGCTTGCGTTGACCGCCTCGCCTTCCACCAGCGCCCGGCGAGCCTCGGCAAAGTTGCAAGCCTCGGCCAATCGTTCGAATGCGGCAACATGGGCGCTGGTCAGATGCGTCTTCGACCAGTCAAATCTGATGGAGCCCTCGGCAAGATCAAGCCGGGCAGACATCTGTTCTATCCGTCCTGGATCTGCAAACAATTCGCCAAGGCTCAAGCGCGGCAATTCTGCCAGCTCATCCCATATCTCCCCACGCCCTTGTGCCATCATGCCGATCATTCCTCTTGCAGTCCGGTCCAACACTGCTGCTGGCGACCAGGCTTCAGCTTCTATACAGCCGCTGGCATGTCAACGCAGCCTTCGCAAGCGCGCATCCCCTTGACGGGAGACGCCGCTGCCAACAAGGACGGAATGCATGACCGACGAAACAGCCAATCCCGCACCGCCTGACACCAGACACCCCAAGGCGGAAGACAAGAAGCAGGAGGAGAACTTCTTCGTTTTCCTGCTCAAGCTGGTCGCCATCGTTCTGATTTTCCGCAGCTTCGTCGTCTCGCCCTTCAACATTCCCAGCGAATCGATGCTGCCCCGGCTGCTGGTGGGCGATTATCTGCTGGCCCAGAAATGGTCCTACGGTTTTTCCCGCCATTCATTGCCCATGAGCGTTCCGCTCATCCCTGGAAGGATTCTGGCCAGCCAGCCAGAACGCGGCGATGTCGTGATCGTCAAGGCGCCGCCGCTCGACACGGTGGACTATATCAAGCGGGTCATCGGCCTGCCCGGAGACACGGTGCAGATGGTGGATGGCGTGCTGCATCTGAATGGCAAGCCTGTCCCCAAGGCCCGCATCGACGATTTTGTGGTGCCGGTTTCCCTCAACACACGGTGCGCGCTCCCCGATTTCGAGCAGCGCGAGAGCGATGGGTCGCTTGCCTGCCACTATCCCCGTTTCCGCGAAGTGCTCCCGAATGGGCGCAGCTATGACGTGCTCGATTTCGGCCTTACCCCGCAGGACAATACCGAACCCGTGATCGTGCCCGAAGGCATGATGTTCCTGATGGGCGACAATCGCGACAATTCGCAGGACAGCCGCTTTCCCGCCGAGCCAAATGGCGGCATCGGGCTGGTTCCCCAGGATAATCTGGTCGGCAAGGCCGGGATCATGATGTGGTCGACCAATGGCAGTGCTTCCTGGCTCAAGCCATGGACCTGGCTGACGGCTGCTCGCTGGAGCCGGATCGGAGGCGGGTTTTGAGCGGCAAAGCGCTGGAAGTTGCAACTGAGACCTTCCTTGGCAATCTCGGATTTCATACCGCGACTGAGCCAGAGCTATGGGCGGAAGCTCTGACTCATGGCAGCACGGGCGAGAGCCGCAATTACGAACGCCTCGAATTTCTGGGCGACAGGGTGCTAGGGCTGGTTATTGCAGAATGGCTCCATGAGCATACCGACAGCGCCGAGGGCAAACTGTCGCAGCGGCTCAACGCGCTGGTCAGCCGGGCCATGTGCGCCCGCATCGCCCGCAAGCTGGGGCTTGCCGCCCATATAAAGCTTGGCAAGCAGGCGCGCGACGATGGCGGGGCCGACAGCGACAATATTCTGGGCGATGTAATGGAGGCTCTGCTCGGCGCCAATTTCATCGCCCATGGTTTCGATTCCTCGCGCAAACTGGTGCGCAGCTTCTGGGCCGATGCGATGCAAGGCAGCGCGGGCCAGTCCAAGCATCCAAAGAGCGCCCTTCAGGAGTGGGCCGCGGGAAACCAGCGCAAGATGCCCGAATATGAAGTGGTCGAGCGGTCCGGCCCCGACCACGCCGCGCAATTCACCATCCGCGTCACAGTTCGCAATGTTGGCTCTGCCGAGGCCACTGGATCAAGTAAGCAGGAAGCCGAAACGGCCGCCGCGCGCGCCTTCATGGAGAAATTCGGATGAGCGACAAGCAGACCCATTGCGGCGTCGTCGCCGTCATCGGCGCCCCCAATGCGGGCAAATCCACCCTGGTCAACGCTCTGGTCGGCCAGAAGGTCGCCATTGTCAGCGCCAAGGCGCAGACAACACGCGCGCGCCTGCTGGGCATCGCTCTTGATGGGCCGACGCAGATCATCCTTGCCGATACGCCCGGCATCTTTGCCCCCAAACGCAGGCTGGATCGCGCCATGGTCAGCGCAGCCTGGGAAGGCGCGCAAGAGGCGGACGCGATCCTGCTGGTGGTGGACCCGATCAAACAGCGGCGCCACGAGCTCTCGCCCATTCTTGAATCGCTGAAGGTGCGGACGGAACGCAAGATCCTCGTTCTCAACAAGGTCGACGCCAGCAAGAAGGAACCGCTGCTGGTGCTGGCGCAGGAGCTTTCCGCCGAAGTGCCGTTTGACGAGGTGTTCTTCGTCTCCGCGCTGACCGGCGATGGGGTGCCGGAGTTGAAAACCCGCCTTGCGCAGCTGATGCCGCAAGGCGTCTGGCACTATCCCGAAGATCAGGTGTCGGACGCCAGCGAACGCCTGCTCGCCTGCGAGATCACCCGCGAACAGCTATACCGTCAGCTGCACGAGGAACTGCCCTATGACAGCGCGGTGCGACCGGAGAAATACCAGCATCGTCCGGATGGCTCGATCGAAATTCACCAGCAGATCGTGGTCGGCCGCGAAAGCCAGCGCCCGATCGTGCTGGGCAAGCGCGGTGCCAGGATCAAGGCCATCGGCGAAGCATCGAGGCTGGAGCTGGCTGAATTGCTGGGTGTAAAAGTCCACCTCTTCCTGCATGTGAGGGTCGAGGAAAACTGGTCTGAAAGCCGCGAGATTTTCGAGGAAATCGGGCTGGACTGGGTGAAGTGAACTAACGCAGCTTGGCGATGCCGATCCCGTCGGCCTTGGCCCGGTCCCTGGTCGATTCCTCGCTGCGGTTGAGCGCCTTGGCAATTTCCTTCAGCCCCTTGCCCTTGATGGCCAGGGTCTTCAGCTTCTGAAGCTCCTCGGCCTTCCAGGGCTGCCTGTGGCGGGCAAACTTCTCGCTCATGCCTTGGCCGCCTTCTTCTTTGCAGGAGCCTTCCTGGTGGCAGTCTTCTTGGGTGCAGTCTTCTTCTTTCCCTTGCCCTTCGCCGGTCCCTTGGCAGCGCGCTCGGTGATGAGGGTGATCGCCTGTTCCTCGCTAAGATCTTCCGGCTTCACATCGCGCGGCAGGGTGGCGTTTGTCGTGCCGTCAGTGACGTAAGGACCATAGCGGCCTGCCATCAGCTTCATAGCACCTCCCGATTCCGGGTGAGCGCCAAAGGTCTTGAGCGGTTCAGCCGCAGTGCGCGCGCCGCGCCCACCGCCATTGGCCGCATCGGCGAGCTTGGCGACGGCCGCATTCATGCCGGTCTCGAACACTTCGGCTGTGCTGCGCAGCTTGGCGTATTTGCCATCATGTGCAAGGTATGGGCCATAACGCCCTATACTGGCAGTGATTGGCTTGCCGCTTTCCGGGTGGTTGCCGATCTCGCGCGGCAGCTCGATCAGCTTGACCGCCCAGTCGAGATCCAGTTCCGGAATGTCCTTGGGAATCGAGGCGCGCTTCGCCTCCTTGCCATCGCCCATCTGGATATAGGGACCAAAACGGCCTGATTTGCGGGTAATCGCTTCGCCCGTTTCAGGGTGTTTGCCCAGCTCGCCATCTTCCGCAGCATCGCCGTTGGCGCCAGGCTGCGCGAATTTGCGGGTGAACTTGCATTCCGGATAGTTCGAACAGGCGACAAAGGCCCCATAACGCCCGCCACGCAGCGCAAGACGGCCGCCCTCGCATTTGGGGCAGCGGCGCGGGTCAGTGCCATCTTCGGTTGGCGGGAACAGATAATCGGACAGAAATTCGTCAAGAACCTCGGTCACTTCCGAAGGCTTGCGCTCCATCACCTCATCGGACTTGGGCTTGAAATCCTTCCAGAAGGCTTCGAGCACGGCCTTCCATGCCGCCCGACCGCCGGAAACATCGTCGAGTTCATCCTCCATCCCGGCGGTGAAGTCGTAAGCCACATAGCGTTCGAAGAAGCGCTCGAGAAATGATGTAAGAAGTCGTCCGCTTTCCTCTGTAAAGAAACGGTTTTTCTCTGTTCTGACGTAATTTCGGTCTTTCAGCACCTGCAGCGTCGAGGCATAGGTGGATGGCCGCCCGATGCCCAGTTCCTCCAGCCGCTTGACGAGGCTGGCTTCCGAAAAGCGCGCTGGCGGCTGGGTGAAATGCTGCAAGGCCTCCACGCCGGTCTTGGCGGGGCAATCGCCCTTTTTGAGGAAAGGCAGCAGGCCGTCCTCGTCATTCTCGTCCTTCTGGTCTCGCCCTTCTTCGTAAACTGCCAGGAATCCAGGGAACTTCACCACTTGCCCTGTGGCGCGCAATTCGTGCCGCCCGGTTGCATCGCGAAAGGTGATGGTGGTGCGTTCGAGATTGGCGGTGGCCATCTGGCTGGCTATGGCGCGTTTCCAGATCAGCTCGTAAAGCTTCGCCTCATCGCCCGAGCCGGCCCGGTCGCGGCTGAAATCGGTGGGGCGGATCGCTTCATGCGCTTCCTGCGCATTCTTGGCCTTGGCTTGATAGAGACGCGGCTTTTCAGGGACATAATGGCCTGAATAGCGATCGTTTATTTCCTTCCTTGCCGCTGCAATAGCGCTGCCATCCATCTGCACGCCATCTGTCCGCATGTATGTTATGGCGCCAGCCTCATACAGGTTTTGCGCCAGTCGCATGGTGTGGCTGGCCGAATAGCCGAGCTTGCGGGCGGCTTCCTGTTGCAATGTCGAGGTGGTGAAAGGCGGGGACGGATTGCGCTTGAGCGGCTTGGTCTCGACCTCCTCAACGGTGAAGCGGCCTTGTTCAACAGCCTGCTTGGCGCGGCTTGCGGTGCCCTCGTCACCGATCGACAAGCGATCGAGCTTCTGCCCATCGAAAGCGGCCAGCCTTGCGTCGAACGCCGTCCCGTCATGCTCCATCCTGGCTGTGACCGACCAGTATTCCTGCGGCTTAAACGCCTCGATCTCGCGTTCCCGATCGACAATCAGGCGCAAGGCCACTGATTGCACGCGACCAGCACTCTTTGCGCCGGGAAGCTTGCGCCACAGAACCGGAGAGAGGGTGAAGCCGAAAAGATAGTCCAGCGCTCGGCGGGCGAGATAGGCATCGATCAGATCGTGATCCAGATCGCGCGGGTTGCGCATCGCACCGGTTACCGCATCCTTGGTGATGGCATTGAACGTCACCCGCTCCACCGCCTTGGGCAGCACCTTGCGCTTGGCCAGCAGTTCACGGACATGCCAGCTGATCGCTTCGCCCTCGCGGTCGGGGTCAGTGGCGAGGATCAGGCGATCAGCACCCTTGGCCGCATCGGCGATAGCCTTGATCTGGCGCTGCTTGTCGCCATAGGGTTCCCAGTCCATCGCAAAACCGTCATCCGGCCGCACCGACCCATCCTTGGCTGGAAGATCGCGGACGTGGCCGTAGGAGGCGAGGACCTTGAAGTCCTTGCCCAGATATTTCTCGATGGTCTTGGCCTTGGCGGGCGATTCAACAATGACGAGCTGCATGGGCGAAAATCGGTGTCCTTACGCGTATACGTGTGCGCGAGGGTGAGACGAGCACTGCCCAACCGTCAAGAGGGACAACCGCCCATGGCACCAATATTTAGCGCAAATGCCCGTTCAGCCTTGCTGCCAGCCTTGCGGCAGGATGCAGCACCCCTTGTCGTAATCGCCCACGGAACGGATGACCTCGCCCTGCTCCGGCTCGATCCGCCGGCCTGAAAGCTGGCTGTCGATCACCCGGCGCAGCAGCGCATCGAGCCGGGTCACCAGATAGCAGTCGATCGCCGGGGGCGCATGGGGATTGCCCACTCCGCTGTCATCGGTGAGGAAGGTGTAGCGGCTTTGCGTGAGGGCCGCCATGGCGCGCATGGCATATTCGGCCTTGTCGGCCACCCCCGATGCGGCAACCGGCACGACATGGACCCGCTTTTGCCGCAGATGTTCGGCTGCCAGCCATGCCATGTCGAAATTCTCGTCATGAGGCGGCGCATCCGCCACCAGCAAGAGCGATTTGACCGCACCGGGCCGCCATTCCGCTCCTGCCGCGCGGATCAGCGCCTGATCCATCGCTTCGGGATAGTCCCCGCCTCCCCCAGCATGGCGCTGCGCCAATTCGTTGCGCGCGGCGCCGAGATTACCGGAGAGCGGGACAGTGGAGGTGACATAATGATCTCCAATGTCGCGATAGAAGACGAAGCCCACCCGCAGATCCAGCCCGCGATGCCGCGCGCGCAAGGCCGCGAGGATCGAGTCCAGTTCGGTCTGGAGATAGCGGATCTCGTCACCCATCGAGCCAGTGGTATCAATCACCAGCATCAGGTCGAGGGCAAGGTTCCTGGCAGGAGAGGACCTGTCAGTCGTGAAACGGACTTCCAGCCCGCCCTCTGCGCGCGGGATATTTATGGCGCGGCGATCTTCGCCCGGAATTGCGATCCAGACAGTGTCGCTCAGCCGGTCCAGTTCCGGAAACAGGGCCACAGTGCCATCGGCCATGGTTGGCAGGCGAAGGCGATTGCCGTCTGCACAGGTCACTTCGACCATCGCCCCCCTGACTGGCCTGCCGCTGCGGTCATGCACGGCCACCCTGAGCAGGCGCGAGGTGTCAATCTGCGGCAGACCCGCAATCTGCTGGCCCAGATCGGAGCGGCGCAGATAGGATGCGTAAAGCTCGGGGTTGAGCAGGTCGTCATGTTCGCCTGCGGTGAGCAAACCGGCCTGAGGATAGGGTCGTGGCCGGGGATAAGGCCGCCCCGGATAGGGCGGGCGCGGCGGAGAGATAGCCTTGCGGCTCTCGGCGGACGGAGAGGCCGAAGGCGGTGGTGGTGGTGGTGCTTCAGCCATTGGCGCTTCCGCTTCGCCAAAGACACCATCGACGCCGGCCCTGTCTGCTGCGCCGCTCTCTGCGCGTCGCGCGGTAACGCTGACGTCGCCACCTGCTTCAGGGGCAGAGGCCATCGGAACCGGAATGTCATGCCGGCGTCGCGGCGGCTGATATTGGCTCTCTTGTCCAAGGTCGGGCAGGGCTTCGGGCATGCGGCAATAGCCCTGGCTCATCCGCTTCTGCGGCGCGTCTCCAGACCCGGCTTCTGGCGCAGCAGAAGCGGGCCCCTGAGCCAGCATCGCGGCGATCACGGCCAGCGCGGTCATTGCTCTCATCATCAGGCTCCCATCCATTCTGTGCCCGGTGGTGCAATGGCCGCGATGAACGGATGATGAAGTGCTATTGCAGGCTTACCCTGCCCCCTGCATGCCGCTCCAGCCTGCCCGCCAGCTCCAGCTCCAGCAGCGCCATCTGAACCGCGCCGGCACTTTGCCCGCTCTGCCTTATAAGCTCGTCCACCGCTACAGGTGCGGTGGTCAAAAGGTCCGCAATATCGGCGCTTTGATCGGCCATATCTGGCGTAAAATCCGCCTCGCCATATTCGTAATCAGGCGCCCCTTCCTCGCGGAAGCTCGAGCGCGGATTGCCGTCAAATCCGGTCACCAGTTCGATGACATCCTCGGGCGCCTGCACCAGTATCGCCCCATCGCGGATCAGCTGGTTGCAACCCTGGCTGCGTGGCTCCAGCGGAGATCCGGGGATGGCCATTACCTCGCGCCCCGCCTCGCCCGCCAGACGCGCGGTGATGAGCGAACCGGACCCTTGCGCCGCTTCCACCACCAGAGTGCCCGCACAAAGCCCGGCGATGATCCTGTTGCGGCTGGGAAACTGGCTGCCGCGCGGTTCGGTGCCGCAAGGCTGCTCTGCGATCAGCAGGCCTTGCTGCGCAATATCCTCCTGCAACTTTGCATGCTGTGGTGGATAGGCAATGTCGATGCCGCTGGCGATCACCCCGATGGTGCGTGGCAGGCTGGCGCTGTGAGCAGCACCGTCAATACCGCGGGCAAGACCCGAGACCACTATCAGCCCCGCTTCTGACAAGGCGCGGGCGAAGGAGGATGCCAGTTTTACGGCTGCAGCCGATGCGTTGCGCGCGCCGACAATCGCCACACAATTTTGCCGGGCGAGCGCGACATCCCCCCTGATCGTGAGGATCGGAGGAGCCCCGCCTGTCTCGCTCAGCAGGGGTGGATAGTCCGGTGAATCGTGAAAAAGGTACCGCGCGCCTGCTGCACGCACCGCATCGATTTCGTGCTCGATGCTTGCAACCGGCGCAGCAGTGTAGCTGCCCCCGCCCTTGCGTGCGAGATCGGGCAAGGCCTCAATTACCGAGACAGCATTGCCGAAACGCGCAATCAGCTGACGATAGCTGACCGACCCGATACGAGGGGAGCGCAGCAGCCGGATGCGCGCAAACGCTTCTGGCTGGGAAAGACTCATCATTGACCGATCCGCGGTTCCGTGCCTGCCCTGAGCCGGGCAATATTGCCCCGGTGCAGCCACACCACCAGCAGCGCGATTGCCGCCAGCACAACGACATAATGGCTGTATCCCATAAGCGCGGCGGCGACGGGGACGGCCAGGGCGGCGCTGATGCCTCCTGCCGATGAAATGCGTGTGATCGCCATCATACCGAGCCAGACCACGGCAAAGACCAGCCCCAGCGGCCATGCAAGGCCAAGACAGACGCCCAGAGTGGTCGCCACGCCCTTGCCACCAGCAAAGCGCAGCCAGACCGGGAAGCAATGGCCCAATACAGCTCCTAGTGCTGCCAGCCCCTCCATGCCGGGCGAGATATGGCGCACCAGCAGCACCGCCACGAGCCCTTTGCCCATGTCCAGCAACAGGGTGGATGCGGCCAGCCCCTTTCGACCGGTGCGCAGCACATTGGTCGCCCCGATATTGCCCGATCCGATGGCGCGCAGATCGCCCGCGCCGGTCAGCCGGGTCAGCAGGATGCCGAAGGGGATGGAGCCAAGCAGATAGCCGAGGCCAAGAGAGAGAAGCTGGTTCATACAAGGCTTCTAGCGTCACCCATCCCGCTTGTCGAAGCTATCTGTCTTATCTGTGACTTGCCCTTTTGATGTGGCTCGCACTAGATAGAAAAGCTATTGAGGGCGGGACCAGACCAGACGTGCATCATCCGACAGATCCGAGCGCGCCCATTCTCCTGATGGATTCGGGCGTTGGCGGGCTTAGCGTGCTCAGCGAATTGCGCAGGCTGCTTCCCGATGCGGCGGTGATCTATGTCGCCGACAATGCCGCCCTGCCCTATGGTGACAAGACCGAAGCCCAGATCGCGGCGCGCGTTCCGGCCTTGCTGGGAAGGCTGGTCGAGCGCTATCGCCCGCGCCTCGTCACCATCGCCTGCAACACCGCCTCCACCATCGCTCTTGCCAGTGTGCGCGAGGTGCTCGACATTCCGGTGGTGGGCACGGTGCCGGCTATCAAGCCTGCCGCCATGCTGAGCCGCAGCGGGGTTATCGGCCTGCTGGGAACGGCGGCCACGGTGCGCCAGGCCTATGTCGACCGGCTTGAGCATGAATTCGCCCGCGACAAGCGGCTTTTGCGTCATGCCGCACCCGAACTGGTGGCCGCGGCCGAGGCCAAGCTGCGCGGCGAGGAAGTCGATATGGAGATTTATGCGCGCGCCGCTCAGGGCCTTCTCTCACAACCAGGTGGCGAGCAAATCGACACGGTGGTTCTGGCTTGCACCCATTTTCCGCTGGTGGCGATGGAACTGGGCGAAGCTTTCGGTTCACAGGTCGTGTTCGTCGATGGTGCAACCGGCATTGCTCAGCGCATAGCCCATCTGACCAGCGGCCAGCCCTTCGAGCGCGCCCGCCCCGATTTTGCCCTGTTCACCGCAGCGCCCGCCAACAACCCTACGCTTGTCGCGGTGATGGGCGAGCATGGACTGGAACGTATCGAGCAATTCTGAAAGTCGGATTTGCAGCCCTTTCTTTGTGGCAAAAGGCTGCACAATGGTCTAAGGGCTTGTGCGTTTTCGGATCATCTCGCGGTTGCCGGCAAGGCGCTGCGGCCCAATTTGCGGAAGTCCTGTTGAACTACGACCAGATTTTCGACCAGGCGATCGAGCGGCTTCATACCGAAGGACGCTATCGCGTTTTCATCGATATTCTGCGCAACAAGGGCGCTTACCCGAATGCGCGCTGCTTTGCCGGGCATAATGGCCCCAAGGACATCACCGTGTGGTGCTCCAACGACTATCTCGCCATGGGCCAGCATCCCAAGGTGATAGCAGCGATGGAAGAAGCGCTGCACAATGTCGGCGCCGGTTCTGGCGGCACCCGCAATATCGGCGGCAACACCCATTACCATGTCGAACTGGAAGGCGAACTGGCCGACCTTCACGGCAAGGAAGGCGCGTTGCTGTTCACCTCGGGCTATGTCTCGAATGATGCGACCCTTTCCACCCTTGCCAAGATCCTGCCCGGTTGCGTCATCTTTTCCGACGAGCTGAATCACGCCAGCATGATCGCCGGCATCCGCAATTCGGGCTGCGAGAAGAAGGTCTGGCGGCACAATGATGTCTAACACCTTGAACAATTGCTCGCCGAGACCGACCCGGAACTGCCCAAGCTGATCGCTTTTGAGAGCGTCTATTCGATGGATGGCGATGTCGCCCCGATCCATGCAATCTGCGATCTGGCCGACAAATATAACGCGCTGACCTATATCGACGAAGTGCATGCCGTGGGCATGTATGGCCCGCGCGGCGGCGGCATTGCCGACCGCGACGAGGCAGCACACCGCATCACCATCATCGAAGGCACGCTGGGCAAGGCGTTTGGCGTGATGGGCGGCTATATCGCGGCGGATCGCAAGATCGTCGACGTGATCCGTTCCTATGCGCCGGGCTTCATCTTCACTACCTCGCTCTCGCCAGTGCTGGTGGCAGGCGTGCTGGCTTCGGTGCGCCACCTCAAATCCTCCAGCGTGGAACGCGAAGGCCAGCAAGCGGCAGCGGCCATGCTGAAACGGATGTTTGCCGATGCCGGCCTGCCGGTCATGCCGTCAACCACGCATATCGTGCCCCTGATGGTCGGCGATCCGGTCAAGGCCAAGAAGATCAGCGATATACTGCTCGCCGAATATGGCGTCTATGTGCAGCCGATCAATTTCCCGACCGTCCCGCGCGGTACAGAGCGATTGCGCTTTACCCCCGGCCCTGCCCATAGCGAGGCGATGATGCGTGATCTGACCGCAGCTCTGGTCGAGATATGGGACCGGATGGATATGGAACTGCGCAAGGCAGCCTGACGATATGAGCAGATCATGAAAAAAGCCCCGGATCGCTCCGGGGCCTTTTTATTTGGTATCGCGATATCAGCGCAGGCTCACCACATTGTCCGAAATGCGGGGGTCGGCGCGGTCGCCACGATAGAGGCTCTGCATTGGCTCGTCGGCCACCTCATGCGTACCGCCTTGCCCGAAGCCGTTGAAAGCGGTGCGCATCGCCGCGCCATAGGCGCCAAGCATGCCGATCTCGATATAATCGCCGGCCCTGACGCCCGCAGGCAGTTCGAACGGACCTTCCATGAAGTCCATGTCATCGCAGGTCGGACCGAAAAAGGCGAAGCTTTCGGCTGCCTCGCCGGCATCTTCGCGCAGCAGAGCAACCGGGAAACGCCAGCCGACATGAGCCGCATCGAACAGCGCGCCATAAGCGCCGTCATTGATATAGAGCTCGTTGCCGCGCCGCTTTTCCACCCGCACGATCAGCGAATTATATTCCGCACACAGCGCCCGGCCCGGCTCGCACCACAGCTCGGCGTTATAAGCGATGGGCAGCGATTCAAACGCGCGGTGGATGGCGCCGAAATAATCCTCCAGCGGCGGAGGCTCCATGCCGGGATAGATGGACGGGAAACCGCCGCCCACATCGATCACGTCGATAACGACGCCGGCATCGGCAATGGCCGCGCGAGCGCGTTCCAGCGCCTGGACATAGGCAAAGGGGGTCATCGCCTGGCTGCCGACATGGAAGCAGATACCCAGCCAGTCCGCGACCTGCCGGGTGGCCTGCAGCAAGGGCGCCGCATCGGCGAGGTCGATGCCGAACTTGGAAGCCAAGCTCAGCTCCGAATAGTCGGACGAGACACGCAGCCGCACGCACAGGCGAAGGTCCTTGGCTGTATTGCCCTCGCCATCGGTCGTCGCGCGGACGATCTTGTCCAGCTCTTCTGCCGTATCGAGGCTGAAAGTGCGCACGCCATGAAGCTCGTAGGCCTCACGGATGGCGCTCGCTGTCTTCACCGGGTGCATGAAACACAGCACCGCCTGGGGCAGGATGGAACGCACCAGGCGCACCTCGGCGATCGAGGCGACGTCGTAATGCGTGATGCCCGAAGCCCACAGCACCCTGAGAAGATCGGGCGAGGGGTTGGCCTTGACCGCATAAAGCGAGCGGCCCGGAAACTTCTCTGCGAAGAAGCGGGCGGCACGATGCGCGGCGTGCGGGCGATTGAGAATGACAGGTTCGTCGGGCGCGAGCGCGCGAACTACAGCCGATGCGTCAGGATGGATGTGCAACTCAAGGGACCCCCAATAGGCCTTTCGGCCAGATCAACACAAAGACGAAGCTGCCTTGCGGTTTGGAAGTCCCCATGGGGCAGCGGAGGGTCGCTATAAGGGCGCGAAGATGAACTGCAAGTGAAAATTGCCCCTGGTGAGAGCCTTCGGATTTCCGGACGGTTTTTCAAGGCAATAGCAATCCCGCCTGAGACGGCATCGCACTCTCAGCTCAGCCTTGCAGCAAAATCCTCATAGCCGAATCGGCGGATGCAATCGAGCGCATCGCTCTCGCTGTCCCACAGCCAGATCGACGGAAGAGGCACGCCATTGAAGGTGGTGGTCTTGACCATCGAATAATGCGCCTGATCGAGAAAGGCGAAACGCTGGCCCGGCTCAGCGCCCTCGGGCAGACGATAATCGCCGATCACATCGCCCGCGAGACAGGACGGACCGCCAAGCCGCACCGGCTCGCCTTCCTCCCGCTCGCCCAGCATGGCAGGCCGATAGGGCGCTTCGATCACATCGGGCATGTGGCAGGTGGCGGAAACATCGGTGACGGCCAGATTCATGCCGTTCCAATGCGTATCGAGCACCGTGCCGACAAGGATGCCGGCATCCAATGCCACCGCCTCGCCGGGTTCAAGGTATATCTCGGCTCCGGTATCGTCCTTCATGTCGATCAGGAACTGCACCAGCTCGTCGCGCTGATAATCGGCGCGGGTGATATGATGGCCGCCGCCCAGATTGATCCATTTGAATTGGCCAAAATAGGGCTCGAGGAAATCGAAGGCCACATCCCATGTGCGCGCCAGCGGCTCGAAATCCTGCTCGCACAAAGTGTGCATGTGAATGCCGTCGATCATGGCGACATGCTCGGCGGTCAGCTGGTCGATCGGCCAGCCAAGGCGCGAGAAAGGCGCGCACGGGTCATAGCGTGGCACTTCGCCTTCGGGGTGCAGCGGGTTTACGCGAAGGCCAATATCGAATCTTTCACCCCTCGCCCGCGCTGCCTCGATCACCGGCCAGCAGCGTTCGATCTGCATCGGCGTGTTGAAGATGACATGGTCCGACAGGCGCAGGATTTCGGCAAGGTCGTCCGGCTTGTAGGCCGCGCAATAGGTCGCGATCTCGCCATCGTAATGTTCGGCCGCCAGCAACGCCTCCCACAGGCCCGATGTGCACACCCCATCGAGATATTCGCCGATGATGGGCGCCACAGACCACATGGAGAAGGCCTTCAGCGCGGCGAGCACCTTCACCCCTGCCCGGTCGCGGATATCAGCCAGAATGCGCAAATTGTCGCGCAGCTTCGCGGCATCAACCACGAAAGCGGGACTGTCGACGCGCGACAGGTCGAACTGGGCAAAGGCGCCCGGATCTCCGGCCCGCGTCTCCATCAGAACGCAAGCGGCCCCGGCAGTTCCTCGCAAGTCCACGGCAGGCCGTGCCGGTTGAGCATCTCCATGAAGGGATCGGGGTCGAACTGTTCCATGTTGAAGACGCCCTCACCCTTCCACGCGCCGGTCAGCATCATGGCCGCGCCGATCATGGCGGGAACGCCGGTGGTGTAGCTCACCGCCTGATTGCCCGTTTCGGCATAGGCGTCTTCATGGTCGCAGATGTTCTTGACGTAGAAGGTTTTCTCGCCAGATCCATCCAGCGCCTCGCCGGTGGCGATGTCGCCGATATTGGTCTTGCCCTTTGTCGTCGGGCCTAGGCTCGCCGGTTCCGGCAGGACTGCCTTGAGGAATTGCAGCGGAATGATCTCGACGCCATTGTAGATCACCGGGTCGATCCGGGTCATACCGACATTCTGCAGCACGGTGAGGTGCTGGATATAGGCATCGCCGAAGGTCATCCAGAAGCGCGCGCGTTCCATCTCCGGGATGAACTTGGCGAGGCTTTCCAGCTCCTCGTGATACATCATGTACATGTTCTTGGGGCCAACGCCCTCGAAGTCGAACTGCTGCTTGTGCGCCATGGCGGGCGTTTCGACGAACTGGCCGTTCTCCCAGTGCCGCGCGGGCGCGGTCACTTCGCGGATGTTGATTTCCGGGTTGAAGTTGGTGGCAAAAGCCTGACCGTGATCGCCGCCGTT
>CAZWEY010000027.1:0-20734 GCA_964632055.1 uncultured Sphingomonadaceae bacterium
CGAAAGCTGCACAGTGACCATCGCGCATAGCCGCACGAAGGATCTGCCCGAAGTGGTGCGCCGCGCCGATATCGTGGTGGCCGCCGTCGGCCGCGCGGAAATGGTCAAGGGCGACTGGATCAAGCCAGGTGCCACCGTGATCGATGTCGGCATCAACCGCGTGCCTGCCGCAGAAGAAGGCAAGACCCGGCTGGTGGGCGATGTCGATTTTGCGGGCGCTGCCGAGGTGGCAGGCGCTATCACGCCTGTTCCGGGCGGCGTCGGCCCGATGACCATCGCGGTTCTGCTCAGGAACACCATTGTCGCGGCTCATCGCAATGCCGGTCTGGACCTTGCCGAAAGCGTGATCTGATAGCACTGGGGAAACGGCCTATTATTCCTGTTCTCCCGGTTGGTGCAGGCTTGCGGCATGACTGCAGCCGCCAATGGGCTTGATGCGCGTTCCATTGATCTTGCGGGTTGCTGCGTCCATCCTCTAGGTCGATGATAAAGGATAAGGTGGGGGGAGTGACGGCAGTGACCGAAGCAGACAAGCGCGGATTTCCGGTTATATTCCATATCTATGCGCTGGCACTGGGCGCCATTGGCGCGGCGCTGTTGGCTGGCGGCGCGCAGCTCGCGATGCTGGGCGGCTCCCCCTATTATGCTATTTCCGGCATCGCGCTCATTGCAGGGGCTTTCCTGCTGTTTCGCCGCAATGCCGCTGGCGCGAAGCTGTTTGCCGTGTTCATGCTGGCAACTGTCACATGGGCGATCTGGGAAGTGGGCTTTGATGGCTGGAAGCTGATGCCGCGCGTGATCGCGCCTGCGGTGTTCGGGCTTGGCTTTCTGTTTCCCGCCATCCGCCGCCCGCTCGGCCTTTCCGGCTGGCCTGCTGGCGCTGCATGGCGGCGCGGCGTTGTATCGACCATTGGCGCAGTGGCGCTGGGATATGCGGCTCACGCGGCAGTTGGCCCACACCAGCCCGCCGATCCGATCTATCAGGCCGGCGTGGGCGAGCCGGGAGAGGCCATTGTCGACAAGAGCATCGACAGCACTGACTGGCGCTATTTCGACAGCAACAACCATGGCTCGCGCTTCACCGCGCTCGACCAGATCACACCCGCCAATATCGACCAGTTGGAAATCGCGTGGACCTTCCGCACCGGCCCCGATCCCAAGGGGGTGATGGCGACGGCAGAGGCTCCGGCGCTGAAAATCGGAGATACGCTGTATAATTGCACCGATTTCAACGATGTCTATGCGCTCGATGCCGAGACCGGCAAGCTCAAGTGGCGCTTCCGTTCCGGCACTGACATGTCGATGTCCAAATACACCCATTGCCGCGGGATCACCTATTACGCGGTGCCTGATGCGGCGGGCCTGTGTTCGGCGCGCATCTATACCACCACGCTGAAGGGCACGCTCAACGCGATGGATGCGCAGACCGGCGCGCCTTGCCCCGGCTTCGGGCAGAACGGCGCGGTCGATATCTATGAAGGGTTGGGGACGCGTGACCCCGGCTATTACAATGTCACCTCCGCCCCCACGCTGGCGCGCGGCAAGCTGGTGTTGAACGCCATGGTCGCCGATGGCCAGCATTGGGGCGAACCATCGGGCGTGATCCGCGCCTTCGATGCGGTGACGGGCAAGCTTGCATGGGCATGGGACATGGGCCAGCCAGACCGCACCGGGCTTCCGCCCGAAGGCGAGACTTACACCCCTTCCACCCCCAACAGCTGGACCCCGATGAGCGCAGACGAAGAGCTGGGCCTTGTCTATGCCGCGACCGGCAATACCGGCGGGACCGACTATTACGGGGCGCAGCGCCGGGAGTTTGACGACAAATACAGCACTTCCGTTGTCGCGCTCGACATCGATACAGGCCGCCCGCGCTGGCATTACCAGACGCTGCGCCACGATTTGTGGGATCTCGACAATCCGGCCCAGCCGGTTCTGGTCGATGTGCCTGGCAAGGGTGGCGCCATCGAAAAGGGCCTGCTCTTGCCGACCAAGCGCGGCGAGCTGTTCTATCTCGACCGAGCCACCGGCAAGCCGCTGGCGAGGGTAGAAGATCGCAAGGTGCCGACCAAGGGCGCGCTGCCTGAAGAGCGCATCGCCCCCACCCAGCCCTTTTCTGTCGGGATGCCGTCTCTCGCCGGGCCGGACCTGACCGAACGTTCGATGTGGGGCATCACCCCGCTCGACCAGCTGTGGTGCCGGCTCGATTTCAAGCAGCGTCGCTATGAAGGGACGCTGACGCCTCCGGGCCTTACCCCCAGCATCACCTTTCCGGGCTATGCCGGCGGCACCAACTGGGGCAGCGCGGCAATCGACCGGGACCGGCATATCGCCATTGTGAAATCCAGCTATCTGCCCACCCGCGCCCGGATGATGCCGCGCGCCGAGGCTGATAAGGCCGGTTTGAAAAAGCTCGCGCCGGGGGTGGAAATCGACATGGCGGGCAATCACGCACAGGAAGGCGTGCCTTATGCGGCGGAAATTTCGCCCATGCTCTCGCCGCTTTATCTGCCGTGCCTTGCCCCTCCGATGGGCAAGATCAGCGCGATCGACCTCAGGACCCGCAAGCTCTTGTGGACGAGGCCGCTCGGCACCGGTGAAAATTCGGGGCCGCTCGGCATCCGTTCGCGCCTGCCACTGCCCTTTGGCGTGATCAATCTCAGCGGCTCGCTGGTAACCCGCAGCGGCATCACCTTTGTCGCGGGCACCAATGACAATTACCTGCGCGCGCTGGAAACGGCGACGGGCAAGGAAATCTGGAAGACCCGCCTTCCCGCTGCCGGATATGCCACGCCGATGAGCTATTTCTCCACCAGGAGCGGAAGGCAGATGGTGGTGCTGGCCGCCACCGGCAATCCCAAGATGGGCGGGGAGGTGAGCGATTACCTCATCGCCTTCGCCCTGCCCAAACAGGCGGGCGACTGATCTTCCTCTCGGGTTGCCGGCCTTCGCTGCAATAAGCGGATGGCTTGGCATCCTGCTGCTTGATGCTTGACCTGCGTGGCGGGGCAGGCAAGATTATGCATAGTCAGAAAAAGGAGAGGCACAATGGCGACCCTGGCGCCCGAGAAGACTGTCCCTGCCCATGTTCCCGCCGAACTGGTGGTCGATATCGATATCTACAACATCCCCGGCGGCAGCGAAGACCCGCAGGGGTGCTGGCGCATCTTCAAGGGGCGCGGGCCGCTGGTCTGGTCGCCCTATAATGGCGGCCACTGGATCGCGACCGAGGGCAAGGACGTGTTCCGCTTCTTCCGCGACCCGGAGCATTTTTCCAGCTCCGCCCTTGCCATTCCCGATCCGGGCGACCGGATGCTGCCGATCCAGGCCGATCCGCCAGATCATGCCAAGCATCGCGCCAACATCACTTTCCTCGTCACGCCCGAACGGGTCGAGGCGCTGGAGCCGCGGGTGCGCGAGCTGACCATCCAGCTGATCGAAGGCTTCCGCGCGCGGGGCGAATGCGAGTTCGTGTCGGAGTTTGCGCTGCAACTGCCGCTCATCATCTTCCTCGAGATGATGGGGCTGCCGCTCGATGATCGCCTGATGCTGCGCGACATGATCGAGCGGTTCCTGCGCGCGCAGGACGGTCAGAAGCGCTACGAAATCCACATGGAGGTTCACCATTACCTCGAGAAGTGGGTGAACGAGCGCCGCGCCAACCCCGGCAATGACGCCATCAGTACGATCATCAATTCGACCATCGACGGGCGGCAATATACCCAGCAGGAAGTTCTGGAGACGCTGACCCTGCTGCTGCATGCCGGGCTCGACACGCTGATGAACATGCTGGGCTTCATCGCGCTCCATCTGGCGCGCAATCCGAAGGACCGGGACTATATCCGCAATCACCCGCAGAAGATGCACACCATCATCCAGGAATTGCTGCGCCGCTATACCGGGCCGCAACTGGGCCGCAAGCTGGCCAAGGATTTCACGCATGCGGGCGTGACGATGAAGCAGGGGGACATGATCATGCTCTCGCCCTTCTTCTTCAATCAGGATGAAACCACGCTGGAGAATCCGGACGAGGTCGATTTCGAGCGCGCAAACATCAAGCACATCACCTTCGGCGCCGGGCCGCACACCTGCGCAGGCGCCCTGCTGGCAAGGCGCGAGATCATGATCTTCCTGCAGGAATTCCTGAGCCGTATTCCGGACTTTGCCATCGACCCGGCCCGCCCGCCCAGATTAAGCTCGCAGGCGCAGAACTCGGTCGAGGCCTTGTGGCTTACATGGCCCACGGCAAAGG
Organism: uncultured Sphingomonadaceae bacterium; assembly: GCA_964632055.1. Classification (GTDB taxonomy): domain Bacteria; phylum Pseudomonadota; class Alphaproteobacteria; order Sphingomonadales; family Sphingomonadaceae; genus CANJYE01. The sequence continues at coordinate 4,253 of CAZWEY010000027.1, forward strand.
GAGGCTGAAACTCTTTAGTCTGGCAGCAATGGCAACGCGGTTTGCGGAAATCAGATGAAAACGAGGATCGGAATTTCTAGTAGGCGGCGCATTGAACTGTCGATGCGCCGCCTTCGTGCATCGATCTTGATATCGAGGATTTGAAATTGTGACCCAACTGGCTGAGCGCACTGTTCCCCCGCATGTCCCGTCTGATCGCGTTGTGGACATCAGCATCCATGCCATGCCGGGGGCCGAGCTCAGCCCGCAAGACAGCTGGAAAGCCTTCAAGCAAGGCGGCAAGCTGGTCTGGTCGCCTTACAATGGCGGCCATTGGGTGGTGACCGAAGGCGAGGCGGTGCATCGCTTCTTCCGCACGCCCAAGACCTTTTCCAGCGCCGTCGTCGGCATCCCCCATGCCGAGGGTGACATGATGCTGCCGATCCAGGCCGACCCGCCGGTCCACGCCAAATATCGCGCCACGGTTCAGGCGCTGCTCACGCCGTCCCGCATCGCCGCCCTCGATCCGCGCATCAAGGAATTGACGGTCGGGTTGATCGAGGGCTTCAAACCGCGCGGCGAGTGCGAGTTTCTCTCTGAATTCGCGCTGCAATTGCCGCTCACCATCTTTCTGGAAATGGTCGGCCTCCCGCTCAAGGACCGGATGCTGCTGCGCGGGTATATCGAGGATTTCATGTTCAGCCTCGATCCCGCTGACCGCATGAAAGCGCATCAGGCGGTGCATCATTACCTTGAGGAACACGTCAATGACCGGCGCGCCAACCCGCGCGAGGATGGGCTGAGCCATATCGTGCAAGGGACCATCGACGGGCGGCCCTACACGCAGCAGGAAATCCTCTCGCTCATCACCCTGTTCCTTCACGCAGGGCTGGACACCGTGGCGATGGCGCTGTGCTTCATCACCATTCATCTCGCGAAGAACCCTGAGGACCGCGACTATATCCGCGCCCATCCTGAAAATGTGATGGCGGTGATCCAGGAATTGCTGCGTCGTTATACCATCACCCAGCTGGCCCGCCGGCTGGCCGAGGATCATGAATATGACGGCGTGACGATGAAGAAGGGCGACCTCGTCTTGCTCTCGCCCTGCTTTTTCAATCAGGATCCGGTTATCAATCCCGATCCTGACACGGTCGATTTCGAGCGCGAAGGAGGCCGGATGATGACCTTTGGTGCGGGCCCGCATACCTGCGCCGGAGCCTTGCTGGCGCGGCGCGAAATCGCGGTGTTCCTGGAGGAATGGCTGACCCGCATTCCCGAATTCACGCTGGATCCCGCCCGCCCGCCGAAGATGTCAGTGGCGCAGCAGAACAACGTTCTGGAATTGTGGATCAAATGGCCGCCAGAGGGCTGATATTAAGGTTCACCCAAGTGAACTGATATAATTCATAGCACTGAAATAACTGCATTTCATCTGTAGATTGCATGCCGGACCAGATGTGTCTGCCAAATTATTGGCGGACCGATCTGCTTTGCGCAATTTCCATTTAGAGTGCTTCTCGCGGCAATCATGATGACCAGAAATGGTCGAAAAAGCGCACCGGACCCCAGAAACCTGCTTGCCTGTGGGAATTTTCCCGGACGGCTCGTATATGTATTTGACAATCAATGCGGGATTGTTTGTAAATATAAGAAGGACAGGCTTACAGCAAAATACTATAGTATTGTCACATAGATTAAGTTATTTACATATACGGGGTCCATAATAATGAAAAAATATGTCATCGCATTGGGTTCTTCCATTCTTTTCCCATCACTTTGTATGGCTCAATCACTGCCAGACATGACGGGATCGGCCGCTGCCAAGGCGACGGCTAAGGCGAAAATATTATCGTCCAAGAAAACTGTCACCGCGAAAACTACTGCAGCGCAAGAAGCGCCGGCGACAGGGGATGAAGCCCAGTCTGCGAGTGGCTCTGGTTCCTCGACGGCAAAACGTGCGCTGGACCCTGCAACGGGCAAGCAGGTCGGCCAATCGTCGACCTCGGGCAGCACGGCCAAAAGCGTCAATAAGTGGAATGACCGGATGCAGTCGTCGAAAAAGCCGGCATCACAGAAATCCATTGTCAATCAGAACGTGCGCGATGCCTATCAGAAGGCGCAGCCCTCGATCAGCGGCGATAATGTGATCGCGCCGGACATCAGAAATGACTTTGCAAACTACCGTCGCAAGGTCGAGATACGCAACCCGCAAGGCTTGGCAATCGATTACAAGGCCCAAGGTGATCGCAGCTGGACGCGGACATCACGGCAGCTCATCACTCTCGAGCTTGCCACTGGAAAGCTCGAGATAAAGGAGCCTTATTCTGCCAACAGGCGCATCAGCCTTGAGGGATCAGAAATCGTCGTCGCTCCCAAGGCATGGGACTTCAATGTTTCTGGCCGGCTTGCCCTGTTTGAAAAGAGATCTCCACGCTACACTGTGGATAGAGAGGGGCGGCGCAGGATTGACGGCTACGATACCGTTAGTGCGCCAGATCCGGATGCAACGCAGGTCCTGGAAATTGGCCACGCAGTTGACGATCAGCTTCGCCTGCCAGTTGCCAGCGAAATTCTGACCTCAAAATTCGGAGTTCTGGGCACTCTGTGTATGCCGGTTCCGGTCTCCGGCCAGGGGCCCTTCTCATCAAACCCCAATTATACTGCGGATGTTCTGACGCACTACAATGCCATCAAGGCCAATTTGAACCTGCTTAGCAATCCTCGGCTCACGCCTGCCCAAAGTGTCGAGCTGTTCAGTAATGTAGTCAGGCCATTGCAAGAGTTTTGCTCAGGCAACCAGGCGCGCGTTAACCGCAATGAAATGCTTACATATGAGCAGCTAAAGGATCTCGCCCGCACGCGCGGCGCCAATGGGGCGTCCTATTTTGCAGCCGAGGATCGTAGCGACGAAGATGGTTACTGGTCACTGCCGCTACATCCGGTCGCCGATATTCGTCACAGCTCAAACCTGATCGAAAGGGCTTTCCATGAAAACGGGGTCAGCAATGAAGTGTTTAGCCTGTTCACCAGCGGTGATCGCGTAAACTACAATGGAGTTACGCTGGAATGGAATGCCACCCCGGCTGCAAGAAAATACAAGCGCATTCCGCTGCTTTCCACGACGCTGGTTGAAAGGGCGGTGGGGCAGCTAAGTGTCAAAATAAAGCGCGATGGGAGCTGCGGTTTCAAGGTTTCCGAAATGCATGATGGGGAGGAGTTGCTATCGAGTTCCATAGCTCTGGACTGCCCTGAGGTTACTGTTGATTTACCCCTTGTGGGCAACGTGACTTTTGGGGCTAACCTCGGCGGAATGAGTGATATTGATTTTACATTTGAAACAAAGATCTTTGTGAAAGACGATCATAGGCAGTCGATAAGTTATGGGCGTGACATCTCATCTGCGGTGAGGGATTTGGGCGATGATGAGTTCATACTCTATCTAAAGGCACGCAAGAATGGTGTCACAGACCTAGAGGTTAATCTTCAAAATGTGCCCGTGCCCAATCCAGATTTTCGCGTGACGGAAGGCAGTTTTGGCGTTGCCTTAAAGCTCAAGGCGGGCTGGTCAAATATCGATCAATCTGATGGAACTCGCGGTCAGTCGCTTTATTTCGCTGCCTTACCTGTGAGATCTCCTGAACAGAGCGGTCTTCTGGATGCCGAGGGCATCGAATTTATAAGCGACGATGGAGTGTACGACAATGCGGTCTATAACGAGTTAGCTGCACAAGTGCGGTCGCAGCGCCACTACGCACTTAGAGATATGTTCCGCGAAGAAGCGGGGAAGGCCTTGACTGAATTCATTAGCAAAGCGTGGAATAATGATCCGGAAGCTAAGGACAGTGGCCAGTATTACAATTTGATGGATAATATCCGGACCAAAAACGGCCTCCTTCAGGAATGTGTTCGTGCTCCAGCCTATACATGTATCAATCTCGAAGAATATGTGAGCGCAATTAATTTCCCGCTAGTGGAGAGCGTTCCTGGCCCGTTTGGTCCCATCCGCCTCAATATCAGCGGCGCAAAGCTTGCCGAAGGCCTTATCGGCACTCCTATAAGGGCCTTGCCTCTGCGCTTCGTGAAGTCGATCTCCTGCAAGCCGAGAGCGAGTGCAACGGGTTGCTATGATGTGTTGGGGCTGGCGATCGAGCCTAAAAGCCCGCTTGCTTCCAACAAGCTGTGGGACAGCATCATCCCCTTTCCCAAGGATGAGGCCGATATCATCGGGTTCGCACGTCAGGCCCAATAGCAGGTTCGAACTGGCATTCCGGCGCTTCCCTTGATTTCAGAGGGAAGCTCCGGAAACCGGCTTGCTGAATTTTCCGAGGTAACGAGATGATCAATGGACGTTTGATGCTGCTTGGCCTTGCTGCCGGGGTTTCCCTGCCTGCCATGGCGCATGACAGGGCAGCGCCAGTCAGGAATGAGCCAGCAACCTTGCTGACCGTTTCGGCGCGGGGAGAAGTGACCCGCGATCCCGAAGTGGCCGTGTTTCATGCGGGCGTGGTCAGCAATGGCCAAACGGCTGCCGAGGCCATGGAAGCCAATGCGGCTGAAATGGCCAGGGTTTTTGCGGCCTTGAAGCAGCTGGGGATCGCAGAAAAGGATATCCAGACCAGCAACCTCAGTCTGACCCCTGTCCATGCTCCGGTGCTACCACTTGCAGTTCCCAGGAAAACGCCGCTGCTGCGCCCGGTTATCAGCTACCGGGTCAATAATTCCGTTACTGTTCACCACCGCAAGGTGGAGGATTTCGGAAAGGTCATAGATGCATTGGGCCAGGCAGGCGCCAATAACATCAGCGGACCCAGTTTCCGGCTGGATGATGCGGAACCGGCGATGGATGAAGCGCGTGCTGCAGCACTCGAGATTGCCCGCAAAAGGGCTGCCTTCTATGCGCGCAGAGCCGGCATGAAGCTGGGTCGTATGGTGTCCATCAACGAAGGACGGGCCAGTGAGGGAAGTTCAGGCCCCATGCTCAACCTTGCCATGAATGCCTCGAAGGCTGCAACACCGGTTGCTGCAGGCGAACTTAGCGTCGCAGCCAATCTGACAGTGGTGTTCGAGCTGACCGACTAGGGTCAGGATCATGACCGGTCAGCCTGGCCGGCCAGGGCATCATAATAAGCCGGATAGGGCATGATCATCTTGCCGTCGGGGGCGGCGGTGAAGGTGGTCTGTGTGGGATAGGCAAACTCGATTGCCTGTTCGTTGAATGTCCTGAGAATGCCCAGCGCTACGGCCTGATAGGCGGCGTTGGCTTCGGCGATATCTTCCAGGTCGGTCTCGAAATAGAGCTCGAAGTCGATCGAACTGGGGCCAAATCCGGTAAAGTTTGCGCGAACGAAGCGGTGCCCGCTGTGCTCCACTTCCTGCCGCATGAGATCGGGGATCTGCGCGGCTATGTCGGGCGCGGTCTGATAGGTCACGCCCACCGCCAGGTGATGCCGGAACATGGAGCGTCCGGTGTAATTGGCAACTTCCTGCGACAGCAGATTAGTGTTGCCGATAATCCGGATCTCTCCGGTCAAGGCCCTGATGCGGGTCGATTTGAGGCCGATCTGCTCCACGGTGCCGGTCACCGGGCCTTCGGTTCCGTTATAGGTGATGGCGTCGCCCACGCGGAAGGGCTTGTCGAAAATGATGCTCAATGCGGCGAAAAGGTCGGAAAACACGCCTTGCGCGGCAAGGCCGATGGCGATGCCGCCAATGCCGAGGCCAGCCACCAGGCCGGACACATTGACCCCGAGATTGTCGAGGATGAGGATCGCGGCGATGGCAAAGACGCCGAATGACACCAGGACGCGTATGATGCCGAGCGCACTGGCGATGGTGGCATCTTCGCCATCTTCGCTCATCGCGCGATATTCGATCACGCCCAGGATCAGGGTGCGTACCCACAAGGCGACCTGCAATACTGCCGCAACGACGAAGGCGAAGGATATGGTCTGCGCTACCTCGACTGGGGGATTGGTGTAGCCCTTGACGATACGCGCGGCCAGAATGACCAGGAACCAGACCCGGGTCCTGCAGATCATGTCGGCCAGGATCGCGGTGGAGCTGGCAGAGCGGCGGCCAGGCTTGCGCAGATGGCGCAAGGCAAAGCCCTTGGCAGCAAGGGCCACGATTACGATCGCTGTCGCGACTCCGGCCGCCACGAGCAGGCTGACATGTTGCGTGGAAATCCATTCCGCAATTGTCCCTGCAAACCCTTGCGGGGGTTTCAAAGGGAGATCGGAAACCACGATTCCCATTTTGTCCTTGCTCCTGCAAAGGGGCGAGACGGCCATGCAAGCCGCCTCGCCCGTTCCTTTAGATTAGTCTTTTAGGCTTATTCGGCAGCAGGGGAAGGCGCTGCGGTCTGGGCGATCGCATCTTCCAGTTGCTGAGCGCTCATGCGCAGGGCCAGGCCCGCGCTGCTCGCGGTAAAATTGGCGCGCGGGAGTGCGACAGCGCCAGACGGGCGGTCAAGCACGACGATGCCCTCCTTGATCTCCTTGACCGTTCCGACGCTCTGGCCATCCTGCGAGAGGACAGGCGCGCCAACGACCAGCGCCGCATCGAGCGCGGCCGCGGTTTGTGCTGCGGCATTTTCGATTGCGGTGTTGAGTTGCAGCTTGGTCATGCCGATGACAGGCCCCTTGGGACCGACACCGAAAGATGCCGCCGCCAGCGAGGCGCGGTTGGTGCCGGTATCGAGCACCACCGTTCCGCCTTCGGCGCTTAAGATCGTGCCGACTTCGTCTCCGGCACCATCATAGACCATCGCTCCAGCAGAGAGGCTGGGAGTGGCCGGGGCTGCCGCTTCTGCCGAAGCCTGCTGGTTCGCAAGCGCAGCTGCCGAAGAACAGGCCATCATGGATGCAGCAATCAGGGTAAGATATTTCATGAACGTCTCCTCACTTTAAAAAACTGTTGAGCTTCATCCGGCAAAGCGGAGCAGAAGGTCGCGACGGGCCGGGCGCGAGATGACCCAGCCGAACGCAGTGGCGATGATGATGGCGGGCATTCCTTCGTACACTGCCGCGTGCCAGCCCATCGCGCGCCAGCCCAGGGCAGTTGCGACCCCCAGCCCCATGACAAGCGTGGTCTGAACCTCGCCGAGGCCGCGCCGCATGATGTGCAGCAGCAGCAGTGGTCCGAAGGCAGAGGCAAGGGTGGACCAGGCCAGAATGACCAGATCGAAAACGCTGCTGTTGCCGCTCAAGGCGATGGCAAGGGCAAGCCCCGTGACCGATGCAGTGGCAAATTTGGCAAGCATGAGGTTGCCGGCAGGGCTGGGTGTCATATCCTGCGTCACGGCCGCAGAGCAGCTCAGCACCAGAGAATCCGCAGTCGACATCGTGGCCGCGAAAATTCCGGCAAGAACGATGCCGACAAGCCACATCGGCAATGTCGCCAGCGCCATCTGGGGCAGGGCCAGCTCAGGGTCCTGCAACGACAATTCCGGCAGCATGATCCGTGAAAGCAGGCCGACGCCTGTCGCCAAGGCATAGAACAGCGTGAAAAACCCGTAATACCACGCGCGTGCGCGCCACATCTCGTCAGGCTTTCCCAGCGCCATGAAGCGGACCATGATGTGAGGCTGGCCGATGACGCTCAGCCCGGCAAACATCCAGCCGACAACAAACAGGATCAGACCTGCCGCGCCGGGCAGCAGGAGATCGGCAGGCACCAGGTCGAAATAGCCGGATATGGCGTGCCAGGCAGAGAGCGATGCGGCGATACCGCCCTGATCCGCAATCCCGGCAATGAACATGGTGGCCATTGCCCCCAGCATCACCATGCTTTGAGCGGCATCGGTCCAGATCGAGGCGCGGATGCCGCCGGCCAGGCTGTAGGCCAGCACCATGCCTGCGACCAGCCAGGCGCCCGTGGTTCTTTCCCAGCCCAGGATGCCCTGCAAGGCCTTGCCACCGGCCGAAATCTGCGCTGCGGCATAGGCGCCCAGAAACAGGATGCTGACCAGTGCCGCCAGTGTGCGCCACAGCCGCATGTCGCCGCCATTCCACCGCGCCAGAACGCCGATATAGGACAGCTCGCCGGTTTGCCTGGCGGCAAGGGCCAGCCTGCGATGGACGGCCAGAGAGGCGAGAAAATCGCCCAATATCCAGCCCAGCATCAGCCAGATCGCTGAAAGCCCGGCGACATAGGTGTAGCCGATCACCCCGATGAACATGTAGCCGCTGTTGTTCGTGGCTACCCCCGAAAGACCGGCCAGAGCCGGGCTGACGCTGTGGCTGGCCAGATAGTAATCATCGCTCGTGCCTTTGGATTGCAGCATCGAGCCAAGCCCGACGAGCAGGAACAGGAGCATGCAGGCGATGAAACTTGCGACCAGCATTCACATTACCCGCTGGAAAGCAGAGATCCTGAAACCGGCCTGACCGGATCGAAGGTCTTTTCCGCGATGAATTCAGGGCGTGGCCGCCGGGCAGAGAAGGGGGCTGCGGTCCTGTTGGACAGCGCGTTGTAGACGAAAAAGGCGTTGGATCGCGGATGCGGTGTGATGTTGCTGTTCGAGCCATGCATCAGATTGCAGTCGAACAGGATAATTTGCCCGGGCTTGCCCGGAACCGAGCGCAGGCCCCCTTGCTCGACCATGCGGGCCAGGCTGGCATTGTCGGGCGTGCCCACTTCCTGACGGCGCAGGGATGACTGGTAATGATCGTCAGGCGTTTCGCCCTGGCAGGCCAGAAACTGCCGGTGCGATCCGGGAATGACCAGCAGGGGCCCGTTCTGTTCGCTGTTTTCGGTGAGCAGGACCGAGGCGGAAATCGCGCGCATCCGGGGCATGCCATCTTCGGCGTGCCAGGTTTCGAAATCGGAATGCCAGTAGAATTCGGTGCCGTTGAAGCCCGGTTTGAAGTTCAGCCGCGACTGGTGGATATAGATCTCGTCATCCAGCAGATAACGGACAATATCGGCGATCCGTGCATCGCTTGCCAGCCGCTGCATCAGCGCATTCTGGCGGTGGATGCGGAAAATCGAACGGATCTGCCGGTCATGCGGTTCAAGAATGATCGTGTCGTCGGCAATGCCTTCGGGCTTTTGCAGCAGTGAAAAGGCTTCGTGCTGAAGCTTTTCTATCTCGGCCGGTTCGAACAGATCCTCCAGCACCAGAGAGCCCTGCTCGTCGAACTGGCGCAATTGCTGCTGCGACAGCGGCGCTTCTGGACGCCATTGCTGATAGGCAACGGGTTCACGGCGTGGAGCAATCCCGGCTTCGTGGGGCAGCCTGGTCGGGTAATCATCCCTGATCTGCATAGCTGGCTTTCCTCTATGCCTGTTGCGCGGTGGGGGTGGAGGCTGCGTCATCGGGGTCTGCCGGATAGGCGCCCGTCGCGTCATGCACCTCGCGCCCGGTCACAGGCGGGTTGAACACGCAGGCGGTCACGATGTCGGTTTCCGGCCTCAGCACATGCTTGTCATGCGCATTGAGCGCATAAAGAGTGCCGGGTTCGAGCCGGTGAACCTCGCCCGTGCCCAGATCCTCGATCGTGCCGTGGCCGGAAATCACATAGACCGATTCCAGATGGTGCCGGTAGTGCAGCCGCAATTCCTTTCCGGCATAAAGCGTTGTTATATGGAATGAAAATCCCATTCCATCATCCTTCAGAAGGATGCGGGCGGATTCCCATCCATCCGTAACGACATTGCGCTCGGATGCTCTTGCGGCATCCAGTTTCCTGATCAGCATGGATGTCCTCTCGTCGTTCTATTCTGCGGCGACGCTGAGCGGGTTGTCGGCCATTGCGTGGGCGATGGAGTCTTCCAGAATGGAAAGCCCGGTCTCGAAATCCTGCTTGCTGATGGTGAGCGGCGCCAGAATCTTGACCACTTCGTCATGCGCGCCGCTGGTCTCGATGATCAGCCCGCGGTTGAAAGCTCTCGATATGATTGCCTGGGCCTGCTCGCCCGAGCCGACATCCAGCCCCTGCATCATGCCGCGCCCCTTGCGGGCAAAGCCGTGCTCTTCGGCCATCCCCTCGAGCCGCTGTTCGAGATGAACAGCCAGATCGCCAACCTGCTCCATGAAATCCGGGCTGGACCAGAAATGCTCGATCGCGGCGCGCGCCGTGACGAAGGCGTGGTTGTTGCCGCGAAAGGTGCCATTGTGTTCGCCCGGCGACCACTTGTCGAGCTCTGGCCGGAACAGCGCAAGGGCGAAGGGCAGGCCCATGCCGGAGAGCGATTTAGCAAGGGTCACGATATCGGGGACAACCCCCATGTCCTCGAAGCTGAAAAATCCGCCCGACCGGCCGCAACCGGCCTGGATGTCGTCGATGATCAGAAGTGCACCATGTTTGCGCGCGATTTCGGCGATGCGCCGCACCCATTGCGGCGAGGCAGAATTGAGCCCGCCTTCGCCTTGCAGCGTTTCCAGCAGGATCGCGGCCGGTGCGTCCAGACCGCTCGACGGGTCGGACAGGCGCTGATCCAGCAATTCGGCGGTGTCGATATCGGGGCCGTAATAGCCGTCGTAGGGTTCGTGGCTGACATGGGAAAGGGGCACACCTGCGCCGCCCCTCTTGCCCGAATTTCCGGTGCAGGCGAGCGCGCCCAGCGTCATGCCATGAAAGCCGTGTGTGAAGGCGATGACATTCAGTCGCCCGGTAATTTTGCGCGCCAGCTTCAGGGCGGATTCAACGGCATTGGTGCCGGTCGGGCCGGTGAACATGACCCGGTAGTCGAGCTTGCGCGGGGCAAGGATATGCCGCTCGAAACTCTCGAGAAAACGGGCCTTGGCGTTGGTGTGCAGATCCAGCCCGTGAGCGATGCCATTATCGCTGATATAGTCGATCAGCGCCTGGCGCAGCACCGGGTGATTATGCCCGTAATTGAGCGAGGAGCAGCCCGACAGGAAGTCGAGATAGCGCCCGCCCTGATTGTCGTGCATCCATGCCCCTTCGGCCTTGTGGAACTGGCGCGGCATGGCGCGCGAATAGCTGCGCACCCTGGATTCGCGGCGTTCGAAGATGCGGATATCGGGCTTCGAGCGTGTCGGATTGGGCTCAGCAGGAGGCATGCGATCTCTCCGTGATTGTCTGGAATTGTCCGCTGCGCGGAGTGATGGTCACCATGTCTTCGGCATCGTGGCGGCCGGCAAAATGGCGATCGTGACTGAGCCAGTCACGGCGCTCGATATCGGCATCGTGATGACGGGCGAAGGCGCTGAACAGCGCCCATGAGGCTTCGTTTCCGGGCGAAATCGTGGTCGCCATGCTGGTATGGCCAGGGCCCTGGGTCAAAGCGCGGGCAACCAGCGCATCCAGCATGCGAAGCCCCAGACCCATGCCGCGCCGGTCAGGGTGAACGGCCACCTGCCAGACGAATAGCTGGCCCTCATTGGCAGGCGGACACAAGCCGGATATCCAGCCGGCAATGCCCCCGTTATCCTCTGCGATCACACTGGTTTCTGAGAAAAAACCACACTGTATAAAGTTACAATATGATGAATTTTCATCAAGTGGAGGGCAAATATTTATCAGGTCATGTATTATTAGGCCATCCTCGAGAGAAGGTTTGCGCAATGTAAAATTGGAAAGCATAGGGCAATTTTTCTGAAACTTCATTCTGATGGGTAAGCTGCCAACGATCGGATGAAGTGCGCAGAAATTCCTCTGAAATAAATGATTTCATCTCGGGATGGGGGGTCGGGATAGGGATATGTGGGTATTTCGAAAAGCGGTATTGTCATAATTATAAATTTCGTTTAGCAAAACTGAAAATCTCTCCCTCAAATGTGTCTGCCGGTCGCGAAGGGCTTGCCTTGGATATTGTTGTTGCCCGGACCTTCCTTGCCGCCGTTGCCGCAGGAAGCTTTGCCGAAGCCGCCCAGAGGGTGAACGCCAGCCCCTCGGCGGTAACCGAACGGATCAAGCAGCTCGAACACCAGCTCAATGTCCAGCTGTTCGAGCGCGACAAGCGCGGCTGCCGGTTGACCGCAGCCGGTCGCCGCTTCGTTACGCCTGCCCAGAACATGATCAGCGCCTGGGAGCAGGGTTGCGCTCGTGTGGCCTTGCCATCGATCTTTTCGGAGTCGATACGGGTGGGCGGGCAGCATATCTTCTGGCCCAACATCCTTGTGCCCTGGCTGCAAGAGGTGCGCGCCCGGCGGCCAGACCTTGCCATCCGGGCGATATCGGCCACGCCGCAGCGGCTCAATCGCGATCTGGAAAATGACGATATCGACATCGCCTTCCAATATGACCCGATGCGGCGGCGCGGGCTGCGGGTGGAAGAGCTTTTTCCCGATCGGCTGGTCATGGTGTCGGCCCGCCCCGATTTGCCCTGGCAAGACAATTTCGTGCGGATCGACTGGGGCGATGCGGTTGCCGCCGAGCTTGCCGCACGGCTGGGCGATCTGCCCAATGCCGGGCTGGAACTGGACATGGGGCCGCTCTCGATCGACTGGCTGGTAGCATCGGGCGGAAGCGGTTTCATGCCGGAGCGCATTGCTGCCCGCTATATTGCTGCAGGGCAGGTCAGCCTGCTGGAGGATATGCCGGCGGTCGAATTTTCGTCCTATGTCTGCTGGCGTGGCAATCTCTCGGACAGCCTTGTCGGCCTGTTGATCGACGTCGCCAAATCGCTGGTGCCAGGCGCGGATCTGGCGATGACGGGTCTGCCGGACTGATGCGCACTCTTCGCCATAGGCTGCTGGAAAAAGTCCCGGTCGATGTGGCCAAGCGCAGGCTGGCGACCCTTGCGGGCGCAGTCGGGCTGGGTTTGGCGGCGATTGTGTTCGCCCGGCTGGGCGACCGGGCGCAGGCGCTGTTTCTCGGTTTCGAGCATCGCTGGCCCTGGGCGGTCATGCTGGCGACGCCCGCCATGTTCGGTCTGATCGCCTGGCTCACCTCCCGCTTCTGCGCCGAGGCGCGCAGTTCGGGCATACCCCAGGTCATTGCCGCCTCGCGCAGCCCTGAGGAGGAAGGGGTGGGGCCGCTTGTCTCGCTGCGTACGGCTGCGTTCAAATTCTGGGCGACTTTGGTCATGCTGATGGCGGGGGGCTCGGTCGGGCGCGAAGGGCCAACGGTGCAGATCAGCGCGGCGATCATGGTGGCGGTGCACCGGTTGCTGAGGGTTCCGATCACGGCAGGCGTGGTGATCGCGGGCGGTGCGGCGGGCGTTGCGGCCGCCTTCAACACCCCGCTTGCGGGTGTCGCCTTTGCCATCGAAGAGCTGGCGGCGGCTTTCGAGCAGCGGGTGACGATGATGGTGATGGGGGCGGTCGTCGTTTCCGGTCTGGTCAGCCTCTCGGTGTCGGGCGACTATGTCTATTTCGGGGCCATGCGCCAGACGCTCGATCTCGGTTCGGTCATGCTGATCGCGCCGCTGGCAGGGCTTTCAGGCGGCTTTTGTGGCGGGCTTTTTTCACGCATGGTGCTGGGGCTGGCCAATCCTTCGCGCGGCTGGGTGCGGCGGATCAGGTCCTGCCCGGTCCTGCTGGCGGTGCTGTGCGGGGTGGTGGTGGCGCTGGCAGGCCTGGCAAGCGGCGGGGCGACATGGGGCACCGGCTACGAGACGACGAGGGCACTGGTCGAGGGGGCTTCGTCATCGTCGGAATGGTTTGGGCTGGCCAAATTCATCGCCACGCTGGCGACCGCATTGAGCGGGGTGCCGGGTGGCATCTTTGCGCCCTCGCTTTCTATCGGGGCCGGGATGGGACAGGCGATCGGCCTGCTGTTTCCCGACGATCCGCGCGGCGCGGTCGTGTTGCTGGGCATGATCGGCTATTTCGTGGGTGTGGTGCGCGCACCGCTCACCGCGGTCATCATCCTGATCGAAACAACCGCCAGCCGCGGCATGATCATGCCGCTTTTCGCAACCGCGCTGATCGCCGATCTGGTCAGCGCGCGGGTTTGCCGCGAAAAGCTCTATCATGGGTTGGCCAGAAGTTTTACTGGGGCAATCCAGGATAAGGACGAAGGCAGGTCTGATGGCCACGGACGGGTTAACGAATGAGCAGTTAAAGCAGCCTCCTCAGAGCCGTCTTGAGCAGTTCATGCACCAGCTTGGCCGCCGTTTTGTGCGCACGCGCAGGCTTGTCGCCCATGCGGTTCTGCTGCCTGATCTCTCGGGCGATGCGGGCGCCGATTTGCGTGTGCATATTCGCCAGGATGGGGCGCTTAGCAGCGGCTATGTGCTGATGTGCGCGATCTCCGCAGGGATCGCCACGCTTGGCCTGCTGCAATCCTCCACGGCCGTGGTGATCGGCGCGATGCTGGTCTCGCCGCTGATGTCGCCCATTGCCTCGCTCGGTTTCGCCTTTTCCTCTTTCGACGGAAAATGGATCCGCGATGCCGCCCGCGTGGTTCTGGTGGGTGCGGCGATCGGTGTGCTGACCGGCGCGCTCATCACCCTGCTCAGCCCGATCCGCGATGCCACGCCCGAAATCATCGCCCGCACCCGGCCGACCCTGCTCGATCTGGCCGTGGCGCTGCTTTCGGGCATTGCCGGGGGCTATGCCGCGGTCCAGCAAAAGGGCGGGACTGCGATCGGTGTTGCCATTGCCACCGCCTTGATGCCGCCGCTCGCCACCATCGGCTATGGCGTCGCCGTGCTCGAACCGAGCTTCACCGGCGGCGCGATGCTGCTGTTTCTGACCAACCTGGCGGCGATTGCCTTTTCCTTTGCCCTTATTGCCCGGCTTTCGGGCGCTGCCCGGCCGCGCCGCAATGTGGAATGGACGCCGCGCTATATCGCCATTGTCGTGGGCGGCATTCTGGCGCTTGCGGTTCCGCTCGCAACGACCTTGATGAATGTCGTTGCCGAAGCGCGGACGCGGGCAATGGCGCGTGAATCGATCAGTTCGGTGGTTGGTGTCGATCGCAACCGGGTGGCCCAGCTCGATATCACCGTGCCGATCTTCGGCGAAACCCGGATCGATGCGGTGGTGATCACCCCGAAATACAGGGCCAATATCGAAAAGGCCGTCACTGCCGACATCGAACGCCGGCTGGGTAGCAAGACCATCGTCAACCTGCAGCAAATTCTGGCGGCCGATCTGCCTTCGCAGACCCGCGCCATGGTTGATGCGGCGATGGAACGCACCGCGGCGGGCATTGCCGCCGACGTGCCGCCCTATGCCCGTATTCGCAGCGCCATCGGCCTGCCGATGCAGGCGGCATGGGCCAACCGGGCGGAACGGCTGGTGACCATTGTCCCGGCTGCCGCGCCCAACTGGACGCTGGCCGATTTCCGGCAGGCCGAAGAGCTGGCGAACGAGGCGGCAGGAGAGTGGAGCGTGCACCTGATCCCGCCACCCGCCTATGAATTGCGTGTTGCACTGGGCGCGGAACCTTTGGCCACCGCGGGCGTGGCGCCGCCGGTGGCAATATGGGCAATGCAGCGCTGGGGGGTGAGCCGGATCCGCCTTTCCGCTCCAAAAGCCGACGCGCCAGAAGGTGGCGATGCCAACCCGGCTGATTCCGGCCCGATACAGCCCGATCCGGCAACGCAGTTCCGGCAGGCTTTGACCAAGGCGCATATCGCGGTGATCGACCTGCCGGAGCCGGCGCGCGCCGCGCCGCGCGATCAGGCGCTGGTCCAGCTGGATCTGCCGCCGCCCTCGCTGCGCTAACCGGTCCAGCCTGTGGTCTGCGCCAGCACCCACAGCCCGATCGCGAGGAACAGAGCTGCGGCAATCAGCCGGACCATTTCCAGCCGGACATGTTTCAGCACTTCATGGCCCAGAAAGACAGCAGGCACATTGGCCAGCATCATGCCCAATGTCGTTCCCATCGTCACCGGCACAACATCATGAAAGCGCGCGCCGAGCGCGATTGTGGCGATCTGGGTCTTGTCGCCCATTTCGACGAGGAAGAAGGCGACCAGCGTGGTCAGGAAAGCGCCAAAGCGGGAGGGGGTGTCCTTGTCGTCCTCGAGCTTGTCTGGGATGAGCGTCCAGGCGGCCATGGCGATGAAGGAAGCGGCGACCGCATAGCGGAACCACTGCCCATCGAGCAGCGAGGCCACTTGCGCGCCCAGCAAGGCGGCAAGAAAATGATTGGCGACGGTGGCTGCGAAAATCCCTGCGATGATCGGCATGGGCTTGCGGAACCGGGTGGCCAGCAGGATTGCCAGCAACTGGGTCTTGTCGCCGATTTCGGCCAGTGCGACGATCGCACTCGAGGTGAGGAAGGCTTCCATGCTGACTCCGGCGCTGCCTATGATTCGCTTGTGCCTGTATCAGCGCATGATCGCCCTATCGACAATCTTCCATCGCTTCGCGCGCAAGCCGGGCGAGGGTGGGAAATTCCCTGGCGCGTTCCCTGGCGTGGGCGGATGCGGCGGTGCCGCGGATCACGCGGCCCTTGATGCCATGGAAGATCGCGGCCAGCCGGAAGAAGTTGAAGGCGACATAATAGGGCCAGTTGTCGATCCGATCGCGGCCTGTGCGGGCGCAATAGGCCGCGACGTATTCCTCCTGACCGGGGATGTTGAGCGCGGCAAGGTCGGCGCCTGCAAGCCCGGCCACGATATGCGGCGGCATGC
>CAZWEY010000028.1:0-19828 GCA_964632055.1 uncultured Sphingomonadaceae bacterium
GGTTCCGCCAGATCGAGATCGGCGGCGGCAACCAGCTTGCCATCGGCCATGATCACCGCGCGCTTCACCCGGTTTTCCAGCTCGCGCACATTACCCGGCCAGCCCCAGCCATCGATTGCGGCCAGCGCATCACCGGCAAAGCCCTTGACCTGCGGGTTCATCTCGGCGGCAAAGCGTTTCAGGAAAGCCTTGGCCAGCAAAGGCGCATCGCCGGGCCTTTCGGCAAGCGAAGGGATTTTCACCACGATTTCGGCGAGGCGATAGAACAGGTCTTCGCGAAAGCGCCCCTCGGCGATCATCGCTTCCAGGTTCTGGTGCGTAGCGCATACAATCCTTGTATCCACTTCGATCGACTTGCGCCCGCCGATGCGCTCGATGGTGCGCTCCTGCAGGAAGCGCAACAGCTTGACCTGCAACGGCAAGGGAATATCGCCCACTTCGTCGAGAAAGAGGGTTCCGCCGCTCGCCTGCTCGATCTTGCCTTCGGTGGTCTTGACGGCGCCGGTAAACGCCCCTTTTTCATGACCGAACAACTCGCTTTCCAGCAAGGTTTCGGGGATTGCGGCGCAGTTGATGGCGACAAAGGAGCCATCGCGCCTGCCGCTTGCCTGATGCAACCCTCTGGCGAGCAATTCCTTGCCGGTGCCGCTGGCCCCCAGCAGCATGACCGAGACCGAAGTGTCGGCCACGCGTTCGATGGTGCGGGCCACGCGCACCATTTCGGGCGCTGCGGTGATGATCGCGCCCAGCACCCGGTCGCCCTCGCCCGCCCGGGCCGCCAGCCGGCGATTTTCCTGCTCGATCAGATGCAGATTATAGGCGCGCCGGACAATCAGCCCCAGTTGCTCGATATCCACCGGCTTGGCGTAGAAATCATAGGCTCCGCGGGCGATGGCGTTGAGCGCACTCTCCCGCGCGCCATGGCCGCTGGCCACGATCACCTTGGTATCGGGCTTGATCGCCATGATCTCCTCCAGCACCGCGAAACCCTCGCTAGTGCCGTCCGGGTCGGGCGGAAGCCCCAGATCGAGCGTGACCACGGCAGGCTCGTCGGCCCGCAAGGCGGCGATGGCCGATGCCCGGTCGCCCGCCACCACAACCTCGAAATCCTCATAGGCCCATTTCAGCTGCGCCTGCAGGCCCTGATCGTCCTCGATGACGAGAAGTTTAGGTTTGTGTTCGCTCATCATGCAACCTTGCTTTTCCGGTATTCATCCAACGCTGTCATCTGCGCGACAGAAGACAGCGGCAAGCGCACGAAAAAGCGCGTGCCCAGCCCTTCGCGCGATTCCACGTCGAGCCGCCCCTGCATGCCCCGGATCAGTTCGCGCGCTTCGAAAGCTCCAATGCCGAAGCCGCCATTCTTCGAAGAGACAAAGGGCTTGAACAGGGAGGAGCGAACAAATTCGGCGCTCATGCCAGCGCCGGAATCGACAATCTCCAGAACCCCGTGAAGCCCGTCCTGCCCGACCCGAACGATAACCGGCACATCCGCCGCACTTGCATCGATCGCATTTTGCACCAGATGAACCAGGGCTTGTTCCAGCGCCTCGGCCTGTGCGCTCACTTCCACGCTACAGGCATCGGCCAGCACGACCGGGTGGACCGGCTCGAAACGCCTGACGATGGCTCTGGCGCAATCGTCGAGCGACAACGCTCCTGCCTTTTCTCCGGCCTGCGCCCCATAGCGGCCAAGCCGCGCCAGTAGCGCGTTGAGCTTTTCAGCGCTGTTGCGCAGGGTAACCAGCATGTCGGCGCGGAATTCCGGCTTGTCGGCATGGCGTTCGGCATTGCTGGCGAGCAGCGAAAGCTGGCTGGCGAGATTCTTGATGTCATGCATGACAAAGGCGATGCGCCGGTTGAATTCCTCGAACCGGGCGGCTTCGCCCAGCGCTTCCTGCCCCGCCTGTTCGGCAAGATAGCTTGCCAGTTGCTGGCCCACCACGCGCAACAGGTCGAAATCCTCCCAGTCGAGCCGACGCGCACCCGGAGGCCTGCGCAATACGACCACCCCGGTCAGGCGTTCATAATGGATCAGCGGCACGATCGACCAGGCTTCGCCCTCGCCCAAGAGCCAGGGCGCAAGGCCCGCTGCAAGCGCCCGTTCGTCGCGCCCCGAACGCAGATCATCGAGATCGACAATATAGCCTTCGCGTTCAAGAAATCCGGCCGCATCAGCACCCAGCGCCTCGCTGGGCACATCGGTGTCAGGCCACATCCACCGGGCGCCAAGCGCCATCCCCCCATTGTCATACGGGACCAGCAACAGGCCGCCCGGGCTGTCGGTGATATCGGCCAGAACCTGGATCACGCGCTGATGCAGCGGTTGCGCTTCGCCGCCCGCCCGCCCGATCGTTCGGGTAAAGCGCAGCCATTCGGCACGATAATCATAGCGATGACTGAACAGATGCTTGAGAAGGGTGACCCGCAGCCAGCGCCGCATAGCCTGCGACGGCAGCCAGACGAGGGCAACGACACTTGCGGCTATGACAAAGCCGATCTGTGTCAGGCGGGCGGCATCCCCGCCGATCAGGGCAATGGTCTGCGCCAGCGCCACCATAACGATCAGATAGCCGCCAATGACCAGTAGCGAGAGCGACTGGAAGGTGACAGCGCGCGAAGGCTGGAATTTGAGTTCGGTGCTGGCCCGGCTGCCCGCTATCGCAAGCGGCGCCAGCATGACGATCGTGGCCAGTCCGCGCAATGCCGCCAGTTCCGGCGACAGTCCGCCTGCCAGATAGCCGATCGTGTAGAAATTGAGATCATAGCCCCACATTACGCAGAGCGCGCTTGCGGGCCAGCGCAGCACCGCCCGCGCCGATGCCGATGCGCCGACATAGAGATTGTGCACCAGCACCAGCGCCCCGACCACCATCAGCAGGCTGAAGAGGATCTCTACATTGAGAACGAAATGTTCGACCATCCCGCTCACCTCCTGCCGCGCAGCTGTCACCAGCAGAAAGGGCTGGAACAATTCGAGGAAAACCAGCGTGATCAGCACCGGCCGCACCGGCTGGATGCTGCGATAGCGGCCATCATCGGCGAACAGGCGGGTGAGGAGCCAGAGCCAGCCCAGATTGCGCAGGGATTCCGCCATCATCGCCCAGCCCGAAAGCGGCGACAGCGCCGCACTGATCGCGCACCACAAGGCTGTCAGGAAAAGGGCTGCGACCGCGGCATTGCGAGAAGACCCTGTCTGCCTTGCCCGCATGATCCAGACCGCCAGAAGCGCGCAGCATACCGCTGCTGCGGCATGCAGCCAGATGCCGGCAATATCCCAGATGGGAAGCCCGGCCATCAGCGCGCGCCCTCGTTCCACAGCACCACGCGCACCGTCAGCAGCAGGATCAGAAGATCGAGAAAGGGTGTGTAGTTCTTGGCGTAATAGAGATCATATTCGAGCTTTTGCCGCGAATCCTCCATCGATGCGCCATAAGGATAGTTGATCTGCGCCCATCCGGTGATCCCCGGCTTCACCATGTGGCGCTCCGCGTAATAGGGCAGCTGTTCTTCCAGATCGGCCACGAATTGCGGCCGCTCGGGCCGGGGCCCGACAAAGCTCATCTCGCCCTTCAGCACGCTCCACAGCTGAGGCAACTCGTCGATCCGCACCTTGCGAATGAAACGGCCGATGCGGGTCACCCGCGGGTCGTTGGTCTGCGCCCACTGCGCCTCGCCGTTCTTTTCGGCATCCACCGTCATCGAGCGCAGCTTGATGAGGTCGAAATCCTGGCCATAAAGCCCCACCCGCGTCTGGCGGAAAAAGGCAGGGCCTTTGCTGTCGAGCTTCACCGCAAGCGCAAAGATGACAATAAGCGGCAGGCACAGCAGCAGAACTATGCCGCTGGCGCATATGTCGAACACCCGTTTGGCAGCGCTTGAAACCATGCGGCCCGAGGAAAAGCCGTCGGAAAATATCAGCCAGCTCGGATTCAGCGTATCGAGATCGACTCTCCCGGTTTCGCGTTCGAGAAAGCTGGAGAAATCGTTGACATGGACACCCGCCGTCTTGATCCGCAACAGATCCTTCAGCGGAAGCGCGTTGCGACGTTCTTCCAGCGCCAGAACGACTTCGCTGACACCGAGATTTTCGACGAAACGATTGAGATCGTGAATGGCCGAACGCGCGATGGCTTCCTCGACGACCGGCGTATTTTCGCTCATGCCGATATAGCTGACGATGGCAAAGCCGCTTTCGGGCCTCTCGCTCAGACGGCGCAAGCGCTGTGCGCGTGGTCCAGCGCCCAGCACCATGACCCTGCGCCGGAAGGCCGAAGTGCCCAGAAACATGCCGAGCAAAAGCCGGTCGCACATCAGGAAGATGATGGTCAGCCCCATCGCATAGGCGAGCGTCGAGCGCCAGAATGCCAGCCCCGGCAGAAAATAATCGACCAGCGACAGGGCGATGATGCCAAGGCTTACCGCCACCAGAAGCCGGGCGGTGGCATAGCGCATCGAGCGCAAGGCATCGGCACCATAGACGCCGACGGCAATCATCGCGACAAAAACGACCGCGGCATAGAATCCGATGGAAACCGCCCGTTCCTCCAGCGTGCCGGGATCCATGCCGATCTGCTGGGCGCGCATCTGCCAGGCCATTTCGCCCGCGACCAGCAGCAAGGCCAGATCGAGCAAGGCGAGCAGGACCACCGCATGCGGGATGTAGTGCTTGAAAATGCGGATCATTGTGGCGCAGCGCTCCGGTCGCGGGTTCAACGCCAACGGGGTTAACGCCTAGTGGTGAAATGTCGGTAAATTTTACAGGTTGCGGCACAAATGCGCCGGCAAGCTTTGCTTAACCATGATCGCACAGCTCAGCGTTAACGGGCACGGTGATACTGCCCGACGCATGAAGGCCATCATCGCCCAGACCCAGTCGATGCCGCGCATCTACCGCCACTTCGCGATCGTGACGCTGGCGGTGACGGCGCTGGTCGGCATATTCGCCGATGGCGAAAACCGCGAAGCGATCGCGCAAGCCCAGCAACAGCAGTCGCGCGAGCCGATCAGGATCAAGCCTCCGGAAAAGAAGGAACGCGAAGGGCGTGAAGGCGGAAGTTTCGGCTCTGTGGGCGGTCGCTTCGGCACACCGATGGTCAATCCGGGCGGGAGCCGCAGCGATGCCATCGAGACGATCGGCCCAAGCCAGGTTCCGGCAAGAACCAACCCGACCGGGCTTTCCGACGCCGAATTCGCCAGGCTTTCGCCCAAGGAACGCGAAGCGCTGATCCAGAAGATTCGCGAGCAGCAATTCGGACTATCGCCCGAAATCCGCGCCCGTCAGATCGAAAATCTGGTGGCGGCTTCAACCGCGCGCTCGGGCGCCGAGTCCAATTCCGATTTCGACTTCTAGAAGCATTCGCGGGCGAGAAATGCCCGGCTTTCCGAAGAAATCAGCGCAGCATGGCCATAGTTGGGGTGGTCGATGACCAGCATTGCCTGGCCTTCGCCTGAATTCCAGCGAGCGATCTGATCGGCGGTCAGGTCGAAATGGAAGAAATGGACAGCGCTCGCCTTGCCGTCGCTTGTCCGGGTGCGTTCGACGTCCCCTTCTGCACGCGCCGCGATGCGATCTTCGCCCAGCTGCAGCAACACATGATTTTCCACGCCGCCAATGGTGCGCAGGAACACATCGCGCCTCACCGGGTCTTCCACCTCGAAGAAAAGCGTGATGGTCAGCTCGCTGCCCTTGGGCACCATGGGGTCATAAGCAGCGATCTCGTCGACCAGTTGCTCTGCCCCGCCCTTTTCGATGCGCAGCATTTCCTGAATCTGCAGCCACATGCTGTCCCATGTCTCGAAGATCGCGGTGGCATAGGGACCAACCGCCAGACGGGTCAGCTTCTTGCGCGCAATCGCCTCTTCCTTCTTGTCCTTGCGGATCGTTTCATAGCTTTCGGGCGAGAGAATATCAGCGGCTGTGATGGTGCGGTTTTCACGGGACATGATCGTTACCTTCAGAAACCATAAGCCTTGGCCACCACCTCGATCGGGTGGCCGATGCGGTCGGGCGGGGTCGCGCCATTGGCCTCGATGACCTGGCGCAGATGCG
The DNA here is from genome assembly GCA_964632055.1 of uncultured Sphingomonadaceae bacterium. Lineage (GTDB taxonomy): Bacteria > Pseudomonadota > Alphaproteobacteria > Sphingomonadales > Sphingomonadaceae > CANJYE01. Next base: position 6,053 of record CAZWEY010000028.1, read on the forward strand.
GTCCGGCCAGCGGACATTCGCTGACGACGATATCCGGGTTTTCCTTCATGAGATTGCGCGCGGCAGGCTTGCCTACCTTCACTGCGCGATCGAAATTCTGCTTGAAGATGCCCCATTTGCCGCCATGGCCCGAACACCTCTCGGTCAGCTGGGGTTTGGCTTCGGGGATAAGGCGCAGCATTTCCATCGCCTTGGGCCCCATGTTCTGAGCACGGGCATGGCAGGCAAAATGGACTGCGATCGATTGCGGCATGGCCTCGATCGGGGTCAGCCCGACCTCTTTCGAAAGGCCGACGACATATTCCGCCACATCGAATGTATGCTGGCTGAGCAACTTCACATTCTCGTTTTCCGGTTCGATCAGCGGCCATTCGAACTTCAGCATCAGCGCGCAGCTGGTGGTGAGCGCAACCACTTCCCAGCCCTCGGCGATCATCGGCGCAAAATGAGCCGATATACGCTCAGCCGCACTGGCGACGGCCGGCAAATCGCCATTTTCGAATTTCGGCATGGCGCAGCAATCGGGATGTTCGATGCGCAGCTGGATGCCCTGATGCGCCAGCACCTGCATGGTGGCGATGCCCGGCGTGCTGTCGTTGAATTCATCATGGCAGCCGGCGTAGATCGCGACTTTGCGGCCAAAAGCCGGGCCATCCGGATTGGGCGCAGGGATGCGCGCCGGGGCCTGCAGGCTCAGCGGGGTGTCGACAAAGGGCGGGACATGGGCGCGCTGGTCGATCCCCAGCGTTGCCTCCATGATCGGGCGGGTCAGGCCGTTACCGGTCTTTCCGGCCCAGTTGACGGCTCCTGCCATCATGCTGCCCAGCCGGCCATTGCGGTCCATTTCGGCGAGCTGCCGGTCGGCAAAACCTGTTTCGCCCTTGCGGTTTTCGACAGCGCGATAGCGCAGCATGAGATGCGGAAAATCGAGGTCGAAATCATGCGGCGGGACATAGGGACACTTCGTCATGAAGCACATGTCGCACAGCGTGCAGGCATCGACGACCGCCTTGAGATCGGCGGGCGTCAGATCGTCCACCTCCTCGTTCGGGCTTTCGTCTATGGTGTCAAACAGGATAGGGAAACTGTCGCACAGGTTGAAGCAGCGGCGGCAGCCATGGCAGATGTCATAGACCCGGCGCAGCTCGGCTTCGAGCGCGGCCTCGTCATAAAATTCCTCGTCGCGCCACGCTATGGTGTGCCGCGTCGGTGCGTCAAGACTGCCTTCCATGTGCGTCCCCTGTTGTAATCGTGTGGGGCAAGCAGAAGCAATCCAGCCTTGTGCTGGGCTGGATTGCTTCGCTGCATGACCCCTCCGCCAGGAGAGGGTCTTCGTTCGATCAGGCGTCGAGGGAGTCGAGCGTCTTCTGGAACTTGCCGGCATGGCTCTTTTCGGCCTTGCCCAGGGTTTCGAACCAGTCGGCGATCTCGTCGAAACCTTCTTCGCGCGCCGTCTTGGCCATGCCCGGATACATGTCGGTATATTCGTGCGTTTCGCCGGCAATCGATGCCTTCAGATTGGCAGCGGTGTTGCCGATCGGCTCGCCCGTTGCCGGATCGCCGCATTCTTCGAGATATTCGAGATGGCCATGCGCGTGGCCGGTCTCGCCTTCCGCGGTCGAACGGAACACGGCGGCTACGTCATTATAGCCTTCGATATCCGCCTTCTGTGCGAAATAGAGGTAGCGGCGGTTGGCCTGGCTTTCACCAGCAAACGCCGCCTTGAGATTTTCCTCGGTCTTGGAACCCTTCAAACCCATGATAGCTCTCCTTGCTCAAAAATAGGCCGGATCATCTAGACCTGTTTGGCACGATGAAACCAGTCGATTCTTTTGCATTGTGATATTGGCAAAATCGATCAGCTTCATACTCTCACGCACGCTCACGGTATCGCACCGGTTACCATTTGTTGACGCAAATGACTGAAAGTGAAAAACAAGCTACAAGCACATCGATGATCGGCCGGGAAAGCCGCAAGGAAAGCAACCAATGGCCCAGTTTACCGACAGCTCTCCGGTTGAGGCCTATAATCTCAGCGGCAACGCCTTTGTCGATGGATTGCTGCAGGGTTCCTCTGCGTTCCGCTATGCCTGGTCGACAGTATCTGGCGGCAAGACCCAGATCACCTACAGCCTGCCCTTCACCGACCTTGCCACGGCACAATTTGTCGGCGGCTATGGCAGCGAATCGCAAGGCGACACGCTTTTCGGGCTGGACGCAAATCAGGCCAGCCTGCTGGATCTGGCCTTTTCGAAATGGGAAGATGTCGCCGATCTCAATTTCTCCAAGCTGACCGAAACCGAAGCCGGGCAGGTCGGAGACATTCGCGTTGCCTTCAGCTCGGACGTGAACCCATGGTGGGGATGGGCCAAGCTTTCCAGCTCGGGCTACAACAATGCCCATGGCGACATCTGGATCAGCACGGATGTGGCAAGCGATGACTGGCACGAGGGCAGCTACGCCCTCAATGCGCTGGTTCATGAAATCGGACATGCACTGGGTCTCGATCATCCTTTCGATGGCACCATCATTCCCGATGGCTACGACAATCGCCGCTACACCCTCATGTCCTACACCGACCCCGATACAATCTGGTGGTGGAACCCGGACACGCAGCGCAGCGATTATCTGATCTCCGGGCCGATGGTCTATGACATCCAGGCGATCCAGTATCTCTATGGCGCCAACATGGAATTCCATGCCGGCAACGACACATACAGCTTCGCCACCGACATCCCGTTCTACAAGGCCATCTGGGATGCCGGCGGCAAGGACACGATCGACCTGTCCAACTTCACCAAGGGCAACACGCTCAATCTGGAGCCGGGCTCCTATTCCACGCTGGGCTTCGACAATCTCGACCTGACCGACAATCTGGGGATTGCGTTTGGCGCCTTCATAGAAAACGCCAAGGGCGGATCGGGCGATGACCGGATAACCGGCAATCTGCGGGCCAATATCCTCTATGGCAATGATGGCGCAGACCAGCTTTATGGCATGAGCGGGCGCGATGTGCTGCTTGGGGGCAATGGGGCCGACCGGCTGTTTGGCGGATCGGGCTCGGACACGCTGATCGGCGGCGGCGGCGATGATGCGCTGGCGGGCGGGGTCGGCAATGATACCGCCAAATATCTTGATGCCAGCGCCGGGGTCATGGTCGATTTGCAAGCGGGCACTGCTTCGTCCCGGAGTGCCGGAGATGCGGCAGGAATCGGAAATGATACGCTTGCTGCCATTGAATACGCCAAAGGCAGCAATTTCGACGATATTCTGACCGGTGATGGCCTCGCCAACCGGCTTTGGGGGTTTGACGGCAATGACGAGCTGTCAGGCGGTGGTCGTTCCGACCTGCTCGATGGTGGCAAGGGCAATGACAGCATGCAAGGCGGCGGAGGGCATGACGTCCTGATTGGCGGCGCGGGCGACGATCTGCTCGATGGCGGGGTGGGCCGGGACAAGGCCAATTACAAGACCGCCTCCGATGGCGTCGTGGTCAATCTCTCCACCGGCAAGGCTGTCTCGGCAGTTGCCGGAGACGCCGCACTGATCGGCAGCGATACTCTGGTCGCCATCGAAAATGTCAATGGCTCGGCCTATGCCGATCGCCTGACCGGAGACGCGTAGGCCAATACGCTTACGGGCAGCGGGGGTAATGACACGCTGATCGGGCTTGCCGGAGGAGACCGGCTGATTGGCGGAGCCGGCAACGACCAGATCTATGGCGGGAGCGGAAAGGATGTCGTTACAGGTGGAACCGGGGCAGACCGCTTCATCTTCGACGATGCTGATTTTGCCGGGATGACAGACAACACATCCGACCGGATCACCGATTTCAGCCGGGTTCAGGGCGACCGGATCAGCCTGGCCCTGGTCGACGCCAATACCAACAGTGCAGTCGATGACGCCTTCACCTTCATCGGCACATCCGCCTTTGGCGGGCAGGCGGGCCAGCTGCGCTATGAACAGATCGCCGGCAACACCTATGCCCAGGGCGACACCGATGGCGACGGTATGGCTGATTTCTGGATCCGGCTGGATGGAACCAAGGCCCTCGCAGCGGGCGATTTCATTCTTTAGAGCGCTTTTCGTCCATTCCGGAACACGGGAAGACTCAATCCATGTGCTTCAGGCCGACCCGGAGGTAATCCCATCCGGTGATCACGGTCAGCACCGCCGCCGCCCAGAGCGTGGCGAGACCCACGGTGTGAGGCAGGTTGATCTCAATGGTGCCAAAGGGCACCATCCATTGCGGCAGTCCGCGCCCCAGAATGAGGGCGCCCAGTGAAATCATCTGGAAGGCGGTCTTCCATTTGGCCAGCCGGCTCACAGGTATGGAAACCCGCAAACCGCCCAGAAATTCGCGCAGGCCCGAAACCGCTATCTCGCGGATCAGGATGATCAGCCCGGCGATCACATGCATGTCGCCCACATAGGGCCCGCGCAATACCCCTTGCCCGGTCAGCACCAGAATGACCGCGGCAACCATGATCTTGTCAGCAATCGGATCGAGAAACACGCCCAGTTTCGAGACAGTCCCTTGCGAGCGGGCCAGATAGCCATCGAAATAATCGGTGATCCCCATCAGGCAATACAGGCCGAAGGCGCAGAGATAGCCCACGGCCCATTGCGGCCACCATAGCAGCGCGGCCAGCAGGGGGACCGCCAATATGCGTGACAGGGTCAGAATATTGGGCAAGTTCAACATGCAAATCTTCCTAGCGCGGTCGTTAGCCGTGCAAAAGCACTGCTTCGCCCTTGTCCGCAGGTCTTATGCGTCTATGGCAGGCATCACCCGGAAGCCTTCCAGCCGGAGATTATGACAACTTCTACGCACCTGCTCGCCAGCCGCCGGTTCCTGCCTCTGTTCGTGACCCAGCTGCTCAATGCGTTCAACGACAACCTCTACAAGAACGCCATGGTGCTGTTCGTTGTTTACAGCGTCTACAGCTCCGAATCCGAAGAGGCCCGTTTCAGCGCCATTGCCTCGGGCCTGTTCATCCTGCCATTCTTCGTGCTTTCTGCCCTGGCCGGGCAACTCGCAGACATGCGCGACAAGGCGCGCATCATCCGTGCTGTCAAGCTGGCCGAAATCGGCATCATGGGATGCGGGGGCGCCGGGCTGTTCCTCGCCTGGTCGGGCCATTTCACCACCTCGCTCGCCATTCCGCTGATGCTGGCGGCGCTGTTCGCCATGGGGGTGCATTCCACCTTTTTCGGGCCGATCAAATACGCCATCCTGCCGCAACATCTGCACAAAAACGAAGTCCTCGCCGGAACCGGCCTGGTCGAAGCGGGCACCTATATCGCGATACTCGCCGGAACCATTCTGGCTGGCTGGATCGATGCAGAGGTGGCGGCTCTTGCTGTTTTCCTGACATCTCTCGTCGGCTACTGGGTCAGCCGCTCTGTTCCCGATGCGCCGCCGCAGCAAGGTGAACAACCGATAGATCACCACATCCTGCGCGCTTCGGTCCGGCTGGTGCGCGACACCATGCATATCCGCGAAGTCTATTTTGCAATCCTCGCCATCAGCTTCTTCTGGACCATCGGCACGGTGCTGTTCATCCAGTTCCCGCCGCTGGCCAAGAATGTGCTTCATGCCAGCAAGGAAGTCGCCAGCCTGTTCCTGGTGATCTTTTCCATCGGCGTGGCGATCGGTTCGATGTCGATCAACATGCTGCTCAAAGGCGATGTATCGGCCCGCTTCGCGCCTGTTTCAGTGAGCCTGATGGGCGTTTTTGTCGCGGCTTTCTATCTGGTCTGTCGCGCGTGGGATAATAGCGCCGATCATGGCCTGCTAGCAGTCCCTGATTTCCTTGCCCATCCGCTGGCTCTGGTTCTTCTGGCGACCCTCCTCCTGATCGCCATTGCCGGCGGCATGTTTGTCGTGCCGCTTTATGCCTTTCTCACCACCAAGGTTGATCCGGCCAATGCCGCGCGCACCATTGCTGCCAATAATATCGTCAATTCAGGCGCCATGGTCGGCGGCGCGCTGATTGCCGCCACACTGAGCTGGGCAGGCGTTGGCATCGTCGACCAGATCCTGCTCAGCGCCGCGATGTGCGGTCTGTCGGCCTGGCTTGCCCAGCTTCTGCTGCGCGAGGAGCGGCTAGCCCGGAGCTAGAAAAGAAAGATCAGCGCAGCCAGGCTGCCCGACAGATAGGTTGCGAGAAACAGCCGCACATCATGGCGGTTCAGCCGCCATCCTTGTGACGCCGCATCCCCCTGCCCCTTGCGGACATGAGGCGGCAAGGAAGCCCGGAACGGGTGGCGGGCGGCTTCATCGGAAAGTACCAGGGATCTGCGCATGGCCGCCGTCTTAACGCCATGCTAACCATTGGAAAGCCCGCTCAGGCTTGCGTTTTCACACTGTCCAGCGCCGGGACATTAAGCAGGCGGGTTAACCTTCGGCCATGGTCAGGATGCGATCCCATTCTTCCTTCAGCACAACACCCACCGAAAGGCGGGAAAGCCGCAGCAACTCCATTTCCGCCAGCTCCGGTGTCGCCTTGATCTGTGCCAGAGTGACCGGACGGGCGAGCTTGCACACCGGCTTCACCTTGACCGCCGCCCATTTTCCTTCCAGGTCGGTCGGATCGGCAAGTCCCGAGGCGGAAATTTCGACAATGCCGACGATCTCCTTGCCGATATTGGAATGATAGAAAAAGGCCTGATCGCCCACCGCCATCGCACGCAGATTATTGGCTGCGCGATGGTTGCGCACCCCGTCCCAGGTGCCCTCGCCCTCGGCCACCAGATCGTCCCAGCTATAAGCGTCAGGCTCCGATTTCATCAGCCACAGCTTTTTCGACATGCGCGCGCTCCGGTTTCACTACACCTGCATCGGCCATAGCCGCTCAAACGATCAAGGACCACATGGCGAAGCGCACTCTCCCCGTTCTATCCCTGCCCGTCCTTTCCCTGAACGACGACCCGCAAGGTTTTGCCGAAGCAATCGGGCGAAGCTTTGCCGAATCCGGTTTTGCCATGGTCTGCGATCACGGGATCGAGCCTGCGCTGATCGAGCAAGGCTGGCGGCTGACCCGCGATCTCTTTGCCATGCCCACGGCGGAAAAGCTGCGCTATCATGACCCCGCCAATGCAGGCGCGCGCGGCTATACCCCTTTTGGCAGCGAAATCGCAAAGGGCGCGCGTGCCCATGACCTCAAGGAATTCTGGCATATTGGCCGCGATCTGCCCGCCGGACACCCGCTTGTCTCACCATCCATGCCGCCCAACATCTGGCCCGATAAGCCAGCAGGCTTTGAGGCCTGCTTTACCAAGCTGTTTCATCAGTTCGACAGGGCGGGCGCAGCGATATTGTCGCGTATCGCCATAGGATTAGGACTGGAGGAGGACTGGTTCGTCCCCGCCATTGCCGATGGCAATTCGGTGCTCAGGCTGCTGCATTACCCACCGATCACAGGCGATCCGGGAGAGGCAATCAGGGCGCAGGCCCATGAAGACATCAATATCATCACCTTGTTGCTGGGCGCAGAAGAAGCCGGGCTGGAGCTGTTCGATCAGGACGGGAGCTGGGTTGGCCTGTCTCCCCCGCCCGGCGCGCTGGTGGTGAATATTGGCGACATGCTGCAAAGCCTGACCAACAACCGCCTGCCCTCAACCACTCACCGCGTCCGCAATCCGGCAGATGCAAGGGAAGGTGTCAGTCGCTATTCCATGCCCTTCTTCCTGCACCTGCGCAGCGATTTTCCGCTTCGCACACTTTCCTGCTGCATCGACGAGGCCCACCCCGATGCCTTTCCCGCCATCATCACAGCCGACCAGTTTCTCCAGCAAAGGCTGGCAGAGATAGGCTTGCGCAATGCACCCGATAGCCCGGTACAAGCTTAACCGAAATTTCAGCCCGCCCTGCCATGGTCGCCCCGCGCACCATCCAGCGGGGGCAGGAAATTGGACGAGAACTGGGATCTGCACGAGGATAGTCCCGAGGGACAGAGCCAGGCCACGCGAGTCGAGGTCGATATCGTCGTTATCGGCATTGCTGTGGCCGCATTGCTCATGTTCGTGGGCACAGGCGGCACCGTCATGCCCCAGATCATCTCTGCCTGGCTAGGTCGCAGCTCCGGGCCGGACAACGCCCTTTCAGCCGCACTGCTGCTTAATATCGCTCTCATCCTGTTTGGCTGGCGGCGCTATGTCGAGCTGCGTCAGGAGAGCAACGACCGCCGCGAAGCCGAAGCCGCCGCACGCCGTCTCGCCCTGACCGATCCGCTTACCGGCCTGTTCAACCGGCGTAGCATTCCTGTCGTCACGGGCCGGATGCTGACCCAATGCTCCAAGGTAGGCCAGGCGGTCGCGGTGATGATGCTCGATCTCGATAATTTCAAGAAGATCAACGATATCAACGGACATGATATCGGCGACCATGTGCTTCGCGAACTGGCAAACCGCCTGAAGCGCGCCACGCCGCAAGAGGCTCTGGTGGCAAGGCTGGGCGGCGACGAGTTCACCTGCGTGGTGCCCTATCACCCGGCCGCGCGCGAACGCATCGACGAAATTGCAGAGCAGATCCGCTCGCAACTGGCCAAACCCATCGAGAAAGGCCAGCTGCTGCTCGATGCTTCGGTATCGATCGGAATCGTATCCAGCCTCGATTGTGACATTCCCCAAGACGGGGCTGCTCTCGAAAAACTGGCAGGCCAGCTGATCAACCGTGCCGATATCGCGATGTATCATGCCAAGCGGCAGGGCCGAAATACGATCGTGTGGTTCGAGCCACGCATGGAAAGCGACCTCAGGCTGCGCAACGATCTCGAAACGGGCATCAGGCAGGGCATCTCGCAGGGTGAATTCATCCCCTATTACCAGCCGCAAATGGACTTGAAATCGGGCAGGCTGATGGGTTTCGAAATGCTGGCCCGCTGGAATTCGCCCAAGATGGGCATGGTCAGCCCCGAGTTGTTCATTCCGATTGCCGAGGAAATCGGCTTGATTGCGAACCTCTCGGAATTGCTGATCGCCCAGGCGCTGGAAGACGCCAAGGCCTGGCACCCATCACTCATCCTCTCGGTCAATATTTCGCCGCTGCAGCTGCGCGACCCATGGTTTGCCCAGAAATTGCTGCGCCAGTTGCTCGATTACGGATTCCCGGCCAACCGGCTCGATGTGGAGATTACCGAAAGCTGCCTGCACGAAAATATCGGCGCGGTCCGCTCGGTCATTACCAGCCTCAAGAACCAGGGCATCCGCATCAGTCTCGATGATTTCGGAACCGGCTATTCCAGCCTTCACCAGCTGCGCACCCTGCCTTTCGACCAGATCAAGATCGATCGCAGCTTCGTCATGGAGCTGATGGACCATGACGCCAATCCGCGTCTGGTCGAAGCGATCGTCTCGATCGGTCGCGGACTGGACATGCCGATCACGGCCGAGGGGATCGAGACGGAGGAAGTCCATGCCTTGCTGCAAACCATGGGGGACCTGAAGGGTCAGGGCTTCCTCTATGGCAAGCCTCAGGACGCCCGGACCACGCTGGAATGGCTGGCAGGCCAGAGCCTGCTGGTGCAGGATTCCCTGCCGGATACCAAGGCCGCTCACAACAGCCGTTCCGCCCGGGCAGGCTGAATGCCGCAAGAGGTCCTCGCGCAGGGCCCATTGTGATTTGCCCGGCAAACTCCTAAGCGCAGGCCATGCATGTCGATTTCATCAAAATGCACGGTCTCGGCAATGATTTCGTCGTGCTCGACGGACGCAGCGCTACCCTGCCGGCGATCAGCGCCGATCTGGCACGCGCATTGGCCGACCGGCATACCGGCATCGGTTGCGACCAGCTGATAGTACTGGAGGCCTCGCGCATCGCCGATTTTCGCATGCGCATCTTCAACCCCGATGGCGGCGAAGTGGGCGCTTGCGGCAATGCCAGCCGGGCGGTCGGGCTGCTGCACGGGGCGCCAGCCCGGATCGAGACCGATGGCGGCATCATCATGGCCCAGCCCGATGGGGATGGCATTGCCGTCGACATGGGAGAGCCGCGTTTCGACTGGGAGACAATCCCGCTTGCCTATGCGATGGACACACTGGCCATGCCGGTGGGCTGGGAAGATCTGGAAAACCCGGCCGCCGTCAATGTTGGCAATCCGCATGTGGTTTTCTTCATGCCCGATTGCGATGCGCTCGATCTTGCCCGTCTCGGCCCGCTGATCGAGACCGACCCGCTGTTTCCCGAGCGGGTCAACGTCAATCTGTGCACCGTGGAAAGCCGCAAGCTGATCCGCCTGCTGGTATGGGAACGCGGCGCAGGCCTGACGCGAGCGTGCGGAACCGGGGCTTGCGCAACCGCAATTGCCGCCATGCGGCGCGGGCTGGCCGACCGCAGGGTGACAGTGCAGCTTCCCGGCGGCCCGCTCGATATTGCATGGGGTGCGGACAACCGCATCACCATGACCGGCCCTGCCGCCGAGAGCTTTCGCGGATCGTTCGATCCTGCCGATTTCTTATGAGCAAGCCCGTCCCTGCCGAAGTCATCTCGCTCGGCTGCCGGTTGAACCTCTCTGAAAGCGAGACGATCGGCGCGCTGGTTGCTGGCGAGAGCGATCTGGTCATCGTCAACAGCTGCGCGGTCACTTCCGAGGCTGTGCGCCAGACCCGGCAAGCGATCCGCCGCGCGCGCAGCCGCAACCCCGGCGCACGGCTGCTGGTGACAGGCTGCGCCGCCGAGATCGAGCGGGTGCAAATCTCCGCCATGCCGGAGGTGGACGGGGTCATCGCCAATGCCGACAAGCTCGATCCGCGCGCATGGAATGTTGCGCCTGCGCCCTCCCCTGTTCCGCAAAAGCACACCCGCGCCTTTGTCACCGTGCAGAATGGCTGCGACCATGCCTGCACCTTCTGCGTCATCCCGCAAGGCCGGGGCGCCAGCCGCTCGCTCGCCATTGCCCAGGTGCTGGCAGAGGTCGAACGCCAGCTCGAAGCCGGCGCGAAGGAAGTGGTGCTGACGGGCGTGGATGTGACGTCATGGGGCCACGACCTGCCCGATGCACCGCCGCTTGGGCGGCTGGTGCGCGCCATTCTCGATCGCTTCCCCCAATTGCCCCGGCTCAGAATGTCTTCGCTGGACGGGATCGAGATCGACCCGGAACTGTTCGAACTGTTCGCCAGCGAGCCGCGGCTGATGCCCCATCTGCATCTCTCGCTGCAATCGGGCGACGACCTGATCCTGAAACGCATGAAGCGTCGCCACACCAGCGCCGACGCGCTGCATCTGGTAGAGCGCCTGCGCGCAAGGCGGCCCGATATTGCGATCGGCGCTGACATCATCGCCGGTTTCCCGACCGAAACAGACAGCATGCACGCCAACAGCCTGGCCATCATCCGCGATCTACAGATCGTGCATGGGCATGTCTTTCCCTATTCCCACCGCCCCGGCACCCCAGCCGAGAGAATGCCGCAAGTGGACAAGGCGATCATCAAGAGCCGCGCCGCCGAATTGCGCGCAGAGGTAAGCGAAATACGGCAAGGATGGCTGCAAAGCCTCGTCGGGCAGGAGCTGAGCGTGCTGGCCGAAGCCGGCGGGACGGGCCATGCGGAAAATTTCGCAGGCGTCATCCTGCCCGAAGGGACGCCACGCGGAACAATCCTGTCGATCACCCCGCGCGAAGTCGCTAAGGGCCTGTTGTCATGACCAAGCCCAGCTGGACCGAGCGCCTTTTTGGCGGCTTTCGCAAAACCTCCGAACGCCTCAGCGAAAACCTGACCGGCATTGTCGGCACCACCCGGCTCGACGATGCCACGCTGGACGATGTGGAAGACGCGCTGATCCTGTCCGATCTGGGGCCAGCCGCCGCCGCCCGCATCCGTGCAAGCCTTGCGGAAAAGCGGTTTGGCAAGGAAATCGACGCGCAAGGGCTCAAAGAAGCCGTGGCCGAGGAAATCGCCGCCATCTTGCGCCCGGTGGCAAAGCCGCTCGAAATCACCGCCTTTCCCCGCCCGCAGGTCGTTCTGGTGATCGGCGTCAATGGCAGCGGCAAGACCACCACCATCGCCAAGCTGGGGCATTTGTTCCAGGAAGAAGATTATTCGGTGATGCTGGCCGCGGGCGACACGTTCCGCGCCGCTGCCATCGGCCAGCTGACGGTCTGGGCCGAGCGTCTTGGCGTTCCCATCGTCAAGGGGCCGGAAGGGGGCGACCCGGCCTCCATCGTGTTCGACGCGGTGAAGCAGGGGACGCAAAGCGGCACGGACGTGCTCATCGTCGATACTGCGGGCCGCCTTCAGAACAAGCGCGAGCTGATGGACGAGCTGTCCAAGATCCGCCGCGTGCTGGGTCGGCTCAACCCTGAAGCGCCGCATGATGTGGTGCTGGTGCTCGATGCCACCAACGGGCAGAATGCGCTGTCGCAGATCCAGATCTTCAAGGAGGTGGCAGGGGTGACCGGCCTGATCATGACCAAGCTTGACGGCACCGCGCGCGGCGGCGTTCTGGTGGCGGCGGCGCAGCAATATGGGCTGCCGATCCATGCCATCGGCGTGGGCGAGACGATGGACGATTTGCGCCCCTTCGACCCCGATCTTGTCGCGCGCGTGATTGCGGGGATTGCCTGATGGCCGAGGCAAAAAAGAAATCGGGGCTGCTCAACCTGATGGTCGATTACGGCCCATTACTGGTGTTCTTTCTCGTCTACCGGCATTTCTCGCCCGCCGACAAGGAAGACGCGCTGGGCGAGGTTGCGGCTGTCATCCGGGGCACCGGCGCATTCATCGTGGCCGCACTGGCCGCATTGGGCGTGTCGCACTGGCGGCTGGGCCATGTTTCACCGATGCTGTGGCTGTCGACCGCGCTCATCGTCGGCTTCGGCCTGCTCACCATCTGGCTGCACGACCCGTTCTATGTCCAGATCAAGCCAACAGTGATCTATCTCCTGTTCGCTGCCGCTTTGCTGATCGGCGTATGGCGTGGCAAGGCGCTGCTCAAGGTCTTGCTGGGCGGGGCATTCGAAGGTCTGGACGATGCGGGCTGGATGAAACTGTCACGCAACTGGGGGCTGTTTTTCGTGGTGCTGGCCGCAACCAATGAAGGTCTGCGCCATTTCATGAGCTTTGGCGACTGGCTGGCGGCCAAGCTCTGGGTGTTCATTCCGGCCTCCTTCCTCTTCACCTTCTCGCAAATACCGATGCTTTTGCGGCATGGCCTGGGTGATGAAGGTGAGACCGAAGCGGAACATACGCCTCCACAGCTTTGAGGCTAACGCGCAATTGCCTTTCGCGTTTGTAACCCTATTATCCTGCTCACTCCCTGCCCTCCGTCGGGGCACATGTAACTACGGGACGTAACAGGAGGGAATAAATGGCTAAACTCTTCGGAAATCTCCATCTCGTGCTGGCGCTGGGCCTTGCCCTTGCCATTGCGATCATGGTCAGCTTCGCGCCCAGCGCGCCGCTTGACCTCAATTCAGTGCTGCGCTGGGCGCACCTGTTCTTCGGCGTGCTGTGGATCGGCCTGCTCTATTATCTGAACTTCGTTCAGGTGCCGACCATGACGGCAATCCCCGCCGAACAGAAAGGCGCCATCACCGGGCATATCGCTCCCAAGGTGCTGTTCTTCTTCCGCTGGGCCGCGGCTTTCACCGTGTTCACCGGCCTGGGCATCGCTCATCTCGGCGGTTATCTGCATGAAGCCCTCTCGCTGTCGGGCGAAGGCAATGTGAAGCTGATCGGCATCGGCATGTGGATGGCTCTGCTCATGGCCTTCAACGTGTGGTTCATCATCTGGCCTGCCCAGAAGAAGATCCTTGGCCTGGTCGAAGCCAGCGCCGA
>CAZWEY010000029.1:0-19074 GCA_964632055.1 uncultured Sphingomonadaceae bacterium
AGCGCAGATGGGCTTGCCGGTCGAACTGCTGATCGTCGCCACCAATGTCAACGATATCCTGCACCGCGCGCTCAGCCAGGGCGATTATTCGCAAGGCACGGTGACGCCCACCGCCGCCCCTTCGATGGACATCCAGGTCAGCTCCAATTTCGAGCGGCTGCTCTTCGATGTCGGCGGGCGCGATGGCAAGGTTCTGGCCGAACAGATGGCGGGCTTTGAAGCTACAAAGGCCATGCGCCTCACCAATGCCCAGCGTGAAGGGGCCGCAAGTACCTTTTCCAGCGCGCGGGCTGACGCTGACGAAATGAACCAGGCTATGCGCTGGGCGCATGAGCATTGCGGGCAGGTGATCGACCCGCACACCGCGATCGGCCTTCATGCCGCGCGGGCTTCGGGCATCGACAAATCGGTCCCGGTTGTCACTCTGGCGACAGCCCATCCCGCCAAGTTCCGCGATGCGGTAGAGCAGGCAACCGGCCAGCGCCCCGCGCTGCCTGCGCGGGTAGGTGATCTGTTCCAGCGCGAAGAACGCTATGCACGGCTTGCTGGCGACTATGCCGCTGTTGCCGATTATGTCGCGGGCCACGCGACGCCGAAGGGCTGATGGCGGACCTCGCCGCCGATACGCTGATCCTCTCAGGCGCGGGCTGGGCCGATTACGGACTGGTCGATAGCGGCGATGGCCGTAAACTCGAACGCTACGGCTCCTGTCGTTTCATCCGTCCCGAGCCGCAGGCTTTGTGGAGCCCGCGCCTGGCTGACTGGGATGCGCATGGCGAATTCGTGCCCGGCTCTGACGAGGATGGCGGCGGGCGCTGGCAGTTTCATCAGCCGGTCCCGCGAGTAGGCTGGCCGCTTTCATGGCGTGACGTCCGCTTCACCGCGCAATGCACCCCGTTTCGCCATCTCGGTTTCTTCCCCGACATGGCGCCTGTATGGGACTGGATGCGTGGACAGCTGGAGGGGAAGCCGGACGCCGCGACGCTGAACCTGTTCGGCTATACGGGCGTTGGCACCCTGGCGCTGTCGCAATGCGGGCCGGTCACCCATGTGGATGCCTCCAAGAAATCAGTGGCGCAGGCGCGTGAGAATGCTGCACTTTCCGGCCATGCGGATCGCCCGGTGCGCTGGCTGGTCGACGACGCGGGCAAGTTCACCGCGCGCGAAGTGCGGCGAGAGCGGCGTTATGACGGCATCATCCTCGATCCGCCCAAATTCGGACGCGGGCCGGATGGCGAGGTGTGGCGGCTGGAAGAAGGGCTGCCCGGCCTCATTGCCGATTGCCGCAAGCTGCTCGATGCCGACAGCCGCTTCCTGTTCCTCACGGTTTACGCGGTGCGGATGAGTTCGCTGGCGCTGGCCGGGTTGCTGACCGAAATCTTCGCCGATCTTCCCGGCACTATCGAACATGGCGATCTGGCCGTGCGTGAAGAGGGGGAGGGCGGCCGCCTGCTGCCCACCGCGATCTTCGCGCGCTGGTCAAATCCGGGTTAGAGAGTGCCAATGGCTGATTCGCTGATACTCCAGTTTGACGACATCGAAACCGATGTGCTCACCGGCATCTATTCCGAGGAGACGGGAAAGCCGCAGCCCTTGCGGATTTCGATCGAGGTGGGGCTGAAGCCATCAGCGCATTTCGCTCCCGATACTCCGCTTGCTGCCAGCAAGAATTACATGGATCTGAAGTTTGCAGCGACAAAGGCTCTGCCCCAGGGGGTGCATTTCAAGCTGATCGAAGCCCTTGGCGATCATATCTGCGAGACCCTGTTTCTGCAGGACGCGCGGGTTGACCATGTGAGCGTCAAGATCGTCAAGCTGGCGATTGCCGAGGGTAACGAGAAAATCGGCATAACATTGCGGCGCGAGCGGCGCTGAGCCTCATGCAGAAGCAGCTTCGCTTCGATGATTTGCCCGAGGCGGCAGAAGCGGCGGCCAGCCATTTCTATCGGCATCATTTGCCAACGATCGAGGCCGCGCTGGGGCCGGGCATCAGCGCGCTGGTGCTGGTGTTGCCGGGGGCAGCCTATGACCATGCCGGATGGCGCCGCGCAGCGGTTCAGCAACTGGCGCGCGCCCATCGTCCTGTGCGCATCAATTGCGTTGCGGGCGATGATGCAGGGCGCATAGACCGGATGATTGCCTGGCTGGCCGATGCGCCGGGCGTGACCGGCCAGTTGCTCGAAACCGCCTGAGGGCTGGCATGGGCTCTGGCCAAGCGAGCGCCTATGCGGCACAATGTCATGATGAGCCAAACGCCCTCTCATGTTGATCGCCCTCTGGTCGATGGGTTCAACAGGCCGATCACCTATCTGCGCCTGTCGGTGACAGACCGGTGCGATTTGCGCTGCACCTATTGCATGCCGGAAAAGATGCAGTTCCTGCCGCGCAGCGAAGTGCTGAGCCTGGAGGAGTTGCACAGGCTTTCGCTTGGCTTCATTGCACGGGGAATCAGGAAAATCCGCATCACCGGCGGCGAGCCTCTGGTCCGGCGCGATGTGATGGAGCTGATCCGGGCGCTGGGCCGCCAGCTTGGCGGGCAGGGCGGGCTGGAAGAGCTGACCCTCACCACCAACGGCACCCAGCTTGCCGGTCTTGCCCACGAACTGGCCGATGCCGGTATCCGGCGGATCAATGTGTCGCTCGACACCCGCGACCCGGCCTTGTTCGCGCGTCTTTCGCGTCGTGATCGGCTGGCACAGGTTCTGGAGGGTATCGCGGCGGCGAAAGCGGCAGGGTTGAAGGTCAAGATCAACACGGTGGCGCTCAAGGGTTTGAACGAGGAGGAACTGCCCGAACTCGTCGCCTGGGCGCATGGCGAAGGCCATGACGTCACCTTGATCGAGGTGATGCCGCTGGGCGATGTCGATGAAGACCGGATCGATCATTATCTGCCATTGAGCGGGGTGAAGGAACGGCTGGAGAGCCTGTGGACGCTTGCCCCAAGCGTGCATCGCACCGGCGGGCCGGCTCGCTATGTCGATATTGCCGAGACAGGCGGCAGGCTGGGCTTCATCACCCCTCTCACCAATAATTTCTGCGATGGATGCAACCGCATCCGTGTCACCACCACAGGCCAGCTTTATGCCTGCCTGGGCGGTTCGGAGCGGGTCGATTTGCGCGACGCGCTGAGATCGGACGATCCGCAGGCGCGCCTGGCCGAGGCGCTGGACCTTGCCATGCGAATCAAGCCCGAACGGCACCATTTTCGCATTGAGCAGCGCGGCGAATCGCCGGCCCAGCCGCGCACCATGTCGCTGACGGGCGGCTGAGCCATGGCGCTGCAACTGCTCTATCTCGGCAAGCTGGCCGATCTGGCAGGGGCTGCATCGCAGCAGTGGGAGGTCGAGGCCCGGCTGGACTGGGACGGGGTTCTTTCCAGGATGGAACCGGAACTGCGCGCCGAAATCGTGTGCGACAAGGTGCGAATTGCCCTGAACGGGGCGCTGCTGGCCGACAAGACAGCACTTTGCGCCGGCGATGGGGATGAAATCGCCTTTCTGCCGCCGGTCAGCGGGGGCTGAGCAGCGGCGATGAGCATGAGCGATGTCCGCCTGTTGGCCAGCCCGTTTGACCCGGGTGCCGAAGTCGACCGTTTCGCCATGGCGCACCCGCAGGCGGGCGGAATTGCCACATTTGCTGGCAAGGTCAGGCCCGGTGGCGATGTCGAATGTCTCGAATTGTCGCATTATGCGCCGCTCACCCTTCCTGGGATGGAGCAACTGGCGAAAACTGCGCTGGCGCGATGGGATATCCTTGGATTGCTGATGCTGCATCGCACCGGAATTGTCCGGCCATGCGATGCGATCGTGCTGGTTTGCGCCGCCGCCATCCATCGCCGCGCCGCTATAGAAGCGGTCGATTTCGTGATGGACCATCTCAAGAGCGACGCCTGGTTCTGGAAACGCGAGAAACGCCCCGATGGCTGGCGCTGGATCGAACCGCGGGCCGAAGACCATGCCGATCTGGCCCGCTGGTCGGCAGAGAAATCCTCCTGAAAAATAATCCCTGCGAAATTTGACGGCGGTCAAACCAGCAAGGCGCAAGCGATGGCACACCCTGTCGGGCAAGAGGTCCGCGTGGCCAGCAGCAGGGAGATGTTCCAATGTCGATGCGTATGACCAGGGAAGAAGTGGCTGCCGTCGCTTCTGTC
This sequence comes from uncultured Sphingomonadaceae bacterium, assembly GCA_964632055.1. Classification (GTDB taxonomy): domain Bacteria; phylum Pseudomonadota; class Alphaproteobacteria; order Sphingomonadales; family Sphingomonadaceae; genus CANJYE01. Next base: position 4,151 of record CAZWEY010000029.1, read on the forward strand.
AGAACGGATCAGGACCTTTCGGAACAGGGTTCGGTCGTTGTTGATCGCAGCTTTCACCTGCCGCCCTCGCTCTATGGGGTGACCGTGGGCTCCTATCTGGGCTTCCTCGCCATCATGACCGCCGCCTTCGGCACTGCGCAGCTCGTCATCCCGATGATCGTCTTTGCCGTGTCGATCATCGGTGGCTTCATCATCCCCTATATCTGGGCGACCATGAAGCCGGACAGCGGCCAGCGCGCGATCGACTGGGGCCGCTTCAAGGGCAGGGGCATCCAGACGCATACCGGCCCGCTTGCCGCCAGCGAAGCCGCAGCGCAGGTCCTGACGCTTCCCATTCTGATCTTCTGCTGGGGGCTGGCCGTCCTCGTTATCAGTTCCTTCGTCAGCGGCTAGCCCCCGCTGATCTCTCCCGCCTGCGCGGGGCTGCTTTCGGGCAGTCCCGCGCCTTCTTTTTGGCCCGTGCCTTCTTCTATTGGAATGCTTTCCTCAAGCAGGGTGATCGCCTGGTCCTGCTGGCTGACCAGAGCGGCGACGGAATTGCGCGCGGCAAACAGGGCATCTGCAGCCCCCACCTCCATTTCCGAGGCCACATAAAGCGCGTCCAGATCGGCCAGGGCGACAAGCGTCGGGTTGCGCGCAGCCCTGAGTGCGCCCAGCGCGGCTTCCGCTCTCGCCCATGCTTCGCTGGCGACCGCTGCACCGGTTGAACCGGATACCGCGCTACGGGTTGCCGGAAGGGCTGCAAGGAAACGCTGATGCGACAAGCGGGCCTGTCCGGAGAGCTGATCGATACGGGCAGAAAGCTCCTTGCCCGGTGCAACCGGCGTTTCCGGGAGAATTTCGGGCTCAACCGGCTCAGCGCTGCCCGTGATTCGTTCTACATCGCGCAGGGCCAGAGAGGGATATTTGCCTGTATCGCGAGTGCTGCAGGCCCCCAGAGCTGCGGCAAGTGCAACAAGGGCAAGCAAGCGGGGCTGTGGCGATAAGGTCATTCCTGCGCCATAGCACGGTGCGCCCGTCGCGCCAGAGCCTTGCCAGTCTTTGCGACGATGATCATGATTGGCGGGGCAGGGGGCAGGAAAGCCTGGCATGAGGCTTTACGCCGTTGACAGCGGGCGGCCTTTTGCCTAACGGCACCCATCTTTCCGGTGCCCCCATGCTTGTGGGGGCTTCGGCGTGTTGATCTCTCGGAGAATTTCGCAGGGAACGGCGCGACACAGCAAATTGAACGGAAACGAATACCATGTTCGCAGTAGTGCGCACGGGCGGCAAGCAATACCGGGTTGCCGCCGGAGACAAGATCGCGGTTGAGAAGCTGGCCGGCGAATCCGGCGAAACCATCACGCTGAGCGACGTTCTGCTCGCTGGCGATGGCGGAGATCTCGTCGATGCGGGCAAGGTCACGGTTTCGGCTGAAATCATCGCTCAGGCGAAGAGCGAGAAGGTGGTCGTCTTCAAGAAGCGCCGCCGCCACAATTATCGTCGCAAGAACGGCCATCGCCAGCAGATGACCCTGCTGCGCATCCTTTCGGTCGGCGACGCCAAGGCCCCGGCCAAGAAGGCCAAGGCCGCCGCTGACGAACCGGCGAAGGGGGTAGCTCCCAAGGCCGACGACAAGCTGCAGGAAGCCGCACCCGTGAAGGCTGCTGCGACCAAGAAGGCACCTGCCAAGAAGGCTCCGGCCAAGAAGGCAGCCAAGGCCGAAGACAAGTAAGACTGCGGAGTAGAAGACAATGGCACATAAGAAAGCAGGCGGTTCATCCCGCAATGGTCGCGACTCCGCGGGTCGTCGTCTCGGCGTAAAGAAGTTCGGCGGCCAGGAAGTCGTTGGCGGCAACATCATCATCCGTCAGCGCGGCACCAAGGTTTATCCCGGTGCCAATGTCGGCATGGGCAAGGACCACACGCTGTTTGCGCTGGTCGATGGTCGCGTGCGCTTCCATGACGGCAAGCTCAGCCGCAAATATGTCTCGGTCGACGTAGCCGTCGCAGCCGAATAAACGGATGGCATATCAGGGCCATCCAGACGGGTGGCCCCGCCGGACGACAGTCCGGCCGACAGAGGGAGAGGGCCCCGCCCGTCTCCCTCTTTTCACGTCTCCCTCAGACCGTTTGGCCGAATAAGACATGCATTCGGCAATATTGCTGTCACACCCAGTTCCTAACAGGCGGGTGGGGCGGGACGAGAGGAGTTCGCAATGTTCCATCGCAGCAAGAGATTGTTTTTGCGGCCGCCCTTTCCCGAAGACCGGGAGGATGTCTGCAGGGTTCTGGACCAGCAGTCTGCCGATGCAGTCATCGCTGATGGCAGGCCGGGCCGCCACTTCATGGTGATTTTGCCTGAAGAAAAGGGCGGGCCTGTCATCGGCCTTGCCTCCATCGTCGATGGCCATGTGGGCAAGGCCATCCGCATCAGGATCATGCATCACTATCGCGGTGAGGCTTACGGCGCCGAGGCTGCAGCTGCGCTTGCTGCCATAGCCAGGGCTTGCGGGATCGGGGTTCTGCCGAAAGTTCGGTTCGCACCCATGCCGCAGTTGCGCGAAACTGCGGATCAACCCCCTCTGGCAGCGACCGGGCTGAGAGGCGAAGCGATGTTGTCCAGCCCGCGGAACGCCGCCTAGCCTTGCCTGATAAGCCTCGTTCACCTCCTGTCTAGGCAGGTTGTTGCATGGCGCAATTCGTCGTGAACAGCATTGCGAGATATCAATAGCACAGGGACCGAAGAGCGGCACAAGAGGCGCCAGGACCAGGCCTGCAAGGGCCCGGCGGCGCTTGCAATCTGCGCAAAGCCGGGAAATGGCGCTTGATGCGGCCAGTGAGCTGTTGGTCGAACAAGGACCCCAGGCGGTTACGCTGAAAGCGGTTGCGGCGCGGATCGGGCAGACTCATTCCAATATCCTGCATCATTTCGGTTCAGCCGCAGCACTGCACCAGGAGCTGACGCTTCATCTCGCAAAACAGCTGCAAAAGCGGCTGGAGGCAGCGCTGGAGAAGAGACGCGCCGGCATTGGCACCGTGCGTGACACGGTCGATGCGCTGTTCGATGCCTTCGCCGGGGGAGGGGCGCAATTATGCGCCTGGCTTCTGATTACCGGGAATATGAACTTTTTTGCCCGGTTCACCGATCTTTTCACCGGTATTGTCGATGGGGGTGCGCCGGATGGAAAGAGCACCACCGAACGCCGTTCGGTTGCATTCCGGCTGGCCCTGCTCGCCCTGGGCGATGCGTTGATGGGAGATTCGCTCGCCGAGGTGCTTGCCGTGCCGCGAGGCGATGCGCGTGAGCATGCAGAGATGCTGTTCGGAACGCTTGTTGCGGGCGAAGGCTTAGTCTGAAAGGGCGCTCTCCAGCCATGCGGGCCTGATGTCCGCCGGTATGTCTTCGATACGCAAATGGTCTATTGCCAGCTCCAGTTCGGGATAGGCCATGCGCTGACGCGAAGGCTCGGATCGGCTCAGCGGCACCACGACAAGGCGGCGGTTGACCTTCTGGCGCCAGTTCATCCGGGCGGTGTTTTCCTGCCCGACATAGCATCCCTTGGTAAAGCTCACCCCGTTCAGCTCCACCGCATTGGCCTCCAGCCACAAGGTTTCGCCATCGCCCAGTTCGGCTTGTCCTTCGCAAACGCCGAGCCTGAGACGATGGGCCAGCCATTGCGCATCGGCCCCTTCGGCAGGGCTGGCGCCTTGCAGCCAGCGCTGGCCCAAAGCGGCGAGACGGGGGTCTGGCGAGGGGCCTTCGCCCGCTTTCCAGTGAACCGAAACCGTGGGATCGATTTCAATCGAGATGGCCCGGCGCAGACGATAGAGGCTCAGCCGTTTGACCAGGCCGGATGCAGCCGACGACTCGCAATCGATCAGCAGGTCTGCGCCATCGGCCCAGACGATAAACTCGAACAGCACCTTGCCTTGTGCGCTGAGCAAGCCCGCCCAGCAGGGCAGGGTGCCCTTGATGTCCTGAGTGACCAGACCCTGCAGGAAATCTGCCACGCTTTCCTCTGGTTGCAGAGGTGAAAGGCGAATGATGGCGCGGGAGAGGAGCAGGGTTGCAGTCATGCCGGACAAGGTGGCGTTCCTGGCCCATAAATCAACCGCCAAGTGCGATGCCCTGGTTAGTCAGCAAGGTCTGCTTTTTGGCGCCTAGCAAGGATATCCCAGCAGAACAGGGCAATCGCGATCCAGATCAGTGTGAAGCTTGAGATCTGCGCAGGGTGCAATGGCTCACGGTAAAGCAGCAGTCCCTGGACGAAGATCAGAGAAGGAGAGAGGAACTGGATAAAGGCGATAGAGGAATAAGGCAGCATGCGCGCGGCCGCGGTGAACATGATGAGCGGTGCAGCAGTGACGATGCCGGACAGGGCAACCAGCATGGTAAGGTCGAAATCCTGCCCGAACATGATCGGACCATGGGACTGCTTCAGATAGATCAGATAAAGAGCCGAGGGCAGGGCAAGGAGGCCGGTTTCTATGGTCAGCCCGCAAATCGAATCGACCGGGGCCAGCTTGCGGACCAGCCCATAGAGCGAAAAGGTGGCAGAGAGGGCTGCGCTGATCCAGAGCGTTTGAAGGGCACCTGTGAAAAGGATGAGAACCCCGCCAGTGGCCAGGGCCACCGCGCACCATTGGCGCAAGCTCAAGCTTTCGCGAAGCCATAATGTGCCGATCACGATATTGACCAGCGGGATCATGTAATAGCCAAGGCTCGCCGCATAGACATGGCCATGAGTGACGGCGAGGATGAATACGACCCAGTTGGCGCCGATGAGGCAGGCGCTCATCAGCAAGGCGGCAAGCAGGCGGCGCGACCGCAGCGCCATGGCCAGCACAGTGCGTTGTCCTGTCAGGAATACCAGCAGCAGGCATACCGGCACTGTAAAGAGAACGCGCCAGCCCAGAAACTCCATGGGAGGCATGGCGAGCAGCAGAAACATATAGGCAGGCAGCATGCCCCAGATGAGATAGGCGCCCATGCCAAGCGCAAATCCTGATCCTTGAGAGGGTTTCGGGGCGTCCATGGCCGCTCATAGAACGGAAATTGCGATGAACGGAGCAGAAAAACGCATTCCTGCACGCCATGTTGCCACCCGTTCATTTTGAGGTGCATATAGATGAATGCATCGGACAGTGAGTCACTCCCACTTGCCCGCCTCGAAAGGGAGATGAACGATGCAAAGCAATTTTTGGAAAACCACCGCATGTGCCATTGCAGCGATGCTTGCGACAGGCAGCGTGCCTGCAATGGCGGCTCCTCATGCAGGCGCCAGCCATGCAGAGCAGGTCGAAAGCTGGAATCATGGCCGGGATCGCGGTCATCATCATGGCTGGTCCAATGGGCGCGGCCATGGGCGCGATTATTATCGTGACGGCTATCGCTATCAGGGCCGTTATTATGCCGACCGCTACCGGGGCGATCATTATCGGCCCAGGCAGGTCTGGCGCGGACATGATGGCCGCTATTACTGCCGCCGAGACGATGGCACTACTGGCCTGCTGATCGGTGCGGTTGTAGGCGGCGTGGTTGGCAATGAGGTGGCCGGCTATGGCGACAAAGGCGTAGGCACTCTGATTGGCGCGCTTGGCGGCGGATTGCTGGGGCGTGCGATCGACCGGGATGGTTCGCGCTGCCGTTGACTGACTTCCTGAAGTGCGGCTGGTTCAGGCTTCCTTGAAGCCTGCGCCAACCGTGGCGCGGGGTTGCTCCATTTCGGTGGAAGCCACCGGATAGGCGCAATAATCGGCCGCATAATAGGCGCTGGGTCGGTGATTGCCGGACAGACCCAGCCCGCCCAGCGGCATGGCCGATGACAGCCCGTTGGTCGAACGGTTCCAGTTGATCAGGCCTGCCCTGATATTGGCCCAGAAACGGTTATAGTCCTGCGGGGTTCCGCCAATCAGCGATGCGGCGAGGCCGAAGCGGGTATTGTTGGCTTCCGCGATCGCCTCGTCGAGGCTGTCAACCCGGATGACCTGCAACAGCGGCCCGAACAGCTCGACATCTGGCCGGTCGCGAATGGCTGTCACGTCGATAATGCCGGGCGAAAGGAAGGGCAGGTCGTCGCCTCTCGGACGGCCCATATGCTTGATGGCCTTGCCCCCATGCGACAGCAGATAGAGAAAACTCTCGGCCAGCTGATCGGCCGTTTCGACATCGATGACCGGCCCCATGAATGGCGCTGGCTCATCGAAGGGGGCGCCGACAATGATCCGGTCGGCCAGCCGCTTCACTTCCTGTATCAGCGGGTCGTAGATGCTGTTCTTGACGATCAGCCGCCGCGCCGCCGTGCAGCGCTGGCCAGCACTGGTGAAGGCGGACTGGATGATGAGCAGGGCCGCATCGGCGATGATCGGGGTGTCGAGCGCCACGATCGGGTTGTTACCGCCCATCTCGAGCGCGCAAAGCTTGCCCGGATTGCTGGCCAGCTTGCGGTTGATGGCAATGCCGGAATGGGCAGATCCGGTGAACAAGACGCCATCGACATCGGGGTGCGATGCCAGTTCCATGCCGGTTTGTGGACCGCCTGCGACCATCTGGACGACGGCCGAGGAAATGCCCCCGCGATGCATGCACTGGATCAGGAACTCGCCCGAGGCAGGGGCCTTTTCGCTGGGTTTGAAGATCACCGCATTGCCGGCAATAAGCGCGGGAAGGATATGGTTGGCCGGAAGAATTGCGGGGGAATTGAACGGGCCGATCACCACCAGCACGCCATGCGGCTTGTGGCGCACGGCCGCGGTGCCCTTGAGCGCACTGTTGAGCTTGCGCTGTGCGGATCGCTCGGCATAGGCGCGGATCGCCACCTCGACCTTGTTGATCACGCCTTCAACCTCGGAGCGCGCTTCCCACAGCGGCTTGCCGGTTTCTCGGGCGATCAGTTCGGCAAAGCGGTCCTGCTCCTTGCGCACCTCGTTGCCGAAGCGGCGCACCAGTTCCATGCGATTGGCAAGTGGCAGGGCGGCCCAGGCAGGCCATGTGCGGCGCGCACGGTCCACCGCGGCAGCCGGATCGCCGGTTTTCCCTGTCCATAGCACCTCGCCCGTTGCGGGTTCGCAAGAGACAAGCGTGTCCGCGCTGGCGACAGCAAGGTCTGGTTGAAGTTGAGGGCTGCCCATGACACGATCTGCATAGGGCGCAAATGTTAAGGACGGCTAACCAAAGACCGCAATTTTATACCTTGTGGATCATGGGGGCGGCTATTGGATGTGGCCGGCCGGAACAGGCACAGCGCCCATGGCGCTCCCCATCTGGCGAATGGCCAGAATCTTCGCATCGAGCGCCGACCAGTCATCATGCTGGTCGATCTGCGCCCACAAGGCCTCTACCTCCTCGATCAGCATCGATTGCGGGGCCTCGGTGTGCCAATAAGCATCGTCCTCTTCGCAAAGCTCATGCCGGGCCATAAGCTGAGCCAGGGGGCCTGAGGCATTGCGACCGGCGCGGTGTTCGAAAAAGAATCTGTCGGGAGAAATATGCTGGTCGCGCATCCAGGCCTCAGCCGCCACAACCAGAGCCATGTCATCCTGCGGATTGCGCGGTTGCAGCCCCAGCCTCCAGAGGAAACGGCGAGAGAGATTTTCCTGATAAAGCGGGGCGAACCGCTGGAGTGCGGCCACCAATGCCTTGGTATCTGCAAGACCACTGAGAGCAATCGCCAACTGGGCGCAGTTCCATGATATCGCTTCTGCCTGACGGCCAAAGGCATAAAGCCCTTCATGATCGAAATAGGCCGCGGTGAAAAACTGGTCCCATTTGGGAAGCCAGCGCCATGGGCCGTAATCGAAGCTTTCGCCCGTAATGTTCATATTATCGGTGTTGAGCACCCCATGAACGAAGCCTGAGACCATATAGGAAGCGGCAAGATCGGCCAGGCGCTCGACTGCCTGGTGAAGCAGGATGACGGCAGGGGTTTCAGCATCGGGACTGCCTTGCGGCGGGAGCGGTCCGGGGTAGGTCGCAAGGCAATATTCGACCAGTTCTTCCAGTTCGCGCGTCTGGCCGATTGAGGCGAGCCGCTGGAACGTGCCGATGCGGATATGGCCATGGCTCAGCCTGACCAGAACGGCGGAGCGGGTGGGCGAAGGCTCATCATTGCGCTCCAGTGCCTCGCCCGTCTCGATGACGCTGAGCGTCTTGCTGGTATTGACCCCCTGGGCCTCCAGCATTTCAGTGGCCAGAATCTCGCGCACCGCGCCTTTCAGGGTCAACCGGCCATCGCCGAAGCGGCTGTATGGGGTCTGGCCCGACCCTTTGGTGCCGCAATCGAGCAGGCGGCCCCGGGCATCGCGCATCTGCGCAAACAGAAAGCCCCGGCCATCGCCGATTTCCGGATTATAGACCCTGAACTGATGGCCGTGATAGCGCAGCGCCAGCGGGTTTTGGAGATTTCCGGGCAGCGGTTCGAAACGCCCGAAATGGCCGATCCAGCGATCATCGTCGAGATCATCGAGGCCGATCGCCTTGTCCCAGCGCCGGTTGCGGAAGCGCAGGACAGTAGCGGGGAACGGGGCACTTTCCACAGGCTCGCCAATCCAGCCGGCGATGGCCGCAATTCGGGGATCGGGTGTGTAGGGGGCCGCTTGCGGTTCTTCTCGCATCTGGCGATAGTGGGCATTATCGCTCGGCAGCGCAAGGCGTTGCGCCAAGGAAGGGTGTCGGCATTGACGAAGCCTTATGAAGACCGGTTCTGGACCAGCCCCGACGGGCTGAGCCTGCATTACCGCGATTATGCCGGTCCATCGGGTCGTCCGGCGCTGCTCTGCATTCCGGGTCTGACCCGCAATGCGCGCGATTTCGAACCTTTGGCCAATCATTTTGCCGGGGATTGGCGGGTTATCTGCGTGGATCTCCGCGGCAGGGGAGAAAGCGAATATGCGCGCGACGCCGAAAGCTACACCCCCCAGACTTATCTTGACGATCTCGGCAGCCTGATCGAGCAGGCAGGTCTCGATCGCATGGTGGTGATAGGGACATCGCTGGGCGGATTGCTCGCCATGCTGATGGCGCCGGCGCAGGGTCATCGTATGGCAGGAGCGGTTCTGAACGATATCGGCCCTGTGCTCGAACAGGCCGGCCTTGATGCGGTGCGCGAATCCGTGGGGCGCGGGGCGACTTTCCCGACCTGGATGCATGCAGCCCGCAGCCTTCAGGAAAGCCATGGCAAGGCTTTTCCCGCTTATGGCGTGTCAGACTGGCTGGAGCATGCCAAGCGGCGGATGGAACTGTCGAGCAGCGGAAGAATCAGCTTTGCCTATGACATGAAGATAGCTCAGGCGTTTCAGAATGCTCCCGATGGGGAGGTGCTTGATCTGTGGCCGTTTTTCGAGCGGCTCGGGCAGCGCCCTCTGCTTGCCGTCAGAGGCGAGCTCTCCGATCTGCTCTCGGCAAGCACGCTGCAAGAGATGGAGCGCAGGGCGCCGGGCATGGCCGCCATCACCATTGCTCAGGCGGGCCATGCGCCCTCGCTGGCCGAGCCGGAGGCGCTTGCCGCCATCGCCCGGCTGCTGGAAAAGATAGGCTGAGGCCATGCGCATATTGCATCTGCATTCCACCTTCGATGCGGGCGGCAAGGAGCTACGCTGCGTCCGGCTGATCAACGCCTTCGGGCCGCAAGTGAGCCATACGATCATCTCCGCCGTGCCTCATGCCATGGCAGCGGCCTCGCTTATCAATAAAGCAATTCCAGTCTATTACAGGTCAGACCTCCCATCGCTTCAAGGCAGGCCGACGCCCTGGCGGCTGCTCCGGCTGGCCCAGGCGATGAAGGGGCATGATCTGGTCCTCACCTATAATTGGGGGGCGATGGATGCGGTGATGGCGCACACCATCTATGCCCGCTCGCTTGGCCTGCCGCCGCTGGTTCACCATGAAGATGGCTTCAATGCCGACGAGGCGGGAGGGCTGAAATGGTCCCGCAACATATACCGGAGGCTGGCGCTGCATGGTGCTTCGGCGGTGGTGGTACCTTCCTCCTTGCTTGAAGGCATCGCGCGCGATGCATGGCAGGTGCCGCCCGAAAAACTGATCCGCATTGCCAATGGCATCCCGGTTGCCGCCTATCGCGGCCGCTCTCGCCCCGATATTCTGCCCTCGCTGGTCAAACGCAAGGGCGAGCTGTGGCTGGGGACCATGGCTGGCCTGCGCGCGGTGAAGAATTTGCCGGCGCTGGTGCGCGCCTTTGCCGGAGTGCCTGAGCCATGGCAGCTGGTGATCGTGGGCGAAGGGCCGGAGCGCGAGCGCATCCGTCAGCAGGCCATGGAGCTGGGGATTGGCCATCGCGTGCATCTGCCCGGCTTTGCGCCCGATCCTGCGCGTATCATCCCGCTGTTCGATCTTTTCGCTCTGTCTTCGCATAGCGAGCAGTTTCCCATTTCGGTGGTCGAGGCGATGGCTGGCGGGTTGGCCGTGGCCTCGCCCGCGGTCGGCGATGTGATGCAGATCGTATCACCGGAAAACCGTCCCTATATCTCTGCTGCAGAAGACGAGGCGTCCCTTGCCCGTTCGATCGAGGCGCTGAGCGGGGACGGCAGCTTACGCAAACGGGTGGGCGAAGCCAACCGCGCGAGAGCCATGGCCCAATATGGCGAGGAGACCATGATCACGGCCTATCGCGCGCTCTACGGTTCCATTTCGGGCCGAGGCGAGCTTGTCTGATAGCCAACTGGTAAAGCAACCATGCACCATGCCGGGGACAGCATGGTATTGGCCGTTGAATTGAACGGCCCATCCGCTAAACAGCGAGGCGATCCAAACTGATCTGCCACAGGAATTTGCTCTCTTGGCCTTAAGACCCACCAGCGACGAAGACCGTTCCCAAAAGCTTGCCGAGCGCAAGGCCGCACAGGACGATGTTCTGCTGCGCGAAGTGGACGAGGCAGTGCGTCAGGATGAACTGTCGGACCTCATGCGCCGCTATGGCAAGCCTGCGCTGGGCATAGTGCTCGCCGGACTGGCGGCCTTTGGCGGCTATCTGTTCTGGCAGGACCGGCAGGAAGCAGGGCTGGACGCCAAATCGGAAGAAATGATCCGCGCGCTCGATCATCTGGCGGCGGGCAATATGCAGGAGGGCGAGAAAGCGCTGGCTCCGCTTGCCGCAGACAGCGCGCCCGGCATGAAGGCATCTGCCCTCATGGTTCAGGCGGGCCTGGCCCAGCAGAAGGGCGACAAGGCGGGCGCGATCAAGCTCTATGGCGCGGTGGCGGGCGATGAGGCCAGCCCAGCACCCTATCGCGATCTGGCGACGATCCGGCTGGTTGCGGCCGATTTCGATGCGATGAAGCCCGAAGATGTGGTCGCCCGGCTCAAGCCGCTGGCGGTTCCCGGCAATCCGTGGTTCGGCAGCGCCGGCGAACTGGTGGCCATGGCCTATCTCAAGCAGGGCAAGACGGATCTCGCCGGCCCGCTCTTTGCCGCCATCGCCAAATCAAAGGACGCACCTGAAAGCCTGCGCGCCCGCACCCGCCAGATGGCTGGGCTGCTGGGGGTCGATGCGGTGGAGGATAGCGAAGTCGTGCTGACGACTGACCCCAAATCAGCCTCTGCCAAGCCTGCCGATAAACCATAATACCCTTAAGGATGCCCTATTGATGACCCGTTCCCGTTTTTCTCGTGCGCTTGGTTATTCCCTGGTTTTTGCCATGGCCGCGGGGCTGGGCGGGTGCGGTGTCATTGGTGGCGGCAAAAAGAAGCTCACCACGCCAACGGTCGGCAACCGGGTCCCTGTGTTGTCTCGCATCGAGCGGGATGCCAAGGTCGATCCGGCGCTGGCCACAGTCAGCGTGATCGTGCCCCCGCCGGTCACCAACCCTGACTGGCCGCAGGCAAGCGGGACCGCTTCCAAGGCAGCGGGCAATTATGCGCTGTCCGATAGCCCTTCCAAGGTCTGGTCGGCATCGGTTCCCGGCTCCAGCAACCAGCGCAAGCTGGCTGCTTCGCCGGTGGTTGGCGGGGGCAGGCTCTATGCCGTGGGCAGCGACGCCTCTGTCCGCGCTTTCGATGCGGCCAGCGGGCGCTCCTTGTGGACTCACGAAATGACGATACCGGGCAATTTGCGCTCGGCATCCTTTGGCGGTGGCGCCAGCTATGACGAGGGCAAGCTCTTTGTCACCAACGGTGTTGGCGAAGTGGCTGCGCTTGATGCGGAAAATGGCCGCGAGCTGTGGAAGGTGAAGCCGGCCGGGCCGCTGCGCGGCGCGCCCACCATCGCCTTTGGCGCCGTCTATGTGATGACGCAGGACAACCAGATCCATGCACTGAGCACGGTCGACGGATCGCCATTGTGGCAGGAATCGGGTGCGCTGGGACAGGCCAATGTCTTTGGCGTGGCAGCGCCTGCTGCCGGGCAGGGCACGGTGGTGGCCGGATATAGCTCTGGCGAGCTGGTCGCCTATCGCTATGAAAACGGCCGCACCTTATGGTCGGACGCGCTGGCCCGGACCTCGATTTCGACCGAAGTCGGCACGCTGACCGATGTCGATGCCGATCCGATCATCGATGCGGGCCGCGTCTATGCGCTGGGTCAGGGCGGGCGCATGGCGGCCTATGAACTGGTTACCGGGCAGCGCCTGTGGGAATTGAGCCTGGCCGGCATTTCCACCCCGGCTGTGGCCGGAGGCTGGATCTTCACCCTCACCGACGATGCGCGCCTGCTGTGCATCGCGCGCAGCACCGGAAAGGTGCGCTGGATGGTGCAGATGCGCGAATGGCGCAAGGACAAGGGCGACAAGCAGAAGGGCCGGATCTACTGGACCGGGCCGGTGCTGGCAGGCAACAAGCTGTGGGTCGCCAATTCGCGCGGCGCTTTGCTGGGGATCGATGTCGGCGATGGATCGACCAGGGTCGAACTCGATGCCGGTTCCTCGGTCAGCCTTGCGCCGATCGTCGCCAATGGCACGCTTTATGTCATGGATGATGACGGCCGGATCACCGCCTGGCGTTGAGCTTTCTTGCGCCGGTTGATTGCCTGCGCGTTACCCGGCTCTTAACCCTTTTGCCCTATCAGCGCGGGCATGAACCGCGCAAAGCAAGGCATGGATGCACCGCCTGAAAGCGATGTTTCGGGCTGGGTCGGGCTTGCAGGGCTTGCAGGCCTGTTCGGCTGGATCGCCATTGCGCGCTGCTGGCCTGACATTTCAGCAAGCCTTGGCATTGGCGGCCCGCGCGAGCCTTTGTCAGGCCCCTTTGCGGCCTTGCTTGCGCTGGTCTTTTCTGCATTGCCGATGGTTGGCTGGTCCTTACTGGTCGACAAGGTGCATCTGCGCGCATCGACCGGGATCGACTGGACCAATCCGCGCCCGCTGGCATCCATCCTGCCGGTTTCGGTCACCAAGATCGCCGGACTTTGGGCGACTTTTGCCCTGATCGGCTTCATCTATGCGATCGAGCGCTATTACTGGGACGGCCAATATCTCTTCGCGATGCAGGTGCTGGGCACTCTCGCCATCCCGCTTTTCGTGCTCAGCGTTCCCTATGTCATCTGGCTTGATCGGGTGTTGGTGGAACCGCGCGACCATGCCTGGCATTTCGGCGCCATGCTGATCGGGCGCGAGGCCTACGATCCGCATGAAGTGAAACACCACCTGCGCAACTGGGCGGTGAAGGGGTTCTTCATCGCCTTCATGATCTCGATCCTGCCGGGCGGCTGGAACGCGGTTGTCACGCGCGACTGGGCGGTGGCGCTCTCCGGCCCGGTGCCGCTGGCGTGGTCCTTGATCGACGTGCTGTTTCTCATCGATGTGCAGATCGCGATGGTCGGCTATCTCCTCACCTTGCGCCCGCTTGACGCGCATATCCGTTCGGCCAATCCGATGATGGCGGGCTGGGTTGCCGCGCTGATCTGCTATCCGCCCTTCATCCTGATGGCCAATGGGCCGCTCGACTATCATCCCAACACGGCCGACTGGGGCATATGGATGCAAGGCCATGATGCGCTGTTGTGGCTGTGGGGCGGGGTGCTGGTCTGGCTCACCGCTATCTACAGCTGGGCGACAGTGGCTTTCGGGTTCCGCTTTTCCAACCTTACATATCGCGGAATTATCACCAACGGGCCTTATCGTTATACCCGCCATCCGGCCTATCTCGCGAAAAACACCTTCTGGTGGCTTTCGACGCTGCCGATGCTGGCTACCAGCGGATCAAGCGTGGATGCGATCCGCAATACTGTTCTGCTTGCGGCGGTCAGCGCGGTCTATTACTGGCGGGCGAAGACCGAGGAGGCGCATCTTCTGGCCGAAGACCCCAAGTATGTCGAATATCATCGCTGGATGGAGAAGCACGGGTTGATCACCCGCGTACTCGCCCGGCTGGCTCCGCGCCGCCCGGTGCATCTGCAACCGGCCGAATAGCTCTCAGAAGCTCTTCGCTTCGTATATCCGCGACAGATCGCCGCCCCATGGCCCATGATAGAGGTCGAGCAGGCGCTGGGCCGGAACGCGGCCTTCGGCGACGATTTCGTCAAGCGGGGCAAGGAAGCCGGTTTCATTGTCGCCGCCGGTGTCGAGCCTTGCGCGCGCCGAAAGGCCGGAGCGGGCAATCGCCAGCACTTCGGCTGCGATATCCTTGAGCTTTCCGCCCCCCGGCAAGGGTGCATCCAGCGCAAGCCGAGGCACCGCGTTTCTCAGTGCCTCGCGTTCCTCCATCGACCAGTGCTTGACCAGATCCCACGCCGCATCGAGCGCACCGCCATCATACAACAGGCCGACCCAGAGAGCAGGAAGGGCGCAGATGCGGTTCCACGGGCCCCCATCGGCCCCGCGCATTTCGAGGAAGCTTTTCAGGCGCACTTCGGGAAATGCGGTGGAAAGATGATCGATCCAGTCGCTTTCCCGCGGCAATTCGCCGGGAAGCGCTGGCAGTTCGCCCCTCAGGAAATCGCGGAAGCTTTGTCCTGCCGCATCGATATATTTGCCGTCGCGAAACACGAAATACA
>CAZWEY010000030.1:0-18213 GCA_964632055.1 uncultured Sphingomonadaceae bacterium
GCGCCACGCCTTGAGGCGGGTTTCCAGCTCAGGGTCATTGGTTGCGAGAATCGAGGCGGCGAACAGGCCGGCATTGGTCGCCCCTGCCTCGCCGATCGCCAATGTGCCGGTGGGCACGCCAGCCGGCATCTGGACGATGGAGAGCAAGCTGTCCCATCCCGAAAGCGCCTTGGACTGCACCGGAACGCCCAGCACCGGCAAATGCGTCAGCGCGGCAACCATGCCCGGCAGATGCGCCGCACCGCCCGCGCCCGCAATAATCACCTTGAAGCCCGCATCGGCCGCGCCCTTGGCGAAATCATACATCCTGTCCGGCGTGCGATGCGCTGAAACGATGCGCGCTTCATGGGCAACGCCCAGTTCCTCCAGCACTTCGGCGGCGCGCTTCATGGTCGGCCAGTCGGACTGGCTGCCCATGATGATCGCGACTTTCGGCGAGGATGCTGCGGAACTGGTCATGCTCAACGGTCCTTCAGATAGTGCCGTTCGCCCGGCTGCATTTGCGCATCGAAATCATAAACGATCGGCTGGCCGGTCGGAATCTCCAGCTCGGTGATATCCGCATCCGAAATGCCCGAAAGGTGCTTCACCAGCGCGCGCAGGCTGTTGCCATGGGCCGAAACGATCACCGTCTCGCCCGATTTCAGCACCGGCAGGATGGCGCTTTCATAATAGGGCAGCACGCGCGCGATGGTGTCTTTCAGGCTTTCGGTCGCAGGAATCGCGATGCCGGCATAGCGGGGATCCTTGCCCAGGTCGAACGCGCTGCCTGCTTCCAGCGGCGGCGGGGGTGTGTCGAAGCTGCGGCGCCAGATCTTGACCTGAGCCTCGCCATGTTTTGCGGCGGTTTCGGCCTTGTCGAGGCCGGTCAGCCCACCATAATGGCGCTCGTTCAGCCGCCAGTCCTTGGTTTCCGGAATCCATACCCGTCCGCAATTTTCCAGCGCCAGATGCAGCGTGCGGATCGCGCGGGTCTGGAAAGAGGTGAAGGCGACGGTGGGCAGCATGCCCTTTTGCGCCAGCAGGTCGCCTGCGGCGCGGGCCTCTTCCTCGCCCTTGGCGGTGAGATCGACATCCCACCAGCCGGTGAAGCGGTTTTCGAGGTTCCATTGGCTTTGCCCATGGCGGACAAGAATCAGGCTCGGCACCTTCGCGTAGCTCCTTCGCTTATCAGACGGAGCGCCAGCCGTTAGCCGGATGGATCGGATTTGGAAAGGTCGCGCGGCGTTTCGCCGTTTGCACGGGCTTGCGCCTTTCGGCGGTGCAGGTTTTCTCTCAGCCGGGCGGCCAGCCGGTCCTCGCGGGTGGGCTTTTCGGTTTTCTTGTCCATCATCGCCCGGTTTGCCGCCCCGCAGCGCGCTTGACAAGCTGGCCCCTCGCAGCCAATAGCGCGCCCCTGCCATGGCGCGCCCGGTTCGTGCCTGAAGCAGATGAAATGGTTGGCTGCTGTAGCTCAGTGGTAGAGCGCATCCTTGGTAAGGCTGAGGTCGGGAGTTCAATCCTCCCCAGCAGCACCATTTCCCTCTTTTCCGCGATCACCCCCTGACATCTGCCCAGTCCGGGTGGCGGTCGAACGCGGCCACGACATAGCTGCATTGCGGGATGACCTTGAAGCCTTGCGCCCGCGCATCGGCCACGATCGCCTCCACCAGCCTTGCCGCGATGCCACGCCCGCCAATTTCGGGTGGCACGATGGTATGATCGACCAGACGCCCGTCAGGCGTGTGGACCCAGCTCATGCGGCCAAAAGCTGTGCTGTCCTCGACAGTGGCGCGATATTCACCGCCATTTCCGGTTTGGTGATGCGTGATTGCGGGGGCGTTCAAGACATGGTCTCCTCTGTGAGGCAGGCGGCCAGCCCGCTGCGGTAATCGCTGTATCGCGGGCTCCAGCCCAGCATGCGCCTGGCCTTGCCGTTGGCCACGCGCCTGTTCTCACTATAGAAACCGCGCGCCATGGGCGAAAGGCCCGCCTCCTCGATGTTTTGCAATGGCGGTAGCGGCAGACCGGTGAGGCGGCAGGCTTCCTCGATCACGAGATTCTGGCTGCACGGCGCATCGTCGGCAAGGTTGTAGGCGCCGCTCGGTGCTTCGAGCGCGGCGATGACGCCCGATGCAATGTCATCGACATGGATGCGGCTGAACACCTGATCGGCAATGTCCAGCCGATGCGCCCGGCCCTCGCGCACCCGGTCAATCGCGCTGCGTCCCGGCCCGTATATGCCCGGCAGGCGGAAAACCCGCGCGCCGCGTTCCAGCCACCGGGCATCGCATTGCGTGCGGTCATTGCGGCGCCCCGTGCCGACAGGCGCGGTTTCGTCCACCCATGCGCCCTTCGTGTCGCCATAGACGCCGGTCGAGGAGAGATAGCCGAGCCAGCGATGCCTCAGCAGATCGCCATAGCGGTCCAGCACCGGGTCCGTTGTGCCTGCGGGCGGCACAGAGGACAGCACATGGCTGGATCGGGCGAGCTGCGCTTTTACCGAGACTTCGTCATCGAAGGCGATTGTGCCCGCACTTCCGGTTGCGGATATGGTCCACCCCGCCGTGGCAAGCTGGCGGGCAATCGCCTGCGCCGTGTAGCCCAGGCCGAAAATCATCATGCGGCTCATCGCGCATACTCTAGCGCCATCTCTGGCAATCGGAAGCACTTGGCTTAGATAGGAGCCTTATGGATATTGCCAGCACCCCCGAAGCCGATGCTTCTGCCGCCGCGCCCAAGGCGCCGCCTGTCATCCGTCGCAAGGATTACCGCCCGCCGGAATGGCTGGTGCCGGAAGTGGAGCTGGATTTCGCACTCGGCCTCGAACAGACCGAGGTAAAGGCCTTGCTGTCAGTGAAGAAAACCCCTGCTGGCGATGCCGCCGCCGATATCCGCTTGCGCGGCGACGGGATCGAGCCTGTGGCGGTGAGCGTCGATGGCGAGGCGGTGAACGACTGGCGCATGGACGGGCCGGACCTGCTGATCCCGCTTGCCGGGCAGGAGCACGCTATCGGCATAACCACCCGAATCGATCCGGCCGCCAATACCCAGCTGATGGGGCTTTATGCCTCGAACGGGATGCTGTGCACCCAATGCGAGGCCGAAGGGTTCAGACGAATCACCTTTTTTCCCGACCGGCCGGATGTGCTGAGCACATATCGTGTGCGGATGAGCGGCGCGAAGGACCAGTTCCCGGTGCTGCTATCCAACGGCAACCTCGTCGCGACGGGAGAGAGGGCGCAAGGAACCCATTGGGCCGAGTGGCACGATCCCTGGCCCAAGCCATCCTATCTTTTCGCGCTGGTGGCGGGCAATCTTGTCGCCAATCGCGACAGCTTCACCACCATGAGCGGGCGCAGGGTCGATCTTGCCATCTGGGTGCGCGAAGGTGATCTGCCGCTGACCGGCCATGCCATGAATGCGCTCAAGAAGAGCATGAAGTGGGACGAGGAGGTGTTCGGGCGCGAATATGACCTCGACACTTTCAACATCGTCGCCGTCTCGGATTTCAACATGGGGGCAATGGAGAACAAGGGTCTCAACGTCTTCAACACGCGCTATGTGCTGGCTGACCCCGAAACCGCGACCGATGCCGATTATGACGGTATCGAATCGGTCATCGCGCATGAATATTTCCACAATTGGTCGGGTAATCGCGTCACCTGCCGCGACTGGTTCCAGCTGTCGCTGAAGGAAGGCTTCACCGTGCTGCGCGACCAGCTGTTTTCGCAGGACATGGGTTCGGCTGCGGTGAAGCGGATCGAGGATGTGCGCGTGTTGCGCGCGGCCCAGTTCCCGGAAGATTCCGGCCCTCTGGCGCATCCGATCCGCCCGGAAAGCTTCCAGGAAATCTCCAATTTCTACACCGCCACGATCTATAACAAGGGCGCCGAAGTCATCCGCATGATGCGAACGCTTGCCGGGCCGCAAGCCTTCCGCAAGGGCTGCGACCTCTATTTCGCGCGGCATGATGGCGAGGCTGCGACCTGCGAGGATTTCGTGCAAGCGATGGAGGATGGCGCAGGCCTCGACCTTGCGCAGTTCCGCCTGTGGTATAGCCAGGCCGGGACGCCCAAGGTGGGTGTGGAACTGGAGCATGACGGCAAAGCCGCAACGCTTCGCCTGAGCCAGGAAGTCCCCGCAACGCCTGGCCAGAGCGACAAGCAGCCGGTGCCGATCCCCCTGAAAATCGCGCTGTTCGAAAAGGATAAAGGCAGGCATCGGGGCGAACAGCTGATCGTGCTGAACAAGGCAGCGCAGACCTTCCGCTTCGAAGGCTTCTCGTCGGCACCCATCCTCTCCTTCAACCGTGGTTTCTCCGCACCTGTCATGACTGACCGCGAGGTTGCTGCAGACGAGCTGCTGTTCCTTGCCGCCCATGATGATGATCCCTTCGCCCGATATGAGGCGATGCAGGCGCTGGTGGTGCAGCATCTGCTGAGCGAAGGGGCGGGCGTGATGCAGGACGATGTCGCCAATGCGCTTGGCGCGATCGTTGCGGATGGCGAGCTGGACGATCTGATGCGCGGCGAGCTGATGATTCTGCCTTCGGTCACCTATCTGATGGAACAGATGCTGGTCGCCGATCCGGGCGCGTTGCACGCTGCGCGCGAGGGGCTGAAAGCCATGCTCGGCGCGCGGCTGGCGGAAGCTTTGCAAGCCATGCATGCCCGCGCCAGTGCGGTGGCTTTTGCCCATGACGCCGCCGCGCGCGGTGCGCGCAAGGTCAAGACGCAGGCGCTGGTCTATCTGGCGGCAGGAGCACCCGATCTGGCTGCAAAGCTGGCAGCCGAACAATACCGCGCCGCCGACAACATGACCGACCGGCAAGGCGCGCTGATGGTGCTGGCCGGGCTGGATGTGCCGGAGCGTGGCGAATTGCTGGCCGATTTCCGCCAGCGCTATGCCGGCAATGCGCTGGTGATCGACAAATGGTTCTCGCTTCAGGCGGGATCGCTGCATCCCGATGCGCTCGATCATGTGAAGGCGCTGGCGCAGGATCCCGACTTCACGATCCGCAATCCCAACCGCGTCCGTGCGCTCTATATGGCTCTGGCCGTCAACCCCGCAGCTTTTCACGCAGCGGACGGCGAAGGCTATCGCATGATCGCCGATCTGATTCTGGCACTCGATCCGATAAACGCCCAGACCGCCGCGCGGTTCGTGCCGCCGCTGGGCCGGTGGAAGCGAATCGAGCCAGGCCGAAGTGCGTTGATGCGAGGAGAGCTGGAACGCATCTCTGCCGCATCCGGTTTGTCGCGCGATACGTCGGAACAGGTGAGCCGCAGCCTTGTCTGACGATATTGAAGTCAATCGGGCTGGCGTCCTCGAGGGCATTCCCCACGGCTTTCTTGGCCGGCGGGGTGGTGTCTCGACAGGTGTGGTGTCGGGATTGAATGTCGGCCTCGGCACAGAAGATGAAGCAGATGCCGTGGCTGAAAATCGCCGCAGGGCGGTGGCCGCGGTCTTGCCGGGTGGCCGGCTGGTCACGCTTTATCAGGTGCACAGCGCGCTGGCGGTTGCGGTTGACGAGCCATGGAGCGAGCATGAGCGCCCTCATGCCGATGCGCTGGCGACAAGGCGTGCAGGCCTTGTGCTGGGCGTTGTCACGGCGGATTGCGCGCCTGTCCTGCTTGCCGACCCGCAGGCGGGCGTTATCGGGGCTGCCCATGCCGGATGGAAGGGTGCGCATAGCGGAGTGATCGAGGCAGTGGTCGATGCGATGGAGCGCCTTGGCGCCCGGCGTGGCGCGATCCGTGCGGCGATCGGGCCTTGCATTGCTCAGGCAAGCTACGAGGTCGATGCGGGCTTTCGCGATCGTTTCGAGGACTGTGAAAGGCGCTTTTTTGATGACGGAAGGCCCGGACACTTCCAGTTCGACCTTGGCGGTTACGTTGTCTCCCGGCTGGAGCAGTCCGGGGTGGGTGAGGTCGAATTGCTGGCGATGGACAGCTATTCCCAAACCGATCGCTTTTATTCCTTTCGCCGGGCAACGCACCACGGCGAGGCAGATTACGGACGCCAGTTTTCGCTGATTGGCCTTCCTGTCCCTGCGCGCAATCCACAAGACTGAACCATTCGTCGCGCAAAAGCGTCAAAATGCCTGTTGGCAAGGCGGTGTGTTGCGTCTATCAGCCCGCCCAAACCGGTATCGGCACGCTGTGCAAACAATGCGTCGACCGTCGCGCCCCGGAGCTTCCAGAGCGCGCAGAAACATGATTTTCATGGCTTTCGCCTGCCCTTGTGGCAGGCATGGGCCAGCAGGCAAGGCAGAGCTGATGGCAGAAAATACTGGCACCGCTGATCTTCACGACAACGCCGATCAGGCGGGTGCAGATGGTGTGCGGCGGCGTGATTTCATCAACATTGCGGCAGTCGGCGCTGCCGGCGTCGGCGGCGTCGCCACGCTGCTCCCGCTGGTCAGCCAGATGTCTCCCTCGGCCGACGTGCTGGCCGAAAGCACCACCGAAATCGATGTGAGCGCAATCCAGCCGGGCCAGGCGATCAAGGCGGTTTTCCGCAAGCAGCCGGTGTTCATCCGCAATCTGACCGCGGCCGAAATCGCCGAAGCGAACAAGGTCGATGCCGCCAGCCTGCGCGATCCGCAGTCGCTCGAAGATCGAACCAAGCCGGGCAAGGAAAACTGGCTCATCACCATGGGCGTTTGCACCCATCTCGGTTGCGTGCCGCTGGGCGCGGGCGAAGGTGAGGTAAAGGGCGAATTCGGCGGCTATTTCTGCCCCTGCCACGGTTCGTATTACGATACCGCGGCCCGCATCCGCAAAGGCCCGGCTCCCAAGAATCTTGAGGTGCCGGATTATGAATTCACTTCCGATACCATCGTGAAGATCGGCTGAGGCGAGAGACAAAGACCATGAGCTTCCCCTGGGCGAAACAATACGAGCCGCAGCACCCGATGATGCAGTGGCTGGACCAAAAGCTTCCGCTGCCGCGCTTTGTCTATAATGCGGTAGGTGCTGGCTATCCGGTGCCGCGCAATCTCAGCTATTTCTGGAATTTCGGCGTTCTTGCCGGGTTCTGTCTGGTGCTGCAGATCGTCACCGGCGTTATCCTGGCGATGCATTATGCGCCCAACGCGCTGGTCGCCTTCGATTCGACCGAGCACATCATGCGTGATGTCAACTGGGGCTGGATGCTGCGCTATGCGCATGCCAACGGGGCCTCGGCGTTCTTCGTGGTCGTTTATATCCATATTTTCCGCGGTCTCTTTTACGGGTCCTACAAGGCCCCGCGTGAGATGATCTGGCTCTTGGGCGTCGTGATCTTCCTTCTCATGATGGCCACTGCCTTCATGGGCTATGTCCTTCCCTGGGGTCAGATGAGCTTCTGGGGCGCCAAGGTGATCACCGGCCTGTTCGGTGCGATCCCGCTGGTTGGCGAGCCGTTGCAGGTTTGGCTGCTGGGCGGATTTGCGCCTGACAATGCCGCATTGAACCGCTTCTTCTCGCTGCACTTCCTGCTGCCCTTCGTGATTGCGGCGGTTGTCATCCTCCATATCTGGGCGCTGCATATTCCGGGTTCCTCCAACCCGACTGGCGTTGAAGTGAAGAAGGAAAGCGATACGGTTCCGTTCCATCCCTACTATACCGCCAAGGATGGTTTCGGGCTGGGCATCTTCCTGATCCTCTATTGCGCGATGCTGTTCTTCATGCCCAACGCGCTTGGCCACCCGGACAATTACATCCCGGCCAACCCGATGAGCACGCCTGCGCATATCGTCCCTGAATGGTATTTCTGGCCGTTCTACGCGATCCTGCGCGCATTCACCTTCGACTTCTTCTTCATCCCGGCAAAGCTGCTCGGCGTGCTGGCGATGTTCGCCTCGATCCTGGTGTGGTTCTTCCTGCCCTGGCTGGATACTTCGCCAGTGCGTTCGGGCCATTATCGTCCGCTGTTCCGCAAGTTCTTCTGGTTCGGCCTGATCCCGACCGTGGCGGTGCTGGGCTATTGCGGCGGTGCGCCTGCGGCGGAACCTTTCGTGATGATCAGCCAGATCGCCACGGCTTACTACTTCATCCACTTCCTCGTGGTGCTGCCGATCGTCTCCTCGATCGAACGGCCCAAGCCGCTGCCGTTCTCGATTACCGAGGCGGTGCTCGGTTCCGACGATGACGCCGCGCTGAGCCCGGCGAGCTAATCGAAAAGACAAGGGAAAGCGAAAACCATGATCCGCCTTTTCGGAATCCTCGTCGGCCTGTTCTTCTCCGTTGCTGCGCTTTGGGCGCTGGGCAACGGGGCGGTAAACTTTATCGCCGAGCCTCCTGCTCCCACTGCCGAGCATGAGTTCCACCAGCACCCCAAACCGTTGCACATGGCGAGCGACGGGGCTTTCGGCAAATTCGACCGCCAGCAGCTGCAGCGCGGCTTTCAGGTCTACAAGGAAGTGTGCTCGGCCTGTCACTCGCTGCGCCACGTCGCTTTCCGCGATCTTGCACAGCTCGGTTATGAAGAAGCCGAGGTGAAGGCGATTGCGGCAGGCTTCCAGGTTCCGGGCGTCGATCCGGTTACCGGCGAAGCCACGACCCGCGCCGGCATGCCGACCGATTATTTCCCCAAGCCTTACCCCAATGATATTGCCGCGCGTGCAGCCAACAATAACGCTGTTCCGCCCGACCTCTCGCTGATGACCAAGGCGCGGCATAATGGCTCGGCCTATGTCTATTCGCTGCTGACCGGCTATCAGGCGCAGCCCGCCGAACTCGTCAAGGAATTCCCGGATGCCAAGACCCCGGCCGGCCTTCACTACAACCCCTATTTCGCCAATCTCAATCTGGCCATGGCGCCGCCGCTGACCGCCGAAGGTCAGGTCAGCTATGGCGACGGAACCAAGGCAACGGTTGACCAGATGGCTCAGGACGTTTCCGCGTTCCTGACCTGGACCGCCGAACCCAGCCTCGACAAGCGCAAGCAGACGGGTTGGCCGGTGCTCGGCTTCCTGCTGTTCGCCACTGTTCTTGCCTATCTTTCCAAGAAGGAAATCTGGCGCGGCAAGAAGGGCGCCAAATAGGCAGCCCTGTCTGATTGAAGAAATTGAGCGCCCCTTGCATCCAGTGATGCGAGGGGCGTTTTCTTTGGAGGAACGCCATGAGCGTGGATGAACTCAAATTCCTGATTCGCACCGTTCCCGATTTCCCTTCGCCCGGCATAGAGTTTCGCGATGTCACGACGCTGATCGCCGATCCTTCAGGTTTTGCGACCGCTATTGCATTGATGGCAAAGCGGTGTCGTCCGGCGGACATGGTGGCAGGCATCGAGGCGCGCGGTTTCATCTTCGGCGCAGCGCTGGCTCATGCGCTGGGCTGCGGCTTTGTTCCCATCCGCAAGGCGGGCAAGCTTCCCGTGCCTGCCTTGGGCCGCGATTATGATCTGGAATATGGGAGCGACCGGCTTGAGCTTGATCCGGCAAGCGTTGCCGGGCACCCAAGGGTCCTGCTGGTTGACGACCTTATTGCTACCGGAGGCACGGCTGTGGCAGCGGCAAGCCTGTTGCGAGAAGCGGGGGCAGAACTGGAACAGGCGCTATTCGTGATCGATCTGCCGGAGCTTGGCGGGGCTGAACGCTTGCGGGAAGAACATATTCAAGTG
Source organism: uncultured Sphingomonadaceae bacterium (assembly GCA_964632055.1). GTDB lineage: Bacteria > Pseudomonadota > Alphaproteobacteria > Sphingomonadales > Sphingomonadaceae > CANJYE01. The sequence continues at coordinate 9,589 of CAZWEY010000030.1, forward strand.
GAAGCGCTGCTTGCCTATGCTGGGCATTGAGCCAGGCGGCTCTTGCCAAGCAAGCTTTGAAATGTGTTACAGCGGGTAACAAGGCGGCCGCATAGATGAATCAAGGCGGCATGGGAGATTGTTATGCGGGTAAGGATCGATCCGGACATATGCCAGGGCCATGCCATGTGCGCCCTGGCCTGCCCCCAGATATTCCAGCTTTCCGATGAGGATGGCCACGCTTTTGTCGAAAGCGAGCTTGTCCCGCCGCAATTCGAGGATGCCGTCGAGCAGGCCGTAAGAAGCTGCCCGGAAGGCGCAATCTCGACATTCTGAAAGGAGAGAGGCGATGAATGCCCCAACCCCGATCAAATCCGGCAAGAGCAATCCGGTGCTGCTCGATCACGATACGCCCGAGCACGCACGCGAATGGCCGGAACGCTGGCGCGAGCTGCGTGAGAAGAACCCGCGCCCGTGGAGCGAGGCGCATGGCGGGTTCTGGGTGGCGACAAAGCTGGAGGATCTGGTTGGCATCGCCCAGCGCGACGACGTTTTTTCCACCAACAAGATATTGAATCGCGAGACCGGAGAGGTCCAGGGCGGGCTCAGCATCCCCATGGTCCCCGGCATTCGTTCGATCCCGAATGAGAGCGACAAGCCGGAATGGAATGGGCTGCGCGGTTTCATCAACCGCCATTTCGCACCGCGTGCCGTAGAGCTGCGCCGCAAGCGCGCCGAACAATTCACCGATGCCTTGCTCGATAAAGTGATCGAAAAGGGCACATTTGATATCGTCGATGATCTGACCAATCCGCTGCCGGCGCTGGTCACGATGGACGTGTTCGGTTTCCCGCTGGAGGAATGGCGCGCCTTTGCCGATCCGTTCCATACCATGGTCTATACGCCAGCAAGCGACCCCGGCTTTGCAGAAACGGTCAAGGGGCTCGATCATTTCCACCAACGGCTCGATGAGGAAATCGCCAAGCGACGGATCGAGCCAAAAGACGACATGCTCACGATCCTGGCGAATGGGACGATCGACGGCGAGCCGCTCAGCTATGAGACGATCCACGACCTTGCCTTCAATATCCTGGCAGGTGGCGTCGACACCACCACGGCGCTTACCTCGAACACGCTGATCTATCTGGCGCGCCACCCCGAGCAACGCCAGGAGCTGATCGACCGGCCCGATATACTGCCGCTCGCCCGGGAGGAGTTCGTCCGCTACTTCTCTCCCATTCATGGCCTTGCCCGCAATGCGATGGACGATGTCGAAGTCAATGGATGGCAGATCGACAAGGGCGATCGCGTGTTGCTGGCCTATTCCGCGGCCAATCGCGATCCGGCTGCGTTCGACGATCCCGAGACTGTGAAGCTCGACCGCTTCCCCAACAAGCATGTCGGCTTTGGAGCAGGCATGCATCGCTGTGTCGGTTCGTTCCTCGCGCGTATGATGTGGGAGACGATGGTCACGGGCGTGCTTCGCCGCATGCCGGATTACCGGCTGGTTGAGGAAGGGCTGGAGCCATACCACACCGTCGCCAAGGTCAATGGCTGGATCCATATCCCGGCAACATTCACCCCCGGCAAACCCGTTGGAGCCACGATCGGCTAACACCAAGGGTCACTGACTTGAACCCATGCACCTCCCGCCCCCACTAACAAAAACGCGAGGCCTTGCGGCCTCGCGTTCCTGTTCAGGTGAAACCCGGGGAGGGAGAGGATCCGGGTTTCTCCTCTCAGACAAGCCTAGTTGTAAGCGCGCTCCCCATGTTCACCGATGTCGAGGCCATCGACTTCGACTTCGGGCGAGACCCTGAGCCCGGTGAGCAGCTTGGCGATGGTGATCGCGATTGCGGTGCCGACGCCTGCCCAGCCGATCGAAACCAGGACCGACTTGACCTGCACCCACACCTGCGCGCTCATCACGAAGTCATCGCCGCCAGGGCCGCCCAGGGCGGGCGAATAGACGATGCCGGTGCCAATGGCGCCGATCATGCCGCCGATGCCATGGATACCGAAGGCATCCAGCGAGTCGTCATAGCCGAGCCTGGGCTTGAGCTTGGAGACTGCGAGGAAGCAGATGACCGAAGCTAGCGCGCCCAGCACGATGGCCCCGAACGGACCGGAATTACCCGCAGCCGGCGTTACTGCAACGAGGCCGGCAATCACACCCGAACAGAAGCCGAGCGATGACGGCTTGTGGCCAGCGAGCTTCTCCGCCAGCATCCAGCTGAGTGCGGCGGCGGCGGTGGCAACGAAGGTGTTGATCATGGCGAGGCCAGCCGTGCCATCGGCTTCGAGTTCCGATCCGGCATTGAAGCCGAACCAGCCCACCCACAGCAGGCCAGTGCCGACCATGGTCAGCGTCAGCGAGTGCGGCGGCATCGGTTCTGCCGGGAAACCGCGGCGCTTGCCAAGCATCAGCGCTGCGACCAGCGCCGAAACGCCGGCATTGATGTGAACCACGGTGCCACCGGCAAAGTCGAGCGCACCCCATTCCATCATCAGCCCGTTCACGTCGCCTGCATACCAGACCATGTGCGCGATCGGGAAATAGACGATCGTCAGCCAGATGGCGGTAAAGACCATCGCGGCGGAGAATTTCAGACGTTCGACAGTCGCGCCGAAGACCAGTGCCGCCGTGATCGCTGCAAAGGTCATCTGGAAGCAGATGAAGACATATTCGCTGATCACTTCGTCGGAGAAGGTCGCCGCCGTGCTGTCGGGCGTCACGCCAGCCAGAAACAGCTTGGAGAAGTTCGAGATGAACGGGCTGCCGTCGCCGCCAAAGGCCATGGTATAGCCGAAGCAGACCCACATCAGCATGGCAAGCGCTGCGGCTGCCCCGATCTGGGTCATGGTCGACAGCATATTCTTGGACCGGGTCAGGCCGCCATAGAACAGGGCCAGGCCGGGCAGGATCATGAGCAGCACCAGAATGGTGGAGGTCATCATCCAGGCATTGTTGCCGGGATTGGGCACGGGTGCTGCTGCGACAGCTTCGGCCGCCTCCTGCGCCCATGCGGTGCTTGCGGTAAACAGCGTGGCGCCAACGGCACCCGCTCCGCTCAGATATTTGCAGATCATGGAGTTACCCCTCGTATCGAACGCGCCGCTCACAGCGCAGTGTCCCCGGTTTCGCCGGTGCGGATGCGGGTGGCTGAGGAAAGGTCGAGAACGAAGATCTTCCCGTCCCCAATCGCATCGGTGCTGGCCGCTTGCTGGATGGTTTCCACGACTTGCGGCGCCAGCGGATCGGCAACGGCGATCTCGAGCTTCACCTTGGGCAGCATATTCGTCGAATATTCTGCACCGCGATAAATCTCGGTCTGGCCCTTCTGGCGTCCGAACCCCTTGACTTCGGTTACTGTCATGCCGGCGACGCCGAGAGCGCTGAGCGCTTCGCGGACCTCGTCCAGCTTGAATGGTTTGATGATGGCAATGATGAATTTCATCGTTGACCCCTGCTAAGCTCACCGGACGATCACCGGCTAACGAATGATTATGCAAAGACCGTGCCAAATCGCGATGGAGCGATTCAGCATATGGAAAGTGACGGAATGGCGCCCATTGAGGGAGAGAATCGCTTGATTCTTGGGCAACTGCCTAAAATTTAATCAGCCAGCATGAAGCCTGAGCCGTGCGGTAACGGGCAGATGGTCGGAAGCGCGCGCGGCCAGTGCGCTATGGTGGACCCTTGTTTCCACCACCTCCCAATGCGGCGAGGTGATGATGCGGTCGAGCCGGGCAATCGGGCGGCGCGAGGGGAAGCTTGGCCCCGGCTCATGCAGGCGCCAGGGTTCGGCAAATTCGCGCAAGGCCCCGCCATGGCGCGACCATTCGTTGAGATCGCCCATCAGCACCGTTGGGCAGGGCGCATCCTTCTGCCGGTCGAGCCAGGATAGCACCGAGCGCAGCTGGTGCCGTCGCCTCAGCCCGGAAAGATCGAGATGCATGCCGACAACGCGCAGCATCGCACTGCCCAGCCCCAGTTCGACGCAGGCAGCTCCGCGCGGCTCCACAGTGGGCAGATCGATCGGATGGGAGGCGCGCAATTCGATCCCGCGCTTCACCAGCAGCGCGTTGCCGTGCCAGCCGATGCTTTCGGGCATCATCGCGATGTCGGCAATCTGCCAATGGTCTTCTTCCAGCGCTTGCCGGGGCAGGGCCGAAATGCGCCCGCCAAAACGGCGGTCGCATTCCTGCAAGGCCACTACATCGGCATCGAGTTCGTGCAGCACGGCCATGATGCGGCCCGGATCGCGGCGGCGGTCCAGCCCGATCGCCTTGCGGATATTGTAGCTGGCGAAGGTCAGCTCGACCCTGTCCCTATCGTTCCTTGGTGGCGCTGAATGCAAGATCGGGGTTCTTTTCCTGCTGATAGCCGACGTCCCAGGCGGATTTCGCCAGGAAAACGTAATCGCCATCCCTGTCCTTGCCAAGATTGGCCCGATTGAAATCGGCAAAATCAGACAGCGCCTTGTCAGCCCCTCTCACCCAGCGCGCAGTGTCGAAGGGGGAAGGCTCCAGCATCGCCTCGACCTTGTATTCCGCCTCCAGCCGCGAAATCAGCACTTCGAGCTGCAACTGGCCGACCACGCCCACGATCCACTGGCTGCCGATCTCCGGGTAGAACACCTGGATCACGCCTTCCTCGGAGAGGTCATCGAGAGCCTTGCGCAATTGCTTGGTCTTGGTCGGATCCCTCAGCGCCACGCGGCGCAGGATTTCGGGAGCAAAATTGGGCAGGCCGGTGAAGCGCAGATCGTTCTTTTCCGACAGCGTATCGCCCACGCGCAGCGTGCCATGGTTGGGAATGCCGATGATGTCGCCTGCCTCAGCCGTATCGGCGATCTCGCGGTCCTGCGCGAAGAACAGGATCGGCGAATGGACCGCGATGGGCTTGCCAAGGCCCGAAGGCGTCAGCTTCATGCCGCGCTTGAAGGTGCCCGAAACCATGCGCATGAAGGCGATCCGGTCGCGGTGCTGCGGGTCCATATTGGCCTGCACCTTGAAGATGAAACCGGTGACATCGGCGCGGTCCGGGCTGATCTCGCCCTGATCCGAGGGTTGGGGCCGGGGTGGCGGGGCAATCCGTGCAATGGCCTCGATCAGTTCGGTGATACCGAAATTCTTGAGCGCGGAGCCGAAATAGACCGGCGTCAGGTCGCCATGGCGATAGGCCTCGAGATCGAATTCGGGATAGCCGCCGCGCGCCAGTTCGACTTCCTCGGCGATGTCGTCCGGCAGATCGCCGCATGGTTCGCGCTTGCCCAGAAACTCGCGGCTGTCGCCTTCCGGGCGGCTGATCGTGTCGGTGGCAAAATCGAGGACGCCCTGAAAGGTGCCGCCCATGCCCACCGGCCAGCTTTGCGGGGAAACGTCGAGCGCCAGCGCATCGGCCACCTCGTCCAGCGTCTCGAACGGACTGCGGCCTTCGCGGTCCACCTTGTTGACGAAGGTGATGATCGGGACCGAGCGCAACCGGCAGACCTCGAACAGCTTGCGCGTCTGCGGCTCGATACCCTTGGCGGCATCGATCACCATGATCGCGGAATCGACGGCCGTGAGCGTCCGATAGGTGTCTTCGGAAAAATCCTCGTGGCCCGGCGTGTCGAGCAGGTTGAAGGTGACGCCGTCCCGCTCGAAGGTCATCACCGAACTGGTCACCGAAATGCCGCGCTGCTGCTCGATCTTCATCCAGTCCGAGCGCGCACGCCGTGCCGCCCCGCGCGCCTTCACCTCGCCCGCCAGGTGAATCGCCCCGCCTTGCAGCAGCAGCTTTTCAGTCAGCGTGGTCTTGCCCGCGTCAGGGTGCGAGATGATCGCAAAGGTGCGCCTTGAGGAAGGACCGGGATTGGACATGATGTTTCTTTGCAGGCTCAGGTGCGCAAGCTTGCGCCGAGTTTGGAAGCCACCGCGACGACCTTGTCGGCAATCGCCTTCAGGTCTTCCTCGGTATAGCTCTTGTCGAGTGGCTGGAGCGTCACCTCGATGGCGATGGACTTCTGTCCTTCCGGCACGCCCGACCCACGGAAATCATCGAAAATGCGCGCATCGACGATGTTCGCCTTGTCTGCGCCCTTCACGGCACGCAGCACTTCGCCCGCGGGGGCATCTGCCGCCATGAGAAAGGCGAAATCGCGCGTCACGGATTGCAGCGCGGGCGGCGCATAGGCGGTGCGGGCAAAGCTCGCCGCGCCCTTCCCCCCCTTCTTCTGGGCCGGGACGGCATCAAGGAACAGTTCGACGGCCACCGCAGGCCCGTCGATGTCGAATGCGGCCAGCGTTGCCGGGTGCAGCGCGCCAAAACGTGCAAGCACATTCTTCGGCCCAAGGCGCAGAGTGGCCGACTGGCCGGGATGGAATTGCGCGCCGGCCTCTCCCATCACCTGCAGCTTGTCGACCGCAGCGCCTGCTTCTGCGAGCAGGGTCATCGCCTCGGCCTTGGCGTCAAAGGCGTCGAAATGGGTGGCCTTGCCCGAAGCCCAGCCACGCGCGGTCTTTTCGCCCGCCAAGATAATGCCGAGGCTCAGCCGCTCATCGCTCGCGCCATCGGCTCCGCGCAGATAGCGCCGCCCGATCTCGAACAGGCGCACCGAGCTTGCACCCCGGTCCATGTTGCGGCGCGCGGCGGCCAGCAGGCCCGGCAGCAGCGAGGGGCGCATCGCCTTCATGTCCTCGCTGATCGGGTTGGCGAGCTGCCACAATTCCTGCCCTTCCACCGCGAAGGCTTGCGCGTCCGCCACCGGCAGGAAGGACCAGGTCACCGCCTCGTTCAAACCGCGCGCGGCAGCGGCGCGACGCAGGCGGCGTTCCATTTGTTGTTCGGGCGTCGCGGTGGGGCGAGCGACGCCGTCGACGCGCGGCAGGGCCACGCTTTCGACGCGGTCAATGCCATGGATGCGCACCACTTCCTCGACGATGTCTGGCGCGCCATCCACATCGGGCCGCCAGCTGGGCGCGGTCACTGTCCAGTCATCGGCGACAACAAAGCCGAGTGCGGCAAGAATGCGCTTCTGTTCGTCCTCTGCAACCGCAACACCGCCCAGCGTGGCCGCCAGTTGCGGCTGATAGGCGATTTCCTTGATGCCAACCGGCGGTTCGCCCGCACGCATGATTTGCGACGCCTCGCCGCCGCAGATGTCGAGCACCAGCTTCGTCAGCAGTTCCAGCCCGCCGGCCAGGAATTGCGGGTCCACCCCGCGCTCGAACCGGCTGCGGGCGTCGGACGTCAGGTTGAGCTTGCGGCCCGTCGCGCCGATGCGTTCCGGGTCGAAATAGGCGATCTCAAGCAGGACGTCAGTGGTCGTTTCGCAGCAGCCCGAATGTTCGCCGCCCATGATGCCGGCAATGTCATGCACTTGCTGCTCATCGGCGATCACGGTCATTTCGCTGTCGAGGGTGTAGTCCTTGCCATTGAGGGCCAGCACGTTCTCGCCATCTGCCGCGCGGCGAGCGACGACAGTGCCGTTCAGTTTCGCAAGGTCATAGGCATGGGCCGGGCGGCCATAGGTCAGCATCACATAATTGGTGATGTCGACCAGAGCCGAAATGGGCCGCTGGCCTGCGCTGCGCAGCCGCGCCTGCATCCATTCGGGAGATTGGCCATTGCTTACGCCCTGGATGGTGCGGCCGAAGAATGCTGGGCAGCCATCGGCGTCATCGGTGCGGATCTCGACCGGGCAGGGATAGGCACCGATGACCGATTCCGCCGAAATCTTCTTCAGCGTGCCGAGGCCTGCCGCCGCCAGATCGCGCGCGATGCCATAGACGCCCATGCAGTCGGGCCGGTTTGGCGTGATGGAGACATCGAATACCGGGTCTGCGCTGTAATAATCGGCAATAGGCGTCCCCACCGGAGCATGGGCTGGCAGTTCGATGATGCCGTCATGATCCTCGCCCAGCTCCAGTTCGCGGGTGGAGCACATCATGCCGTTCGATTCGACGCCGCGAATGGCGCTTTTCTTCAGCACCATGCCATTGGCGGGCACGACCGCGCCCGATGTGCCGAGCACGCCGACAAGGCCGGCGCGCGCATTGGCAGCACCGCACACGACCTGCAGCGGATCGCCTTCACCCGTATCGACGCTCAGCACCTGCAGCTTGTCCGCCTGCGGGTGAGGTGCTGCGCTGAGCACGCGGGCGACACGGAAACCGGCGAGCTTTTGCGCCGGGTCTTCGATCCCCTCCACCTCGATGCCGATGGCGTTCAAGGTGGCCGAGATGGTGGCAATGTCGGCGGTGGTGTCGAGGTGATCCTTCAGCCAGGCGAGCGAGAACTTCATGCCCGTGCTCCTACGCCGGCAGAAAGGGTAGGCTGGTCGAAGGCGGAGAAGCCGTAATGGCGCAGCCAGCGCACATCGCCATCGAAGAAGGCGCGCAGATCGTCCATGCCATATTTCAGCATGGCGATCCGATCGACGCCGATGCCGAAGGCGAAGCCCTGCCACTCGTCGGGATCAAGCCCGCTCATTTCGATGACCTTGCGGTTGACCATGCCGGAACCGAGCAGCTCCATCCAGCCGCGGCCCGGTCCGTCGCCGCTGCCGCCAAGGACCCGTTTGCCGTTTTCGATGGCAAAGCCGACGTCGACCTCGACCGAGGGCTCGGTGAAGGGGAAATAGCTGGGGCGCAGGCGCA
>CAZWEY010000031.1:0-17595 GCA_964632055.1 uncultured Sphingomonadaceae bacterium
GCCCTTGCGCCAACCGCGGTGCGGCGGTTGCTCCGGCCATCGGACGCTCGGCGGCCCATGTCGGCGCTTGCCAGGTCAGGCTGCGCAGCACGATCCATCCCGCCATGAGCAGGGCCAGCATGGCAAGAGGCTGGCCGCGAAGGCTGCGTCGCATATCCATCAGATGCTGCTCCTGGCCATCGATTGCGCCGGATGGGCAATGTGTTCGGTCTTCTCCCAGACCGGCGCATCGCCCTGCAGGCTGCGCCAATAAGCCGCAACCGCCCTGCGTCCGGCCATGATCGCGATCACATTGGAAACGACGACCCTTGGCAAGGCGAACAGGCCTTCGATCCAACCATATTCGCGGGTGGTGAAGGCGACCCGCCAAACCAGACGCCAGACGAGCGCCAGCAGGTTCAGTTGCAGCAGCAATCTCAGTGCCGGCGATGCTGGCGGTATGGCAAGAAGCCCGGCCAGGCTGGCCGCGCCCAGCAAGCCGACCAGCAAAATCAGCGCATAGGACACCGCCAGAACAAGCGCCGCCAGCGGCCCGCGCCGGTCGCGCAGGCGCATCCAGTTTTCAGCCGGACGGCCTTTCCAGCCAAGCCGGTCCCAGCCCTGGAAACAGATGCCGTGAATCCAGCGGGTCTTCTGGCGCACAGCGGCAACCAGTTGGCGCGGGAAGCAGGCCCGTGTCGCCACCAGCCGTCCATCATCGCCCCTTGCGCGAAGGAATTCGGCCCTGCCACCCATTTCACTGACCAAAATACCGAGCTCGTAATCCTCGGTCAGACATTCGCTGGCGAAGGGAGCGCCATCCGCGCCCGGCCGCGCAGCGATGCGCTCCAATGCCCGGCGCGAAAAGGCACAGCCAACGCCCGCCGCGGGCAAGGACGCGCCCAGAGCCGAACGCACCACCATCGCCTTGCCATGAGCTTCGGCGAATTCGTCGCAATAATGGCCGGCGATGAAACGGGCGCCCATCTGCGGCTCTGGCAGCACCGGAATCTGCACGAAATCTGCCCGGTCCATGGCCTGATCCAGCAAAGGCAGCGCAGCGCCATCCACCATGTCTTCGGCATCCTGCAACAGCACCATGCGCGCTGGCTGTCCACTGCGCATTTCGTCCTGACACAGGGCGGCGTAAACCCGGTTGAGGCAGTCGGCCTTGCTGCTTGGCCCGTCGCGATCGTGAATGATCAGGCGGACACGCGGATCGCGGCCGGCGCCGCGGATGACGGCTTGGGCCGTGGCCGGATCGTTGCGATAGCAGCCGACATAGATCCTCAGCTCTGCCTGCGGCCAGGCCTCGCGCGCATGGGCTATGGTGGTGGCGATGACATGTTCTTCCTGCCAGGCCGCGATCATCACCACCGCTGGCCCGGCAAGCGGGCTTGCGGCCAGTTGCCCCCGATCGACCTGCCTGGTCTTCGCCCGCCCGGTCAGTCGCAGCCAGAGCCAGGCCAGATCAAGGCAAATATCGTCCAGAGCCCCCAGCAGAAAAAAGACCGCCGCGAACAGCATCAGCTCATAGCCGCCAATGACGGCCCATTCGAGCATCGATAAACCGCCGAACCCCGGCAAACACCCACCCCCCAACTACGTGTAATCACTTATGGTTATAGGAAGGTTTACCGGCATGCAACGAGTATGCGCGCGAGGGCAGGCGAGAGCTTACCAGCTTCCCGTGTTCTCCATGCTTGCCCATGGTTCAGCAGGAGCGAGTGGCTCAGCCTTCTGCAAAAGCTCGACCGAGATATTGTCTGGCGTCTTGACGAAGGCCATCCAGCCATCGCGCGGCGGCCGGTTGATCACGATCTCCGCATCCATCAGCCGCTGACAGGTTTCGTAAATATCGTCGACCTCGAAGGCGAGATGGCCGAAATTGCGCCCGCCGGAATAGTTTTCGCCCGCCGAGCTGTCATGCGGCGGCCAGTTATAGGTCAGCTCGACCTCGGCCACACCCGCCTGTCCCGGCGCGGCCAGAAAGATCAGCGTAAAACGGCCCTGCTCGCTCTCCTGACGCCGGACCTCTTCCAGCCCTATAAGGTTGAAAAAACGGATCGTTGCGTCTGGATCGGTGATGCGTATCATGCTGTGCAGATATCGGGTCATGGTAAATTCGCCTTCGGTTCGTCGATGTTCAAGCACGGTTCATCGCGCAGGGTGAAAAGAACGAGCTGTCCTCCTGAGGAGAATCCCGCCATGTCCGAAGCTAACCACGAAACCGCCGAGACTGCTACCTCGATCTGGCGCCAGGGGGAAACGAAGCGCTGGCTGGCCAGTGCCGGCGTGCTTTCGCTGGGCCTGGTGCTGGGTGGCTACCTGCTGGGCGACGGGCTGACGCGCGCGAAATCGGCCGACCGTTCGGTCACCGTGCGCGGGCTGGCGGAAAAGGAAGTGACCGCAGACCTTGCCACCTGGACTATCGCCTATTCCGCCACAGCCAGCGATCTGAGCACCGCACAGGCGAGCATTGACCGCGACACCAATTCCATCCGCGCCTTTTTCAGGGAGCTGGGCTTTCCCGCCGATGCGCTGCAACCCACCGGGGTCAATGTTTCCAACTTCACCAATAATGGCATTCCCCAATTCACCGTGCGCCAGCGCATGAGCCTGCGCAGCAACGACATCAAGCGCGCGCAATCCGCAGTGCGCCGCCAATTCGATCTGGTGAAGCGTGGCGTGCAGCTGGAAGATGGCTCCAACATGGCTTTCACCTTCACCCGGCTGAACGACATCAAACCGCAGATGGTGGCCGAAGCGACCAGGGACGCGCGCTCCGCAGCCGAACAATTCGCCCGCGACAGCAACACCAGCGTCGGCGGGATCAAGAGTGCGACGCAGGGCTATTTCTCGGTCGAAGCGCGCGATGGCGACAGCGGCGGGTGGGGTGTATCCGATACGCCCTACAAGAAGGTCCGTGTTGTCACCACGATCGATTTCTACCTGCGCTGATCCGGTTCAAAAGCCGAAGGAAAGAGTGGCGATCACCGTGTCGTCGGTAATGCCTTTGACGCTCGGCCCCTGAACACCGACATAGCTCAGACCCAGGCTCACGCCCATCATCGAGGCGGACAGGCCGAGCGAATAGTCGAGCCCCGTGCGGTCTCTGCCGCCGGCCTGAATACCCGGCGCCAGCGCGCCATCGCTATAGCCGATATGGGCAGAGGCGGTGAGCGGTGTAGTGGGGATGCCGACATCGAGATTGGCATGGGTATAGACATTGTCCGAACCGCCCAGTGCCGGCTGTTTCCAGGCATAATTCAAGCCCCATCTGAACTGGGCCAGGCCCAGCGTGGTCGAAAGAGACACATAGGGCTCGAAAAATTCGGGATTGCCGGAATTGCCATCAGGATAGGCATAATAGAGCAGCCCCGCATCGGCCTTCAGCCCGGGCGCCAGATCGCCTGCCCAGCCGGCATAGAGATCGAGTTCCACATTGCCATAGGCACTATCCGCCGCCGCCCCGAACTTGCCGAAATCGACAGTCGACGCCCAGGCGCCCGCATAGACACCGCTTTCATGAGCGATAGCAAGGGAGCCTTGCAGCGCCGGGTCGCCGCCAGTCTGGGATATGCCACGGAAGCGGTAATCGCTGACCAGCGCCGCATTGCCGCTTATCGTCAGAGGCGAAAGCCCGGCCATATCCTCCCCGGCATATGCAGGAGACGCGCCGAGCAGCCCGCTTCCCAGCGAGGCAGTGGCGATGATACGAAGGATGGCAGGCATGATGACCTCGCTTGGGATGGCTGTGTCGTTAAACAGGCGGCCTCTGGCTTTCTGTTCATGGAGCAAGGCTTGCCTTGCGGCTGTGGTCATTGCATAGTGATGCTGCGCTGCACAAGCAATCCGCCGATGCCGCCTACTTCCAGCCAGGCAAGCCGTGCTCAAAGCCCTTCGCAAATTCTTCCAGCCCGACGCATCTCCCGTCAACGCCGCCATCCCGGCGGGCGAGAGGGTTTACGCAATCGGCGACATCCACGGCCGGCTGGACCTGCTCGAAGCTCTTGCGAATGAAATCGAAGCTGACAACAGCCAGCACGAGCCAGCCCGAAGCACCGTGATCCTGCTGGGCGACCTGATCGACCGGGGGCCTGACAGCGCCGGGGTCATCCGCTTCGTGCGGGAATGGCAGGCGCGCCGTCCGCTGCGCATCCTGTGTGGCAACCATGAGGAAATGCTGCTCGAAAGCCTCGTCAGGCCCGAGGTGTTATCGGCATTTCTGCGCCATGGCGGGCGGGAAACCATCCTGAGCTACGGGCTGACCGAAGAGAGCTATCGCCGGCTGACACTGGAAGAATTGCAGCAGCAAATGGCCCAGGCGATTCCTGCGGATCATATCGCCTTCATCCGCAGCTTCGAAGACAGCATCCTTATCGGCGATTATCTGTTCGTTCACGCCGGGATCATGCCTGGGGTGGCCCGCGGCAAGCAAAGCAGGGCCGACCTTCGCTGGATCCGCGAGCCCTTCCTGTCTCATGAAGGCCGCCATGAGCACATCGTCGTCCACGGCCACACCATCACGCCTGACGCGACCATCAGGCACAACCGGATCGGGATCGATACCGGCGCCTATCTGCATGGACGACTGACCGCTCTGGTGCTGGAGGGCAAAGAGCGCAATCTGATTACGGCAACAGACAAGCAGGGACGGATCGTGATCGAAAGCTGAGCCGTTCGCTGTCAGGCCGGAGAGGCCAGTTCGATAGCCTTGCAATGATACTGATTTAAGATGTTTTCTCGCGCTTTTGAATAGTCCATGCCATGCAAATCGGCTCTCATAGAGCGTTGTATTGTATAGACAACTACAGTCTACGGGGATGAGATGAGCGCATCGGAATGGTTAGCTATCATTGAGGGCCTGGAGCATCGTTTTCAGCTTAAATCAGTCCATAATGAACTTAAAATCGTCCTGATCCTCGCTCAGAACGGCCCCATGCCATCCCTGGAGCTGTTCCGCCGGTCACGCCGGTCAAGCTCCGGCCACAATTCCGATCTCAAACGCCTGCGCGGTCTTGGCATTGTCGACTGCACCACAGGACCCAGCGACCGACGGGAAAAGATCTACGACCTTGCCCCCGAATTTCGCGACAGATTCCGCATCTTCGTCGAAGAAGCGCGCAGTGTCATCGGCCAGGAACCCGCGCCCGCGACCAATCACTCTGCACCACCGAAGGCCGTGCGCGACCCTCGTCGCAGTGTTGCGGCCAACTCTCGCAGGCCCATAACCAGGCCGTAATCGCGGCGATAATATGCGGTGCGCCAGGGAGCCTGTAAGCCGGGTTCTGTCCCGCTCGCCCGTTTCCTTGCGGACGCGGCGCGCGGGGGCAGCCATTCCTCTCGGCGTTGCGTTGCCGCAACGCTCCAGCGACCAACCCGGGCGACTGGCGTGAAACCCGCCTGCCTGCCCTTGCGGACAAGCGCGCCGCCCCTATTCGGTCTTGCTCCGGGTGGGGTTTGCCGTGCCGCTTCCGTTGCCGGTCGCGCGGTGCGCTCTTGCCGCACCCTTTCACCCTTGCTGCCTCCCGAAGGAGGTTAGCGGTCTGCTCTCTGTGGCACTTTCCCTTGACGACTGGCCGAAGCCGGCCGCCCGGCGGGCGTTACCCGCCACCCTTGTTTCGTGGAGCCCGGACTTTCCTCGGCGTTATCACTAACGACGCGGCTGCCCGGCCCCCTGGCGCAAGGCCTATCTAGCACGTCCCGTGTCGCGTTCCAGCAAAAGCTCGAGCAAGAGCGCGCCCACCTCGCCATCCAGCTCGCCATCGATGATGCGCGGACGCCAGCGCCGCTGGAACGCGATGAGTGCCGCGCGCGGGTCGGATATGTCATAGCCGAACCGTTCGAGCGCGAGATAGAACTGGCCCGGATTGTCGTGCAGCAAGCGGATTTTGGGCTTTGGCACAGGCAAGGCCAGCCGGTGAGCGGCCAGCATCTCCCAGTCGAACAGCTCGCCCGGATCGCATTTGCGCGCAGGCGCGATGTCGGAATGACCCACCACATTGGCGCGCGGGATATCATGCACTTCGACGATCCGGGCCAGCAGCGGCAGCAGCGCCTCCATCTGGGCGTCGCTGAACGGGCGATAGCCGAATTCATGCCCCGGATTGACCATTTCGATGCCGATGCTGGCGGAATTCACGTCCGTTATGCCGCGCCAATAGGAACGGCCCGCATGCCATGCGCGCTTGTCCTCGGCCACCAGCCGGGTAACCGTGCCATCCTCGTCGATCATGTAATGGGCAGAAACTTCGGCTGCCGGATCGCACATCCGCGCAAGCGCATCGGCAGCGCTCACCATGCCGGTATAATGCAGCACGACCATGGAAATGGGCAGCTTGCGCTCGTTCCAGTTGGGGGATGGTGCCTCGCGGTGAACCAGCTCGTCCATGCCCGCCAGCGCCCCTCAGCCCTGCGGCAGCGCCGCGCCCAGCACCAGCGCATCCTCGCCCAGCGCAAACTGGAGGGTGCCGCCTGCGCCCGCCGCCATTTCGTGTAGCATATGGGCAGCCACGGTGCGGCTGTTGAGCTCTCCCGGCTCCAGAGCGCCGTTCAACGCGCGGCCAATCACAGGGTCCAGCACCAGCTTGGGGCCGGATGCGCGCACCACGATCTCTGTCATGCCGCCCTGCTCACCCTCGCGCTGTTCGGCGCCCACATCCAGCGTGCCGCCGCGCGGCAGCGCCTCTATGGCGATTGCGGCAAGGTTCAGCAGCATCTTGACCGCGGGCTTGGGCAATTGGCTGCCGGTCACCGCCCAGTTCATCTGGGTGCGTCCGCTGTCGCCCAGCAGGCCCTGAATCAATGCGCGCGGTTCCTGCACCGGCACCATGTCGCCGAAACCGCCCGCCGCACCAAAGGCAAGACGGAAGAATTTGAGCTTGTCGGCAGAAATACGCGCGCTTTGCTCCAGCAGCTCGAAGCAGCGCTGGCGCATCTCCGGGTCTTTTTCCTCGGCCAGCAGCTCCAGACCATTACTCAGCGCACCGACGGGGCTGAGCATGTCATGGCACAGCCGCGAGCACAGCATGCTGGCAAGATCGATCGGATTGACGGCCATGGAAATACTCTGCCTCTTGCTGCGTCGGTCAGCTTATGCGGGAAAAACGCCTTACCGATCAACCGCCCGATAGGAAAGCGCCTCGAAGCCCTTTGCGGTGTCTTGCCAGAAACTTATCGCACCATGCGCGACAATCGCCCAGATGCTGCCATCGCCCGGCGCCATCGCCCGGTCTGTTGCGGAAGGATGCGGCGGGCCGGATGGGTGCGAATGGTAATAGCCCACCACCTGCGCCCCCGCCGCTTGTGCAGCCGCCCGCGCCGCGCGATGCGCATCGATCAGGGCCTGCGGATCGATCTCGAAGCGGGTTTCAGGGCTGGGGTGGATATTGGCGCAAGCAATGGCCCGCGCGATGCGCAATCCATCGCCCAGCAATATGCCGCAGGCCTCATGAGGGGCTCTGGCCTGTGCATCGCCAAGCAGAGTAGCCAGCGCGCCACTTGTCACCTCGATCTCCATCACCCATCTTTCCTAGCATGGGGGAAGCAGAAGTCATCACAGGCATCATCGCCGCAGGCGGGCAGCGGCTGGACAAGGCGCTGGCGGACGCAAGCGGGCTTTCGCGCGAACGGGTGAAGGCGCTGCTGAGCGAGGGTCGCATCACGCTTGACGGCAAGCCGGCTGTCCAGCCCTCGCTCAAACCCGCAGCGGGCACCGTCTTTGCAATAGCTATACCGCCTGTCTCCCCACTCGCGGCAGAGCCTCAGAACATTCCGCTATCCATCGTGTTCGAGGATGACGATCTCATCGTCGTCGACAAGCCTGCCGGGCTGGTCGTCCATCCTGCCGCCGGAAATCCGGACGGCACACTGGTCAATGCCCTGCTGCATCATTGCCGGGGCCAGCTTTCGGGCATTGGCGGGGTGGCACGGCCCGGCATCGTGCATCGCATCGACAAAGACACATCCGGCCTGCTGGTAGTGGCCAAGTCCGACCTTGCCCATGAGGGGCTGGCGCGCCAGTTTGCCGATCATTCGATCACCCGCGCCTATCTGGCGGTGGTGAGCGGGCGGCCTGCGCCATCATCGGGCACCATTTCCGCCAGGCTTGGCCGGTCCGACCATGACCGCAAGAAAATGGCGGTGCTGCGCGAGAACAGCGCGCGCGGCAAAGATGCGGTCACTCATTATGCCATGCTCAAACCGCTGGCGGGTGCGGCACTGGTGGAATGCAGGCTGGAAACCGGGCGAACCCACCAGGTGCGCGTTCATATGTCGTCAATCGGCCATCCCTTATTGGGAGACCAGACTTATGGACGCATCGATTCCAGGCTTCGCCCCGTGCTCGCCCAACTCGGCTTCAGGCGCCAGGCGCTTCATGCCGCCGAGTTGGGCTTCATTCATCCGCGCACCGGCCAAAAGGCCATGTTTCGCAGCCCCGCACCCGATGATATCACCCGACTGATAGAAGCACTCGATCACTAAACGCCATGAAATTCTGGACTCTTGCCCCGCAAGTTCTGGTATGAAGGTTCAATAGAGTGGTTTGCCACATGGTGATGCCCGGCAGGGGTCCCGACAGGCAGGCCGACACGAAGAAGGTTGAAAGCAGTGCCCCAGAAGAAAACCCCCGTGGTCCCGGCGCTCGGCGGAGAGCAGAGCCTCAACCGCTATCTCGCCGAAATCCGCAAGTTCCCCGTGCTGACGGCAGAGCAGGAATATATGCTCGCCAAGCGCTTTCAGGAACATCAGGACCCCGAAGCCGCCACCCAGCTCGTCACCAGCCACCTGCGCCTCGTCGCCAAGATCGCGATGGGCTATCGCGGCTATGGCCTGCCCGTGTCCGACCTCATTTCCGAGGGCAATGTCGGGCTGATGCAGGGCGTCAAGAAATTCGAGCCTGATCGCGGTTTCCGCCTCGCCACTTATGCGATGTGGTGGATCAAGGCTTCGATCCAGGAATTCATCCTGCGCAGCTGGAGCCTGGTCAAGATCGGCACCACGGCGGCCCAGAAGAAGCTGTTTTTCAACCTGCGCCGCATGAAGAAGAACCTCGACGCCTACGAGGACAGCGACCTGCGCCCCGAAGACCTTGCCAAGATCGCGACCGATCTCGGCGTGTCGGAAACCGAAGTCACCAACATGAACCGCCGCATGATGATGGGCGGCGATGCCTCGCTCAATGTCTCCTTGCGCGGTGACGAAGAAGGTGCAGGCCAGTGGCAGGACTGGCTGGCGGATGACCGCCCGTTGCAGGACGAAACCGTGGCCGATGCAGAAGAGGCGCAATTGCGCCACGAAATGCTGGCCGAAGCGATGGAAAGCCTGAACGAGCGCGAACGCTATATTCTGACCGAGCGCCGTTTGACCGACGATCCGCGCACGCTAGAAGAATTGAGCCAGGTCTACGACGTCAGCCGCGAACGCATCCGCCAGATCGAGGTGCGCGCCTTCGAAAAGCTGCAAAAGGCCATGCAAAGGATTGCAGTCGAACGGCTGCTGCCTGCTCCGGCGGGAACCTGAAAGAGTTGTGGGCCTCCATCACAGATGGATGCCCACATTGTTGCCAGCCCCAGTCCTGTCCCGCTAGAGACACGCCATGGGGAAGCTTCTCGGGATTTTTGTGCGCATCATGCTGTGGTTCATCGCCATCAGCCTCGGCCTCGTCGTGCTTTATCGCTTTGTGCCGGTGCCCGTTACCGCCACCATGCTGATGGATGAAAACGGCATTACCAAGGACTGGACATCTCTCGACCAGATCGATCAGAACATGGTGCGCGCCGTCATCGCGGGCGAGGATGGCAAGTTCTGCCAGCACAATGGCTTCGACAAGGAAGCGATTGCCCGTGCGATCGAAAAGAACATGAAGGGAGGCCGTATCCGCGGCGGCTCCACCATCAGCCAGCAGACCGCCAAAAATGTGTTCCTGTGGCAGGGGGGTGGCTATTTTCGCAAAGGTCTGGAAGCCTGGTTCACCGTGCTGATCGAGCAGATCTGGGGCAAGCGGCGGATCATGGAGGTCTATCTCAATGTGGCCGAAACCGGCATCGGCACCTATGGCGTGGAAGCAGGAGCGCAGCGGTATTTCCGCCATTCCGCCGCAAGGCTGAGCCGGACAGAAGCCGCGCGCATCGCCGCCGCATTGCCTTTGCCCAAGAAGCGCGAAGTGGTCAGCCCCACTGGCTTCACCCGCCGCCATGGCAACCGCATTGCAGCGCAAATCAACGTGGTCAGGCGTGACGCGCTTGATGCCTGCATCTATGACTGACCCATGAGCGGGACACATCACCACGGACATCATCACGGGCATCACCATGAGCCAGGTTCCGGTGCGGGGAGCCACGGCCGCGCCTTTGCCATCGGTGTATTCCTCAACACCGCCTTTGTCGCGGTGGAGGCGGGCTTCGGCCTGCTCTCAGGCTCGATGGCGCTGCTGGCCGATGCGGGGCATAATCTCTCCGATGTGCTGTCGCTACTGATCGCATGGGGTGCGAGCATCCTTGCCGCAAAGCCGCCGAGCGCGCGCTTCACCTATGGCTTCAAATCCAGCTCGATCCTTGCCGCGATGAGCAATGCCGCCTTGCTGCTGCTGGCGGTGGGCGCGATTTTTGCCGAAACGCTGCGCCGCATGGCCGATCCGCAGCCGGTCGATGGCGGTTTGATGATGGCGGTGGCAGGCGTCGGCATCGTTATCAACACCGCAACCGCATGGCTGTTCATGGCCGGGCGCAAGCATGACATCAATATTCGCGGGGCCTTCCTGCATATGGCGGCAGATGCGCTGGTCTCGGCAGGCGTGATGGTGGCCGGACTGCTGGTCCTGTTCACCGGCAACCCATGGATCGATCCGGTCACCAGCCTCGTCATCGTCGCCATCATCGCCTGGGGCACATGGGGGCTGATGAAGGATAGCTGGAAGATGGGCCTGCTGTCTGTTCCAGACACTATCGACGAGCGCGAGGTGCGCGCCTTCCTGCTCGGCCAGCCCGGCGTTGGCGGGGTTCACGACATGCATATCTGGCCGATGAGCACGACGGAAATCGCCTTTACCGCCCATCTGGTCATGCCCGCAGGCCATCCGGGCGATCATTTCCTGCATGGGCTGGCGCATGAGCTGGAACATCGTTTTGGCATCATTCACCCCACGATCCAGATCGAAACCGCGAGCGGTGAGGAATGCGCGCTGCAGAGCGAGGCGGTGGTCTAAAGCGCTTTTCTGAACAGCACTGGCTCGTAAGGCTCTGCGCATAGCCGTCGATCATCCGGCCCATAGAGCAGCGCCTGAGGTGGGTGCCCAAAGAGCTGGAAATCGTCTTCCTCATAGGCCGTAGCCTCGGCCATGTCGCAGAAGCGGAAATGGGCATTGGCGATCGCCAGCCAGCCGCCGGGCGCCAGCGCCGCATCCAGCCGGGCGATGCCCTGAGCGACGTGAGCAAAGGGCAGGATATCGGCGCAGCTATCCGGGCGATGCCCTTCCAGTTCCCCATGGCGGAACAGGGCCAGCGCCAGAATGGCGTCGAACTGCGCCCCTGCGGGCGGGCGGTCGGCGCAGATATAATCGCTGGCATGATGCGGATCGGTGCGGCGCGCGCGGGCCAGCGCAGCCCAATTGACATCCAGCCCGATAATCCGCGCATCGGGCATCCGCCGCCGCAGCGCGCGCACTTCCTCTCCGCTGGCACAGCCGAAGGACAGGATGCGCGGGCGATGCAGTGGCGACAGCCGCTCGGCCAGCGCATCGAACAGATCGCCATAGCGATCGTCCCATGTGGTGGGATAAGGCTGAAAAAGCGCGATATCGCGGCGCGCGCGCAGGCGATGGATGGCGAGCTGTTCCGGGTCGACCAGGCGGTGCAACCAGCGGCCCAATGCCATCCCGCCCGGAATGGCGCGGGCGACAGGCTGTGCCTTTGCGATCAAGCCTGCCTTCAAGTCGCGCCAGTTCGCCCCGGCGCTCATGCGGCAGAAGCCGCGATCAGGCGGCCTCGTCCTTCTTCTTGCCCAGCACGCGGACAGGCTCCTTGCGGCCTTCCACCACATCCTTGTCGACCACGATCTCGCTCACCCCTTCCATGGTCGGAAGGTCGAACATCGTGTCGAGCAGCAGCCCTTCGACGATAGAGCGCAGGCCGCGCGCACCGGTTTTGCGGGCAATGGCCTTGGTGGCGATGGCTTCCAGCGCCTCGTCCGTAAAGGTCAGCTCAACATCTTCCAGCTCGAACAGCTTGTGATACTGCTTGACCAGAGCGTTGCGCGGTTCCTTCAGGATCTGGACCAATGCCGACACATCGAGATCGTTCAATGTGGCGATCACCGGCAGACGGCCGACAAATTCGGGGATCAGGCCGAATTTGAGCAGGTCTTCGGGTTCGGCAAGCTGGAGCAATTCGCCCACCTTGCGCTTGTCCGGGTCGGCCACATGAGCGCCGAACCCGATCGAGCGCTTTTGCAGTCGATCAGCGATCAGCTTGTCCAGCCCGGCAAAGGCACCGCCGCAGATGAACAGGATGTTGGTGGTATCGACCTGCAGGAATTCCTGCTGGGGATGCTTGCGCCCGCCTTGCGGCGGAACGGAAGCGGTGGTGCCTTCCATCAGTTTCAGCAAGGCCTGCTGAACGCCTTCGCCCGACACGTCGCGGGTGATCGAGGGGTTTTCCGCCTTGCGGGTAATCTTGTCGATTTCGTCGATATAGACGATGCCCTGCTGCGCCTTCTCGACATTGTAGTCAGAGGCCTGAAGCAGCTTGAGGATGATATTCTCGACATCCTCGCCGACATAGCCGGCCTCTGTCAAAGTGGTGGCATCGGCCATGGTGAAGGGCACGTCGAAAGTGCGCGCCAGCGTTTGCGCAAGCAACGTCTTGCCCGATCCGGTCGGCCCGACCAGCAGGATATTGGACTTGGCCAGCTCGACCTCGCCCGCCTTGCTCGAATGTTTCAGCCGCTTGTAATGATTATGGACGGCAACCGAGAGCACGCGTTTGGCCCGGTCCTGCCCGATGACATAATCATTGAGGGTTTCGAAGATATCGCGCGGGGTGGGCACCCCGCCGTCCTTCTTGCCCGCAATGCCGGCCTTGGTTTCCTCGCGGATGATGTCGTTGCACAGTTCCACGCATTCATCGCAGATGAACACGGTAGGCCCGGCAATCAGCTTGCGCACCTCGTGCTGCGACTTGCCGCAGAAACTGCAGTAAAGGGTGCTCTTGGAATCCGATCCGCTCAACTTGGTCATCTCTTCGTCCTGTCCCCGATGGGGGGATTCGCCGCGCAGTCTAGCCCGGCAAAACTCATAATCAAACCGCCGATCCCATAGCACCGCAAGCTTTCCGCGGGCTGAAGCGGCAGGGTTTCCAAAAGACTACCTCGCCATCCGGCAAATATACTGCCCCTATTCAGCAGGCGCGCCGCCCGATCCATCTGCTTCGCTGGCCTGTTCCGCATCGGGGCGGGTTTCGAAAACCTTGTCGACAATGCCGAATTTCAGCGCTTCTTCGGCTTCCAGGAAGGTGTCGCGATCGAGCGCCTTCTCGATCTCGGTCAGGCTTTGACCGGTATATTTGACGTAAAGATCGTTCATCCGCGCCCTGATGCGCAGAATTTCCTTCGCCTGTATCTCGATGTCGGACGCCATGCCGCGCGCGCCGCCCGAAGGCTGGTGCACCATGATCCGCGCATTGGGCAGCGCAATGCGCATGCCCGGTTCGCCTGCCGCCAGAAGGAAGCTGCCCATCGAAGCCGCCTGCCCGATGCACACGGTCGAAACGCGCGGCTTGATATATTGCATGGTATCATGGATCGCCATTCCGGCCGTCACCACGCCGCCGGGCGAATTGATATACATGCTGATCGGCTTGGAAGGGTTTTCGCTCTCGAGAAACAGCAGCTGGGCCACGATCAACGAGGCCATATTGTCTTCCACCTGGCCGGTGACAAAGACGATGCGCTCGCGCAGCAGGCGGCTGAAAATGTCGAAGCTGCGTTCACCCCGGCTGGTCTGTTCGACCACCACCGGCACCAGCGCACCCGTGACGGGATCCTGCGTGAACTGACCCTGCGCGCCATAAGCGCCCGCTGCATTGCCGAACAGATCGATCATGGAAATCCTCATTCAGTTAAGCTGCCTATGTCGCGCGCCCACCCGCGATGTTCAAGGGGCTTAACCTTTCAATCGACCCGGACGGCACATTTTACCCCGAAAAGCGAAACGCCGCCCCGGATGGAGCGGCGTCGCATTGCCTGGCAGAAAAGCCGGGAACTTACTTCGCGGGCTTCTTTGCGGGGGCCTTCTTCTTGGCCTCGGCGGCAGGCTTGGCGCCTGCCTTGGGAGCAGCAGCCTTTTTGGCCGGGGCTTTCTTGGCCGAAGCTGCCTTCTTGGCCGGGGCCTTCTTGGCGGCAGGCTTCTTGGCGCTGGTGTCCTCGGCCTCGATCGCGGCTTCCAGTTCCTCGCGGCTCACCTGACGCTCGCTCACCTCGGCCTTGTCGAACAGGAAATCGACCACCTTTTCCTCATAGAGAGGCGCGCGCAGCTGGGCGGCGGCCATCGGGTCCTGCTGGACATATTCCATGAAACGCTGGCGATCTTCGGCGCGATATTGCTGCGCCGCCTGACGCACCACCATTTCCATTTCCTGCTGCGAAACCTCCACGCCATTGGCCTGGCCGATTTCGGACAGCAGCAGGCCCAGACGCACGCGGCGCTCGGCGATGTTGCGATAATCGTCCTTTTCGGCCTCGATTTCCTTCAGGGCCTCTTCCGGATTTTCTTCGCGGGCAGCTTCCTGCTGGAGCTGGCCCCATATCTGCTGATATTCGGCATCGACCATGCTGGGGGGAACGGCGAAATCATGGCCTGCGGCCAGATGGTCGAGCAGCTGGCGCTTCATCTGGGTGCGGGTGAGGCCTTCGGTTTCCTGTTCGAGCTGGCCGCGCAGCAGCCCGCGCAGCGTTTCAAGATCGGACAGGCCCAGCGCCTTGGCGAAATCGTCGTCAACCTTGGTTTCGCCCGGCACCTTCACTTCATGCACGGTGATGTCGAACTGGGCTTCCTTGCCCGCCAGATGTTCGGCCGGATAATCGGCCGGGAAGGTCACTGAGATGGTGCGCTGCTCGCCCGCCTTGGCGCCTGCGAGCTGTTCCTCGAAACCGGGGATGAAACGGCCAGCGCCGATTTCCAGCGCCTGGCCCTCTGCCGCACCGCCCTCGAACGGCTCGCCATCGAGCTTGCCGAGGAAATCGATGATCAGCTGGTCGCCATCCTGTGCCTTGCGGGTCTTGGGGGCCGCAGTGAAGCTCTTCTGGCCTGCAGCGAGGCGTTCCACAGCTTCGTCCACAGCCTTGTCTTCAACCGGGACCACCAGCTTTTCGAGCTTCAGGCCATCGAGCGAGGGCAGCTCGACATCGGGCAGGATCTCGAATTCGATGGTGAGTTCGGCATCCTTGCCTTCTTCATAGCCTTCGCCCAGATCGACGCGCGGCTGGAAGGCGGGGCGCAGTTTCTTCTCGGCGATCAGCCCATCGACCGATTCGCGCACCGCGGCATTCAGCGCATCGCCATGCAGCGCCTCGCCATGCATCTTGCGCACGAGATTGGCCGGAACCTTGCCAGGACGGAAACCCGGCATGCGGACCTGCGGAGCGATCTTGGTCACCTCGCTTTCGATCCGGGCGGCGATGGCGCTCGCGGCGATGGTCAGTGTATAGCCGCGCTTCAGGCCTTCATTGGTGGTTTCGACGATCTGCATGATGAATTGCCTAGCCTTCTAAAATCTTGTTCCGTGCCGCTCTGGCGCAGCGCCTGGCGCGGGCATGGTGCGGGCGAAGGGACTCGAACCCCCACATCTTTCGATACTGGTACCTAAAACCAGCGCGTCTACCAATTCCGCCACGCCCGCGAGAGCAAACTTGTGCCGACAGGCCGATATGCCCGCCAGGCGAGCAGCGCCCTTATCCGCGCTAAGCCCAAAGGGCAAGCGCAACAGGGCAGCAACATGGCGACACACGCGAGGTTGCCAGTGGAGCGCGCCAATTATAAAGGGCGGGCATGAGCGAAACCGAACAAAGCAACGCCGCTGCCGATCTTCCGCCCGACCGGCTGGCGATCAATCCGCGCAGCCCCTTTTTCGATGCTGACCGGCTGGGCCGGGGCGTGGGCATCCGTTTCAAGGGCACGGTGCGCACCAATGTCGAGGAATATTGCATTTCCGAAGGCTGGGTGAAGGTGCAGGCCGGAAAATCCATGGACCGCAAGGGCCAGCCGCTGCTGCTCAAGCTCAACGGCCCGGTCGAGGCCTGGTATGAGGATCTGGGCGACAATCCACCCGTTGCCAGCGCGCCCTGAGCCTCAGAACGATCCGATCGCAGCGCCGATCGGATCGCGCAGGGTTTCGGCTCTAGTGACCTTGGTCCGGGCAAGCGGGGCTGGCTTCTGCAGCTGGCGTTTCTCCGCCGCACTGGCTTTCGCGGGATAGATGAAGCCCGCCACCGGCCAATGCGTCGTCCCCAGATCCTGCTGGGGCGCATACCAGATGCGCACTTCGCTCCAGTCATTGCCGGGCGAGACATCCACTGCCCTCACATTTTCCTCGATCTGGCCTCGCACCCCGTTGATCGGCGACCAGTTGGCATGACGCAGCAGAACCGTGCGCCGGTCAACCAGCTTGCTGACCATGGCGACATGGCCCAGACGCATCGCGCCATGGGGCCTGAGCGCCATCACCGCGCCCACGCTGGGCCTGTTGCCGCGCGCAAAGCGACCTTCTGCCTGGTCCCACCATGTATGAGCGTCGCCATAGATCGTGATCCCGCTCGCCTCACGGGCATAGGGCACGCATTCGAGATAGACCGGAAGTTCGGAACCGCTGGATGAGCCTTGGACAGGGCGCGGCAGAACATTTTCCGCCGCCGCCGGTGCAGCCATGGCCGCAAGCAAGGCGGCAGCTGAGAGGGATGTTTTCCTGAACATGCCCCCTTATTCCCACGTTAAGGTTATGGCGGCTTTCCCAACCACGGTTAACGCATACTAACCACGTAGGTATCCCCTGCGCTGGAGCGTCACCTGCTTGGCAATTCTCCATAAGACTTGCCTTGCGCCCTCATAAGCGCCACTTGGGCGACCATGCCCCCCCGCTCGCTCCCGCAGGTCATCATCATCGGCCGTCCCAATGTCGGCAAGTCGACGCTGTTCAACCGGCTGATCGGCAAGAAGCTGGCGCTGGTCGACGACCAGCCCGGTGTGACCCGCGACCGCCGCTTTTCCGAGGCGGAGCTGCTGGGCCTCGATTTCACCATTGTCGATACGGCGGGCTGGGAGGACGAAGACCCCGACAGCCTGCCCGGCCGGATGCGCGCGCAGACCGAGGTGAGCACCAAGGGCGCCGATGTCGCCTTGTTCGTGATCGATTCGCGCACAGGCGTGACCCCGCTCGACGAGGAAATCGCCCGCTGGCTGCGCGGGCAAAGCGTGCCGGTGATCCTTGTCGCCAACAAGGCTGAAGGCCGCGCCGGCGAGCCGGGTATCCTTGAAAGCTATGCGCTGGGCTTTGGCGATCCGGTGCCCTTTTCCGCCGAACATGGCGAAGGGCTGGGCGAATTGTTCGGGGCCCTGCTGCCGCT
>CAZWEY010000032.1:0-17550 GCA_964632055.1 uncultured Sphingomonadaceae bacterium
GCCACAGGCTGACAACGGATCAGGGGCCGGAGCAATCCGGCCCCTTTTTCGTGGGCGCTTTACAGCCATAAGGAATACCCGCATGACCGCTACAAATTCAGCAATGGAGGATTTCTTGGCTCGTAGCAGTGACGTGTTGTTCCAGCCCCTGAGGGTGAAGAACCTGACCATCCCCAACCGCATCGCCATGGCTCCGATGACCCGCTGTTTCAGCCCTGGCCGGGTTCCGGGGGCGAATGTGGCGGATTATTATCGCAGGCGGGCCGAGGGTGGCACGGGGCTGATCATCACCGAGGGAACCTATATTCCGCATGACGGTGCGTGGAACGACGACAATATTCCGAACTTCCATGGAGAGGCTGCTATGGCCGGCTGGAAGAAGGTGGTGGACGATGTTCATGCAGCGGGCGCCAGGATATTCCCGCAGCTCTGGCATATCGGCCTTATCGTCGCGCCCGAACTGGAAGGCTTTTACGAAGCAAAGAAACTGGAAGACCGGCAGGTCGGCCCATCGGGCATGACCGGCGGGCTGGGCGTAAAGCCGTCGCTTCAGGGCCAGCCGATGAGCCAGGCCGACATCGACGCGGTGATTGACGCTTATGCGACCGCAGCGGCGAGCGCGCAGCAGATCGGCTGCGACGGGATCGAACTGCACGCGGCCCATGGTTATCTGATTGACCAGTTTTTCTGGGCGGAAACGAACCTCAGGACAGACCGCTATGGCGGCGATCTCGTCAGTCGTACGCGTTTTGCCTGCGAAATCATCGCGGAAATCCGCAACCGCTGCGGGCCGGACTTCGTCATCGACCTGCGCTATTCGCAATGGAAGCAGCATGATTATGCGGCGGTTCTGGCGCAGACGCCGCAAGAACTTGAACAGTTCCTTGCGCCGCTGGCAGAGGCCGGGGTGGATATGTTCCATGCCTCCACCCGGCGTTTCTGGGAGGGCGAGTTTGGCACCGATATCAACCTTGCCGGCTGGACGAAGAAGCTGACCGGAAAGCCCGTCATCTCTGTCGGCTCCGTCTCGCTCGATGGCGATTTTCTGGGCGCTTTTGCAGGCGAAAGCAGCAGCGGCACAGGTGTGGATCAGCTGATCGAGATGATGGAGCGCGGCGATTTCGACATGATCGCGGTGGGCCGCGCGCTGATCGTCGACCCGGACTGGCCGCAAAAGGTGCGTGAAGGCGTTAGTGACGGTTTTGTCAATTACACGCCCAAGGCACTCGAAACGCTGGTCTGACCTGCACGCCAGCGCCAACGAAAAAGGGGGCCGGATCGCATCCGGCCCCCTTCTTTTGCGCTTGGCGCTGGAAGCTTACTTGCCGTCGATGGAATAGACCAGCAGCGCGTTGCCGGGCATCTTCATGGCAAAGCCATAGCCTGAATTGACGATCAGGTGGCCCTTGTAGAGCGTCGGCCCGGGCCCGCTGAACGAACCGCCCTTGGCGATCATGCCATTGCGGGTCTTGTATTCCTTCACCGTGTCGATGGCCCAGATGACCTCTCCGGTCTTCTGGTCATAGCCGCGCAGCCAGCCATCGAGATGGCCCGCGATCACCGCACCGGGAATGGCGCTGGCGGCGGCGGATACGCCCGGCTCGCAATCGTCGCGGCCGTTGCATTGGCTCTTGGTGGTGTCGCGCCAGACGATCTTGCCGTTGCGCGCATCGAGCATGTGGACGCCGGGGAAGCCGGGATCGGAGAACTTGCCGCCCCAGGCATCGTCCATCGTGTCGTAGATCGGCACGTAGAGATTGGCGCCTTCCGCCGCCATGCCGAAATGGACGCCGCCTTGCAGGCCGCCACGGCCGACGCGGGTCGCCCACAGCTTCTTGCCGGTATCGGGATCAAGCGCATGGACCACCCCTGACTTGGCGCCAGCGGCCAGCACCTGCTTGCCACCGCCGATGTCGAGCAGCAGGATCGGCGCGGCGACGTCGGAATCAGGTCCGCGTTCCTCCGGGCAATTGGGGTGGTTGCCCTTGTCATACATGCATGAGTTGTTCCATGCATCTCCGGCGAGGAGCTGGGTGTGCCACTTGCGTTTGCCGGTATTGAGGTCGACCGCAAACACGGCGTCTGAATTATCGTCGGCTGGCGAGGCATAGCTTTCGCCCGTACCGAAGAAAACGAGGCCGCGCTTCACATCCACCGTGGGGGTGCCCCAAACAGGAGCGCCGGACGGCGCGATGATGTCAGCGCCGACGCGGTTCTTCTTGCCGGTCGGCTTGGGTTCCTGAACCACGGTGTGATGCTGCCACTTCATCTTGCCGGTGGCCTTGTCGAGCGCGACGACAGAGCCGCGGAAGGTGCAGCAGGCGTAGTTCGGGTCTTCCGCCGAGCCGACCTCCAGCGAGGATACCGGCACGATCAGCGTATCGCCCACAGGAACGGGCGAACCGGTAATCGTGGCGTCCGAGTGCGCGTCGGGTCGAACGCGCCACAGCGGCTTGCCGGTCAGCGCATCAAGCGCATGAACATTGCCGGCAAGGTCGCCGAAATAGAGTTGCGGCTTGCTGGCTTTGGTCCCCGCCGCCCACGGATCGACAATAACTCCGGTGCGCACTTCTGCGCCAACCTTGGCGGTCCATTTGGCGCAGCCGCTGTCGAGATCGAAGGCATAGACGGTGCCATTCTGGCTGCCGACGAAGACAGTGTTCATCGCCACCACCGGCTGGGAGCGGCCCTGGATCGCACCCGGATAGGCGAAGGCCCATTTGAGCTTCAGGCGGGGCAAGTCTTCCTTGGTGAGGCCTGCGACATCGGTAGGGGTGAGCCGGCGGTTGTCATAGCCCCAGTTGACGGGCGCGGGCGGGCTGGCGAGGTCGAACTCCTTTGCCTTGCCTTCGCACATCACAGGCGAGGCGGGCGGGGTGTAGTCCGCCATGCTGGTCTTGGTGAGATATTCCGCGATCTCGACCCGTTCTTCCGGCTTAAGATGGGCCGCGTTGTTCTTCATTACGCCATGGTTGAGCGCATCCAGAATCGTGTCGGGCAGCATCATGCCCAGAATGTTGGGCGAGGGCGCCTTGGGGCTGGCCCCGCCGTGGCAGCCAAGGCAATTGTCTGCGAACAGCTTTTCGCCCGGCCAGGTCTTTTCGACCTTTTCATCGGCAGAGCCGGCGCTGCAGGCGCCAAGCGTGGCGGCAAGGCCGAAACCGGCCACAAGTTTGATCAAACGCTTCATGTATACTCCCATCCCGAAGCGTTGTTATCGCGCCGCCCCGCCTGTGTCGATTCCGATTATTTCTGCTTCAGATGTGCATATTGCGGTGGAATGCGGTCGGGCCGCTTCATCTTGAGCGGACGAAGGTAGGACGGGTCTGACCGGTCCCAGCTGCCTCGGATGAAGGTATCGTATCCGACGGCGCCCTCTGCTTCGGGGATGAGGCCGCTCCACTCCACCATGCAGATGCGGTCGGCCACGGCCCATTTGCCGCTGCGCTTCTCGAAGCGGTCGACATAACGGCCCGCGGCCACGTCCGTGCCGCCGCTGTGCCGCGCCAGCGTTGCCATGAAATAGGTTTCGCAATGGGCCGTGTCGCCATCCAGATCGATCGTCATGTTGGTGATGAAGTGATGGTGCACCTTCCAGTTGTCCGAATGAACGGCGTTGGCATAATGGATGAAGCCCTCCGGGTCGCCGATGTATTCGCCGTGATCATCGCAAGCGTCCGCATGATAGGCCTGGCGCATGATGTCTTCGTCATGGCGGTCGATCCCGCGGGTATATTGGAGCGCCGCCTCGCGGATTTCTTCCTTGTCGAGCAGGCGCTGCAGTGCTGCTTCGTCGATGGCCATGTTTATCACTCCCAAAGGCATTGGTTCGCGGCACGCATAGTGCACATCGCTCGCCGGGCGGCAAGCGCAGCTTTGCCTGATTGGCACTGTCTGATTTGACCGGATTGCTTTCCCGTTGCCAAGCATGGGTGGACCGGTCCAAGGTCGGCGGAGTTGCCATAGGAGAATGCGTTTTGGGCAGGATTGAAGGAAAAGTGGCTTTCGTGTCAGGTGGCGCTTCGGGCCTCGGCAAGGCAATGGTGGAACGCTTCACCGCAGAAGGCGCGAAAGTGGTGCTGGGCGACATCAATGTCGCAGGCAGCGAAGCGGTGGCCAAGGCGACGGCTGCGCATTTCGTAAAACTGGACGTGCGCAGCGAGGCTGACTGGATCGCGGCGATGGCGATGGTCGAGAGGGAGTTCGGCCGGCTGGATGTCATCGTCAACAATGCAGGCGTGCTGGGCACCGGCCCGATCGAGACGACCGAGCTTGCCGCCTGGAACGACCATTTCGCCATCAATTGCACCGGCGTGATGCTGGGCTGCAAGCATGGCAGCCTCCTGATGATGAAGAACCCCGGCGGGGCTTCGGGCTCGATCATCAACATTTCCTCCAATGCAGGCATTCTGGCGACAGCGTCTGACGTTGGCTATTCCGCCGCCAAGGGCGCGGTGCGGCTGATGACCAAATCCATCGCGGGCGATTTCGCCAGCCGGGGCCTCGCAATCCGTTGCAACTCGATCCACCCCGGCCCGATCGACACGCCGATCTTCGCGCCTTTCAAGGGCAGCCCGGAATCGGAAAAGGCGCTGATGGATTCGCTCGTCGCCATGGTGCCGATGGGCCGCATCGGCAGGCCGGAAGAAATCGCCAGCATGGCGCTGTTCCTGGCGAGTGATGAAAGCAGTTTTTCAACCGGTTCCGAATTTGTCGCCGACGGCGGCGGAACCTGCACGATGTTGTCGAAAATGGCGGGAGAACGAGAAGATGGCTAAGAAAATCGGTATCGGCCTGATTGGATACGAAGTGGGCCGCAGCTGGGCCGCGGTGGCGCATGTGCCCGCGCTCAAAGGGCTGGCCAACGATTTCGAGATCGTGGCGGTGGCGACCACAAGGCAGGTGTCCGCCGATGCGGCGGCGGCAGACATTGGCGGCGGGGTGAGGGCCTATGCGCCGTCGGACGGGCTGATTGCAGACCCGGCGGTCGATGTGGTGGTGATCACCGCCAAGGTGCCGCAGCATCTCGACCTGGTGAAAAAGGCGATTGTGGCGGGCAAGCATGTCTATTGCGAATGGCCGCTAGGCAATGGCCTTGCCGAAGCAGAGGAATTGGCGCGGCTGGCGGACGAGGCCGGCATTGTTGCGGTGGTCGGCACGCAGGCGCGCTGTGCGCCGGAAATCGACTATGTGAAGAAGCTGGTGGCAGACGGTTTCGTGGGCGATGTGCTCTCCACCACCATGATCGGCGCAGGCATGATGTGGGGCGACTGGGTGAACACGCCCAATACCTATCTCCTCGACAAGTCGAACGGTGCGCTGCTCCAGACCATCCCGATGGGCCATTCGGTCGACGCGCTGGCCTGGTGCCTTGGCGAGTTTACCGAGGTTTCCGGCACTTTTGCGACCTTGCAGACCAAGGTCACCAATATCGACAATGGCGAGGTGCTGGACCGGACCTCGGAAGACCAGATCGCTTTTACCGGCAAGCTTGGCAATGGTGCCGTGGTGGCGGTCAATTATCGCGGCGGCATTTCGCGGGCGACCAATTTCTTCTGGGAAATCAATGGCACAAAGGGCGATCTTCGCATTACCGGCGCATCGGGCCATCTCCAGATGTTCAACGGCACGATCGAAGGAGGCGCGGGCGAGGATCAGGGGTTGAAGCCCATGCCGACGCCTGCCGAGCATCGCTGGGTGCCGGACAGCATCGAGGGCTTCGGCATCAATGTCGCGCAAGTCTGGGCGCGGATGCGCGACGATATCCGCAACGGCACCCGCACCGCGCCAAGCTTTGCCGACGCCGTGGTGCGCCACAGGATGCTCGACGCGCTAGAGCGTTCAGCCGCAGAAGGCCGCCGTGTCACGATCTGATAGAACTGGTGGCCGGGGTTCAGGAGACCCCGGCCTTCATGCCCCCGTCGGGGAAGATTTCCGCGCCGGTGATCCAGGCGGAGCGGTCGGAGGCAAGGAACAGAGCCACTTGCGCGACATCCCTGGGCGTGCCCATGCGCTTCATGGGGATCGCTTCGACCATCTCTGGCATGGCCACGACCTGCATCATCGGCGTGTCCACCGGGCCTGGATGGATTGAATTGACCCGGATCGCCTCGCCTTTGCCGGTGCAATGCAACGCGGCCGCCTTGGTCAGCTTGGCGACCATGTTCTTGCTAAGGCTATAGGGCAGGGTCTCTGCCTGCGTCAGTTCGCTGGAGAGGGATGCGATATTGATGATCGAGCCCGCGCCGCGCTCGCGCATGGCGGGAAGGGCATGGCGGATGCCGCGCAAGGGGCCATAGAAATTGACGTCATAAGTGCGCGAAAGCTCGGACAAGTCCATCGTCTCGATATCGCCAGTGACGAAAATGCCGGCATTGTTGACGAGGATATCGAGGCCGCCAAATGCTTCCACCGCGCGGGCAATGGCGGCGGTCCA
The DNA here is from genome assembly GCA_964632055.1 of uncultured Sphingomonadaceae bacterium. Lineage (GTDB taxonomy): Bacteria > Pseudomonadota > Alphaproteobacteria > Sphingomonadales > Sphingomonadaceae > CANJYE01. The sequence goes on from CAZWEY010000032.1 coordinate 6,437, forward strand.
GTCCGCCTCCTCGCGCACGTCCTGATGCAGGAACTCGGCGCGGTAGCCATCGGCGCGCAGCGCCCCGGCTGTCGCTTCTCCGCTGTCCATGATATCGGTCAGCAACACGGCCGCGCCCTCTTCGCAGAACAGGCGGGCTATCCCGGCGCCAATGCCCCTTGCGGCACCTGTGACGAGTGCGACTTTGCCTGCCAGTTCATTCATGCGATCTTCTCCTGGTGACGATGCCCGATGGCGATGCCTGCCCGCCAGTAATGGAAGCTGCTCCACAGCAAGAGGAAGCAGATGGCGATGAGGGCATATTGCACGCCCATCGCCTGCGCCACGCCGCAGCGTTCGGCGAGCGCGCCTGCCGCTGTGCCGCAGGTTGACCAGTCCGCCCCCATTGCGCGCGCGGCAAGATGGTCGCTGATCCAGCCGACCAGCGGCGGGCCGATGCCAAGGCCCACAAGGTTGATGATGAGATAGAACACGGAAGTCGCCGTCGCCCGCATCCGTGCATTCACCATGCCGTGGATCTGCGCAAAGGCGGGGGGGATATAGGTAAACATCAACGCCATGCCGACAGTGAGTCCGAATACCGCCCATGCCGGATCGCCGGATAGCAGCGCCAGCACTTGCGCGGGAACGGAAAGCAGCATGGCTACGCCTGGCATCCAGCCCTGCCAGCGCGGATCCTTGCGGCCGAGCCAATCGGCCAGGACACCGGCAGACAGCGCACCGACCAGCCCGCCTCCGCCATTGACGATGCCCGAGGCAAGTCCGGCCTGAGCCACTTCCAGCCCATGCACGCGTATCATGAACGAGACGAGAAACGCCGGGACCGAATAGCCCACCAGCACCACTAGAGAGGAGCCGATGGCGAGGTGAATGAAGGTGCGGTTGGCGCGCAGCACGCGCAGAACATCCGAGGTGGAGGGCGGTGTCTCGCTTGCCGCCGGTTGCGCATCATAAGTGCCGCGTGATACGCGGGGGATAAGGGCAAGCGTCAGCACCGTGAAGATCGCTCCCACCGCACCAAGGATGAAGAACGTCGTGCGCCAGTCATAGATACGGGCAAGCAGGCCGCCGACGGCCGCGCCAAGAAACGCGCCCAGAGGAACGCCAATGGTGTAGATCGAAATGGCGCGGGCGCGAGTTTGAGGCGGGTAAAGGTCTGCGATGAGGGAGTGCGAGGCCGGGTTTCCGCCCGCTTCGCCAATGGCAACGCCTGCACGGGCTATCAACAGGTGCCAATATTGCGTCGCCATACCGCAAAGGGCAGTCATCGCTGACCATGCCGCCACGCAGACCGCGATGAGCTTGCCACGGTCGAGCCGTTCAGCCAGCCGGGCAATGCCGACCCCGGTCAGCGAATAGAGGATGGCAAAGGCAGGTCCGCCGAGCAGCCCCAGTTGCGTGTCGGACAGGCCGAAATCATGTTTGATGTTTTCTTGCAGCACCGACAGCACGGTGCGATCCATATAGCTCAGCAGATAGGTGAGCATCAGCACCGCCAGCGCGATGCCAGAGCGCTGGCGGCTGATCTCCATCAGGCCTTGCCAGCCTGGAGGTGCTGCAACACGGCTTCGCCAAGGTCGGTCCGGCGCATCACCATTTCATGGCTTCCGGCAAGAAGGCCGCTGTCGAGCAGGGTGTAATAGAGCCACCAGTTCTCTTCGCTGAAATAGCCGCTGTCCTTGACCGGAAGCGAGGCGAGGGCGCTGCGCTCTCCAAGGCTGAGCGATGCGGCGATGCGGGAAATGTCGGTATCAGTCATCTCCGCTCTCTTAGCGCGCATAGCGGCTTTGGCAATTGCATGAGGTGATTGACAGCGCCCCCTGGCACAAGGAAGCTCCAGTCTTGCAAGGGAGAGCAGTGAAATGAGCAACCAGCAGAATATCGAGACCATCCGCAAGTTGCAGACCAGCTGGCACGGCGACAGCGATCCGGCCGATTTCGCGTCCTGCTTCACGCCTGATGGCGTTTTCGACGATGTGACCTACAAGATCCACGTCACAGGCCATGATGCGCTGCTGGCCCATGCCCGGCGGATGCACAAATATACCCATGATCTCGATCTTGAGATCCTGCATATCGATGCGACCGATATGACGGGCGTGTGCGAATGGCAGTTCGCCCATGCATTCGTCGGCAATTTCGATGGGGTGGACTGCACCGGAAGGCCGGTGAACATCCACGGGCTTTCGCTCTACAAGTTCCGCGATGGTAGGATCGTCCATGCGCAGGATTTCTGGAACTACATGGAAATCGTGCGCACGATGGAAGTGATCCCCAAGGAAATACGTGGCTTCCGCACGGCCTGAGAAAGCGGCTGGCCCCGCGCGAAGCGGGGCCAAGCCTGAATTATCGGGCCGTTATTGGGCGGTGTATCCGCCGTCCACGGTCAGGCCCTGGCCGACCATGTAGCTGGACGCCGGGCTGCTCAGCCAGACCACCGCTTCGCCGATCTCGTCCGGCGTGCCCAGTCGGCCGATCGGGTGCTGTCCGATCAGGCTTTCGATGAAGGGCTTGGCGATGTCCGGGCTCGCCTCGAGGAAGGCATCGACCGCCGGGGTATGGATGGTGCCGGGGCAGACCGCGTTGATGCGGATGTTGTCCTGAGCATAGTCGATCGCGCTCGATTTGGTGAGGCCCATGATCGCGTGCTTGGTCGCGGTATAGACCGGCATCCCGCGCAGGCCGACCAGGCCAACGACCGAGCTGCAATTGACGATGGTGCCGCCGCCCTGCTTCAGCATCTGCGCGATTTCGTGCTTCATGCACAGGAAGATGCTGGTGAGGTTGGTGGCGATCAGGTCGTCATAGGCATCCTCGGGAAGGTCGCCCAGCTTCATGTTGGGCCCGCCGACGCCGGCATTGTTGAAGGCATGATCGAGCCTGCCGAAGCTGCCGACGCAAGCGTCGACGAGCGCCTTGATCTGCCCCCGGTCACGCACGTCGCACTGCTGGAAAGCGGATGTGCCTCCTATTGCAGTGATTTCGCCAGCCACGCTCTGGCCGGTTTCGGCCGACATGTCGGAGACCATCACGGTCGCGCCCGCGCGGGCAAAGGCAAGCGCTGCGGCCCGCCCGATGCCCGAACCGCCGCCGGTGACCATAGCCACCTTGCCTGCAAGAACTCCGCTCATTGGCTCACCCACTGCACCGCGTCTTGCAGCGTTGCCCGGCGCGAGCGGAAGCTGTTGGCGGGGTGCGTCTCGTCCGGCCAACCGAAGGAGCAGCCCAGCACGATCACGCGGTTGTCCGGAATGTTGAAATGCTCGCGCATGAGATCGGCATAGCCGGCCAGCGCCGCCTGCGGGATCATGCCGATTCCAAGCGATTGCGCGGCAAGGAGGACGCTGCCGATGTAGAGGCCGGAATCGATCGCACCATAGGCGGCAAGGTCGCGTTCGGATGTCACGATCAGCGCGTGCGGCGCGCCGAACAGGCGGAAGTTCTCCAGCATCTGCTTGCCCGAACCGACGCGGTCACCATAAGCGACGCCAACGCTTTCATAAAGCTGCCAGCCCACTTCGCGCTGCCGCTCTTTGTAGATGCCGGTGTAAGCGCGGGGGAACTCGAAATCCGCGTTCATCTGCGGCGGCTGCCCCTTGGTAGCATCGGCAAGGGCTGCGGCATATAGCTTCTCGCGGAACTTCTCGGTCCCTTCGCCCTCGGTGACGATCACCTGCCAGGGCTGCGAATTGCACCAGCTGGCCGACATCTGCGCGATGCCGAGCATTTGCTCGATGGTCGCGCGCGGCACCGGCTCGCTCTTGTAACCGCGGCAGGAATAGCGTCCGGCGAGCAGACGGGACAGGGCCTCTGCATCTGCCGGAAGCCCGGCAGGCACGCTGCGTTCGATCTGTTCAATCGGCATGATTTTCCTTCCTCAGACCGGCTTTGCCATCTTGGAAACCCAGTCGTTCCACTGCACTTCCTGCGTTTCGCCCCAGCCGGTGACGCCGGGAAACTGCGGCGAGGTCCATTTGGTCAGCCCGCAATGGCACATGGCGTTCTGCCAGCTGTGCCAGGGCAGGCTGGACGTGATCTCGCCTTCGAAGCGAAAGCTGCGGCCGTCATCCGTGTCGCAATCGATCACATTGCGCAAGGGGCGCAGGCCATCTTCGGCGCGGGTTGTGATCTTGGACAGGCGCGTCAGGCGAATCTTCTTGCCGTGATCATAGATCCAGGCATCGGAGAGCAGCATCGATTCCGGGATATCGTAGAGACCGGCCCAGTCGGGATTGAGCTTGGGATCGTCCAGCCCTGCGATGGTGAAGGCGAAGTCTTCCGAGAAGGCGCCGTTCATCCAGGTGTAGGGCGGGATCTTGTGGCCTTCTTCCTGACGGTTCTCGCCCCAGCTGCGGTCGCGGATCGAGAGGTTGTTGAAGGCGTATTCCGTGCCTTCATACCAGACAGAACCGATGGCGCGCATGGTCTGCTCGAAATGCTGGTTGTTGGCGCGCAGGATCAGCGGCTGGACGGCGCTCTGCGTCATGTCCAGCTTGAAGGCGCGGTCCTTGTTTTCATAGGTGATATGCTGGACCTTGCCCGGCTCGACGAAGGTGACCTTCAGCCCGTTGGCCAGCGTGATGTTGCCATGCTCGTCGAAGATTTCGTCCGGCGTGAAATTGCGGAAATCGAACACTTCGGCGGCCAGCTGCTCGCGCTTGTGGCCGAAATGGCAGAAGATGCCCCCGGTGCACAGCTTGAGGTTGGGGTGCGTCCAGATATGAATGAAGCCGTGCATGCCGGACTTCTCTTCATAGAAGTTCCAGAACCACGTCTCGGTCATCTCGAAATGCTTGTTGGGCAGATTGCGGCCGTGATAGAAATCATCGTCCGGGCTCTCCGTGCCGAAAGCCTTGCCGCTCTTGGTCCATTCGATCGTCTCAGACATTGGCTTTCTCCGCTTGGGTAATGGCGTCGAGAACGCCGACTTCATATTTCGGGATGTAGATCGTGCCGGCCACGGTCAGCGGCACGTCCTTGACCGGCGGCAACAGCAGCGAATTCAATGAGCCGAGGCAGGTGATCATGTTGCGCGTCTCGCGCCAGACGGTGAGATAGGCGTCGGCACGGGCATCCATGGTGAAGCCGCACTCGTCCTGATAGGTCTGGTAGAAGACGTCCCAGCTTTCGATCTGGTTCATGAAGCCGATCATGGAGGAGAGGTCGACCACCGGATCGCCGATATGGTTGAACTCCCAGTCGAGCATGGCGTCGAGGCCATCATCCTTCATCATGAAGTTGTGGAAGCCCAGATCGGCATGGACGCGCACCGCGGGGCGCCCTTCCAGCATGTCGACATGCTTCCTGAGCCAGTCGATCGCGATGACAAGCCCGGCATGGGGCGCACGTTCGCGGTCGAACATGTTCTTCTCGTAGAAGGCCAGCTGGTCCATCAGCTCCTTGCGGACATCGGCATCGGGCATCGCGGTTTCGCGATGGAGCTTGGCGACGGCTTTGGCGATGCTGATGGCCCATTTGCGGCGCGTTTCCGCATCTTCCGGCACGCAATGGTTGGCGGGCGTTCCAGCTGCGAAGCTCACGGCCATGAAGGCGGTCGCGAAGGGCGTCTCGCCCGGTTCGATCCACAAGGGGCGCGGGGCGGGAATGCCGAGACGCTCCATTTCCTGAAGCACCGGGAATTCATCGACGATGCTGGGGCCGGTCGGCAGGCCATAGCCGTCCTTGCGGATGACCACGGTCTTTTCACCCGCCTCGCTCGCCATCTTCACGATGTAAGTGGCCTTGGAATAGCCGCCCATCAGCCGCTTGACGTTGGTGACCTTGGTGGAGGCCGGCTCGTTGCCGGTATCGTGCAGCCATTTTTCGAGGCCCTCGGCGGTGATCTCGATCTGGATTTCCTCGCCCTCGCTGATGCGCGCATCGCCGCGGCCGCTGGTATAGGTCACCTGCGTGCCGCCGCTCACCACCGGGTCCATCGGCTCGTTATAGGCAACCACGAAATCGCGCACTTTCTGGCGGATGGCGGGATCGTCGCAATGCGAATCCGCTTCGAGTGCCGCCGAAAGTGCCGCGCCGACGCCCTTGGACCACACATCCTCGTGCTTGCGCGGCTTGTGCTGGCCCTTGGTGCCAAGGCTTGCCACCAGCGCATCTTCGGCCTTGCGGATTTCTGCGAGCTTGGCGTCGCTATAGCCCATGCGGCGGCGCTGATAGGCGATGGCGGTGCCCGCCATGAAGGCTTCGGTCAGCTGGTCGGACGTCAGATTGTCCGCCTTGGTCAGGCGCTGGAGGAAATCCTCGATCGCAATCAGAACCTTGCTGGTGGTTTCATCCATGGTCATTCAGCTCCAGTCCTGCCGCGCGGCCCAGTCGCGCATGGTGGTCAGTTTCACTTCGGGGAAGAGTGCAAGCGCGGCCTTCACATCGGCCTGGAAGGGCTTGCGCGGGTCTTCGTTGTTCATGGTGTAGAAGCTGTCGAAGCCATCGACAAAGGCTTCGTGGCTGATGCCCATTTTGTCGCCCCACAGATCCCAGAACTCCTCGCCGAACTGGCGCGGGGTGACGTGTTCGAAGCGCAGCTTCTTGCCCATGGCTTCGCCCACCAGATCAACCACCTGAAGCGTCGTCAGCCGTTCCGGACCGCCAATGCCGATCTTGCGACCAGCCAGTTCAGGCTTCTTGAGGGCTGCGACCATGAATTGCGCCACATCTTCAAGGCAGATCCAGTCGGACGCAAGGTCGGGCTTATGGCAATAGCGGTAAAGGCCCTTGCGCAGATTGTCCTTCACCCAGTCGCCATGAAGGTTGCTCATGAACAGGGTGGGGCGGAAGACGATGACGGGGATGGGGCCGGCGCGCATGGTCTCTTCCATCGAAAGCACGCCGTCGAAATTATACTGGCCGCAAGGTTCGTCCGGCGCCCACATCGAGGAGTTGACGATAATCAGCTGCACACCAGCCTTTTCGGCGGCCTTGCGGACGGTCTCGGTCTGACGGTTGCAGCGTTCGACATCGCCCATGGATTGTGCCTGATAGAAGATCGCATCCACACCTTCGACGGCGCGCTCGATGCTGGCCGGATCGTCGTAATCGGCCACCATCTTTTCGGTGCCTTCGAAATCCGGCCCATCCAGCTGTTCCAGCTTGCGGCTGACGACGCGCACCTTGTAGCCGTGCTTCAGCAATTCGCGCGGCTGCTGGCGCCCCTGCATGCCGGTTGCGCCGAAGACGATGACTTTTTCGATGGCCATAGGGTATTTCCTTAGTGGGTTTGCGCGGCAAGCACCGCAGGGTCGACAAGGCCCTTGTCGCCGAGCGCCGTCCAGAAAGCATCGGGTACGGATTCGTCAAGGGCGGAGAGGTTTTGCTGCATTTCTTCCGCGGACCGTGACCCAGGGATCACACTGGCAACAGCCTTGTGGCGCAGCAGGAAATGGATTGCGGCAGCGCGCAGCGAGATGCCGAAATCGGTGCACAGCGCCTCTATGGCGCGGACATGGGCCAGCACTTCGGGCGGGGCGGGCTGGTAGAAATAAGGCGAGCCTTCGACGGCACCCGACCCAAGAATGCCCGACGCATAAGGTCCGCCCGCAATCAGGCTGATGCCCTTCCGGGCGCAGTGCGGGAGGAGAGTGTCCCACGCATCGTGGAACAGCAGATTGTAGCGCCCGGCGCAGAGCAGGAAATCGAAGTCGCCCGCATTGGCGAAGTCCACCAGCATCCGCCACTGGTTCATGCCGACGCCAATGGCGCCGATGACGCCTTCCTCGCGCAATTTGTGGAGTGCCTTGTAAGCGCCGCCCATCGCCTCGTCAAACAGGCTCAGGGCATAGGGGTCGGGCGCGTTGGGGTCGGCCCCTGCCGTCTGGTCGGGATCATGCATCGAGACCATGTCGAGCCGGTCGAGGCCGAGCCGCTTGAGGCTCCCTTCGATGGAGCGCATGGCGGCATCGTAGGAGAAGTCGTAATGGGTGGTGAAGCGCGGGGCATCGGCCCACAGCGTCGGCTCCGTGGCTTGCCCCTCCGGCAGCGGGTCGAGCATGTAGCCGACCTTGGAGGAGATGACGAAGCTGTCGCGCAGCAGGGTGGGCAATACCTTGCCGAACCGGGTTTCGCTGAGGCTCACGCCATAACAAGGGGCGGTGTCGAAGAAATTGACTCCGCCCGCGACCGCAGCTTCTATAGTTGCTGCCGCCGCCTCGTCAGTGATGGCGGAGTAGATATTGCCAAGCCCGGTGCCGCCAAGGCCGAGGCTCGTCACCTCGACCTTGCTGCGCCCCAGCCGGTTACGCGCAAGCGCCACGCTCAGAGGCCCAGGAGGCCGAAGCTGTCATGGTCCAGCACCGCGATCGCCGTGCGCGCGGCGTTGGCGGTGTTGCAGGCTTCGGGCTGCCAGGTGCTGGAATTATTGAGCCAGATCATCAGCGGGCAGATCGCTGCTGCGCGATAGGCGAGCCAGGCTTCCTCGAAGCTGGGCACATCGGGCGCGCCGAAGCGGGCGAGGTCGGCAAGGTAGCCTGCCAGAAGCGAGCGTTCCCAATTGCGCCGATCGATGATGTCGAGGCAGGGGATGAGGAAGCGCACGATGCCGAGCGGCCACGGCTCTGCACGAGCGAGGAAGTCGTAGAGCAGCGGGCTGCCATCGGGGAAGAAGCCGACATTGCCCAGATGCTCGTCGCCATGGACAATGACCTTGGCGTGGGCGTCCAGCATGGCGCACAGACGCTTCCAGCCTTCCTCCATCCGGTCCGCATCGCGCAGCAGTTTCGGCATGGCGGCCCCGCGCGGGGAAACGACCGAGGTTTCCCAGTGTTCCGAACGCGGCAGGATATCGAAATAGAGCTCGCGGATGAGGATGCGGGTTTCGTCAGCGGGCGTGCCCGGCCCCCAGATGCCGCCTTCCTCGAAATGCTTGCTGTTCCATGTCTGCGCCTGGAACTTCGCCATCATGGTCAGCAGGCTTGCCGCCTGGCCATAGTCCAGCGTGGTGAGGCCGCCGGGGAAATAGGTGGGGTTCTGCGGCAGCATGTCATGGAACAGCATGATGACGCTCTCGCTCGGCTCCGCGTCCCACGACTGGTAGACCAGTTCGGGCACCGTGCAGTCGAGATGGGGCAGGATATCGCGATAGGACACCAGCTCCGCCATGTTGGAAAAGTCGATGATCCGCCCGCGCGAGGTGGTGCCGTTCAGCGTTCCCTTGACCACATAGGTCGGCGGCAGGCCGGCATCCTCGCCCGCCTTATTGTATGTCACATGGACGCGGGCCTTGTTGGGCTTGTGGCCCATATAGGGATCGACCTTGGCGGAGGTGACCGCAACGCCCGGATTGTCGATGGAGAGGACAGCCGTCAGCCATTCGGCGGTGACTTCATCGAAACTGCGGGGGACGGGGATATGGGCAGTCATTCTTGTATTCCTCAGTTCGGAGTAACCATCACCCGGCACCGGTTTTTGTCGGTGCGCAGGGTCTCAAGCATGTCGGGTAGCGCATCAAGCGGGATCGTCTCGCTCACCATGGCGCGCGGTTCAACGTGGCCCGCGTCGAGCGCGGCGATGGCGCGGCGGAAATCCTCCATCTGATAAGCCATGGAGAACTGGATCTTTACCTGCTTCATCGTGGCGGTGCCGGTGGGCAGGGTATCGGGTTCAAGGCACATACCGCTGGAGACGACCGTGCCGCGCGGAGCGACAAGCTCGACCCCCGTGCCGACAATCCCCGCAGAGCCGACGCATTCGATCACCACATCGGGCGCGCCGCCCAGAGCCACGGCAGCCTCCTCTCCAAGCGCGTCGCCCGCATGAAGGAAATGCGTCGCGCCCATCGTTTCGGCAATCGCCTTGCGCCGGTCGCTGGTGGCGGCAACGGCGATGTTTGAACACCCATTGCGCGCGGCCCAGAAAGTGGCCGCAAGTCCGGTCGCGCCTGCGCCCAGCACGAGAACGCGCGATTGCGTTCCTACGCCCGCCAGCCGGATGGACTGCGCGCCGCAAGCCAGCGGCTCCACCAGCGCGCCGTCCTCGAAGGTAAGATTGCCGGGCAGGGGGCAGACCAGCGAGGCTTGCGCGATGGTGTATTCACCAAACCCGCCCATCAGATAAGCGCAGGCGTTGCAGCCATAGGGATCGAGCGCGAGGCAAGCCGGGCAATGGCCGCAGCCGCCGACCGGGAAGGCCGTTACCCTTTCGCCCAGCTTCCAGCCTTCGACGCCTTTTCCGAGCGCGGCGATGGTCCCGGCATATTCATGGCCGGGACAGGCCCCCACCGCGAAATGGAAGGGGCTGGCGGGGTCTGTCATCTTCACATCGCTGCCACAAATGCCGCAACGATCGACCTTGATCAGCACCTCGCCGGGGCCGGGATCAGGGATGGGGGCATCCTCGATTCCCAGCTTCTGTCCCGGCTTGTGGAATATCGCCCGCTTCATCAGATCGATGCGCCGGCGATATGGCCTTCCCGGATGGCGACGGGCAGGAAGCGCGGGCTGTTGGCATCGCCCACCACGCGCACATCGGTGTTGCGGTCGGACAGCGCCGCATAAAGCTCGCGGTTGGGTTCCGGGCTGGTGCAGAACACGACCAGATCGGCTGGCAGGCGGGTGGTTACCTCCTCGTCATTGAAGTGGTGCGGCGCGATGATCAGCTCGCTGCCGGTAAACTCCACCGGGCGGTGGCGGATGAGGTAATTGAACGGCTTGTTCTTCATGCGGCGAAGGAAGGGTTCGACCATGGAGAACAGCTGGGCCTGCTGCCCGATCATCCGCAGGCGGGTCATGTAGGTGACGGATAGCCCCTGCTCGATCAGGTAATCGCAAGCGCCCATGGCCTCGTAATGTCCGGTATCGTCGATCACGACGGCGGACTTGCCAAGATCCTTGGGCGGATCGAGATAGAGATCATAGCCCGAGATCACCTTGGGGTGATCATGGTTGCGCATCGGCAGGCCGGGGTGCGAATAGACGATGCCATTGCCGCGGGCATAGGAGCCAGTCGCCACGATCACCGCTTCCGCGCCGCTCGCCAGCACGTCGTCCTGCTCCATATAGGTCGAGAGCTGAACCTCTACGCCCAGCCGGAAGATTTCGGACTCCATCCAGGTGGCGATGTCGATCATACCGTGGCGCGTGGGCGCCTTGCAGGCCGCATGCAGCGTG
>CAZWEY010000033.1:0-17202 GCA_964632055.1 uncultured Sphingomonadaceae bacterium
ATGCAGGCGTTCAAGGACCTGATCGAAAACCCGCTGGGACTGGTGGCGTAACATGACAGACCAATATGACTTGTTGTGCCCGGCTTTTGTCGGAGTTTTTGCGTTGCAGCACCCGCATATGGGTAACGTGACTTTTATTAATTTAGCAAGATGATGAAAAGTGATATAACGCCATTCAGACTTGAGGCAATTGACCATGTTGTTATCCGGTCGTTTAACAAAGATAATCTTATAGCGTTCTATATCAATGTTATCGGCTGCGAGCTCACTTGGGATAGGCCTGAGATTGGCCTAACGCATCTCAGAGCAGGTGATACGATGATTGACATTGTGAGCATCAATCACGCCAGCGGCGAGAAATTTACATCGCAAGATGGCGGCTCCTGTAAAAATGTTGATCACCTGTGCCTCTGCATTAGCCCGTTCGACTTCGAGGCACTGAGAACCCATTTAGAGGCTTTCGGTATCAACGTCGCCCCTCCCGAAATGCGGTTTGGCGCGCGGGGGTTTGCCCCATCGATTTATTTAACTGACCCAGAGGGCAACGGGATCGAACTGAAGAGCCATGTTACCAGTTAGAAAGAGCAACGCCTAAGGAGGTGGGGTAGTTAAACCTGCTTGCTACAAATAGCTGCGCATTGATGCATTTAAAATTAATTACATAGCCCTCAGAGAAGGTTCGACGCCGGTCGACAGCCCACCGCCATTTCTCCGAGTTACTAGACAAACAGTCTTTCCCGGAATTAATCGGTCGGCATAATCCCCTTAATAAATTGATTTAATGATTATTCTGGGAGCACTGGCACGTCCCAGCTCTTAGCCTTCTGGCAGACCGTAAGTTTGCCAGTCTAAGCAGGCGCATACCGACGAGCCAAAACTGATCGATAGTGGCGATCATCATAATTATAAAAATCGGTTTGCTCGATATACTGCCGTCGCCTTAATCGACTCATATCGGCTTCGATGCAAATCGTGGTTCCGAAGCGCCAACGATCATCAAGAGAGGGTTTATCCATGAAATCGCGAACGAAGGGGCTTCTGCTCATATCCTCCGCTCTTCTCCTTGCCGCGCCCGCCCTGGCCACCCCACCGGGCTTCAGCGAGCCGGGCATGGGCCGTGCAGCCATGCCGCAGACCGAGGCCGCCCCACGCAATGTGCAGGGCTGGTGGCCAAACGTGGTCGACCTCACCCGCCTGCGCCAGAACGAATATAACCCCGATCCCAACGGCGCGGAATTCGACTACGCGGCCGAATTCGCCAAGCTCGACCTCAAGGCGGTCAAGGCCGACATCAACGTCGCGCTGACCAATTCTCAGGACTGGTGGCCGGCGGATTACGGCAACTATGCCGGCCTGTTCATCCGCCTCGCCTGGCACTCGGCCGGAACCTATCGTTCAGGCGACGGGCGCGGGGGTTCTGACGGCGGGCAGATCCGCTTCGAACCGCTGAATTCATGGCCCGACAACGGCAACCTCGACAAGGCACGCCGCGTATTATGGCCGGTCAAGCAGAAATACGGCGCGGCGCTCTCCTGGGCTGATCTCATTATCCTGTCAGGCAATGTCGCGCTGGAGAACACCGGATTCAAAACCTTCGGCTTCGCCGGTGGCCGTGCCGATGCGTGGGAGCCCGAACTGGTCTATTGGGGTCCGGAAACCAAATTCCTGACCTCTGAGCGCAATGCCGCGGGAGAAAGCCTCGACAACCCGCTGGGTGCGACCGAGATGGGTCTCATCTACGTCAATCCCGAAGGTCCGGAAGGCAACCCCGATATCCTCGCCTCTGCCAAACAGATTCGCACCACTTTCGGCCGGATGGGCATGAATGACGAGGAAACCGTCGCCCTGATCGTCGGCGGCCACACCATTGGCAAGATGCATGGCGCACGCAAGGCGGCCGACTGCGTCGGCAAGGAACCGGCGGCGGAAGGCGTCGAGGCACAGGGTCTTGGCTGGAAGAACAAATGCGGCACCGGTGCAGGCCCTGATGCCACCACCAGCGGCCTCGAGGGCGCGTGGACCGCGACGCCGGTAAATTGGAGCAGCAACTATCTCGACAACCTCTATGCCTTCGAATGGAAGCTGACCACCAGCCCGGCAGGAGCCAAGCAGTGGGAGCCGGTCAACGCCGATCAGGTCAAGTTCGTCCCCGATGCGTTTGACCCCGCGAAGACCCACGCGCCGGTGATGCTGACCACCGACCTCGCGCTGCGTTACGATCCGGCCTATGGCGCGATCACGGCCAAGTGGGTCAAGAACCCCAAACTGATGGACGAAGCCTTTGCCCGCGCGTGGTTCAAGCTGACTCACCGCGACATGGGCCCCAAGGCGCGTTACGTGGGTGCCGAAGTCCCGGCGGAAGACCTGGTGTGGCAGGATCCGCTGCCCAAGGCTGATTACGCCATGATCGAAGCGAGCGATGTCGCGGCACTGAAGGACACGATCCGTAAAACCGGCCTGACCCGTTCTGATCTGGTGCGCACGGCATGGGCATCGGCTGTCACCTTCCGCGATACCGACATGCGAGGAGGCGCGAATGGTGCGCGCATCCGGCTCGCTCCGCAAAAAGACTGGGGCGTGAACGATCCCGCCACTATCGCCAAGGTGGTGAAGGCGCTGGAAGGTGTGGCAATCAGCTTCAACCGCAAGTCGGGCGCGAAGAAGGTGTCGATCGCCGATCTCGTGGTTCTTGGCGGCGTCGTGGCGGTCGAGGATGCTGCCAGGGCGGCCGGTCACACCATCACCGTGCCCTTTACCCCGGGGCGGGTCGATGCAACCGATGCGCACACCGATGCCAAGAGCTTCGAACTGCTGCGCCCTGTGGCTGATGCGTTCCGCAACTTCACCAGCGACGAGGCGCGTCTGACGCCGACGCAGATGATGATCGATCAGGCCGACACGCTGACCCTCACCGTGCCGGAAATGACGGTGCTGCTGGCAGGTATGCGGATGCTTGATGCCAACGCCGGCGGGGCCAAGCATGGCGTGTTTACCGACAAGCCCGGCACGCTCAGCAACGACTTCTTCGTTAATCTGCTCGACATGGGCAATGAATGGAAGCCGGGAGCGACCAAGGGGCTCTACGAAGGCTGCGACCGCAAGACCGGCGCGCTCAAGTGGACCGCAACCGAAGTTGATCTGGTGTTCGGCTCCAATTCCGAGCTCCGCGCCGTAGCGGAAACTTACGCCGTGAAGGGCGGCGAGGCGAAGTTCGTGCGCGACTTTGCCACCGCATGGAACAAGGTGATGATGCTCGACCGCTTCGATCTGAAGTAAGCCGTTCTTTAGCTGGAGCGTCAGTCATTAACGCTTGGCGCTCCAGCTAGAGCACATTTCGACCATTCCGGATCATCGTGATTGCGTCAGGAAGTCCGCTGGCAAGACGCAGCGCACACCAGGGGCTGGTTGCCCCTGCAAGCGATGCAACGCCGTCCAGCGGACTTCCCCACGCAACCGCATGGCGGCGGGCTGTTTTTTGGCCCGTCACAGCGTCACTCGTCGCACACGATGCGCCGCATCACGCCACTCCTCGTTTCTCGTGACAGGCCAAAACCGGCTCCGTCCCGATGACCCGGAATGGTCGAAAACTGCTCTAAGGCCCTCTCCTCGAGTGGGCACACTCATCCTGACTGCAAGAATTTGACACGAAATGCCGCACAGGCAGCGGCCGGACGAGCTTTGTCGGCTTGCTCATTTGTTCTCTTTATGTTCTCATGTGCCATCTTCCTGATTCGGCACATCCCATGCGCAAGCCCACCACTATCGAACATCTCTATCTCGACTTCGACGGCTTCTTTGCCTCGGTCGAGCAGCAGCTCGATCCGCGTTTGCGCGGTCGCCCTCTGGGGGTGATCCCCTATGAGGGTGGCGGGCGCACCTGCATCATTGCCGCATCGCGCGAAGCCAAGGCGGCAGGCGTGAAAAACGTGATGATGGTCGACGAAGCCCGGCGCATCTGCCCCGATATCGTGCTGGTGCCTCAGCAACCCGCCATGTATCGCCGGGCGCATAATGCGCTGGTGGCCGAGATCGACAGCGTCGTGCCGGTCGATGTGGTGAAATCGATCGACGAGCTGGCCTGCCGGCTGGATGAGGGCCAAAGGCAAGACCCGGAACGGCTGGCGGCGGCGATCAAGCGCGGCATTGCCGATAATGTCGGCTCCGTCCTCACCTGCTCGATCGGCTTCGCGGCAAACCGCCATCTCGCCAAGATCGCCTGCAAGGTTAACAAGCCGGACGGGCTGACCATCTGGCACCCCCATCTGATGCCCCGGCCGCTGTTCGCCATCCCGCTGGAGGATATTCCCGGCGTCGGCAAGCGCATGGCCCGCAGGCTTGCCTATGCCCGCATCGCCAGCACGCAGCAGCTTTACGAAGCCCAGCCCAAGCAATTGCGGGCGCTGTGGCGCAATGTGACGGGCGAGCGGCTGTGGTATGCGCTGCACGGCTACAGCATCACGCCGCCCGAAACGGCGAGGGGCATGTTCGGCCATGCCCGCGTTCTCCCCCCCGATCAGCGCCGCCTGGATGATGCAGAGATGATTTCGCGCCTGCTTTTGACCAAGGCGGCGCGCCGGATGCGCCGGGCCGGATTCTATTGCGCCGGGCTATGGCTATGGGCGCGCTCTTTCGATGGCGGCTGGAGCGAGCAGTGCAGCCTGCCCATCGTGAACGATGACAGCGCTCTTTTGCGCGGGCTGTCGCGGCTGTGGGCCGGGCTGAGGGGCAAGGTGCCTGCATCCATGCGGATCATGCGGGTCGGGGTCAGCCTGTTCGATCTCTCTCCTTCCAGCCAGCGCCAGCTCGACTGGCTGGAAAATGACGACGCCGACCGGCAAAGATGGGAGCGGGTCGGCATCGCCATAGACACGCTGAATGCGCGCTATGCATCGACAGTCGTGAGCGTGGGGCCATGGCAGCCGCCCAAAGGGGGCAATGTCGGCGGAAAAATCGCCTTCACCCGCATCCCTTCCGCCGAGGATTTCTGGTGATGAACTGGAAGACCGACCTGCGCGCCACCGATCTGGGCGATGATGTGCGGCTGGAATTGTCCTGCAGGCGCTGCGGGGCCGTGCGCTTCCTCTCTCCTGCAGAAATCCTTGCCCGGCGCGGTGCCAGCCAGCTCTATCTCGACCAGATAGAAGCCAGGGCCAGATGCAGGCAGCGCGGCTGCAAGGGAGCGATGCGCATGGCTCTCATCCGCAAGGGCGAGGCCAGCGGGTTTGTCGGCGGGATCGCCTGATGGCAATGCCGCCCCGCGCCTGGCTTGCTGCCGCCTAGCTTGCGGAGAGCGCAGTTTCGCGCAACAGGCCGGGCGAAAGCACTTGCGGCAGCTCCTGCTCCTTGCTGCCATCTGCCGGATACCACAGATAAAGCGGCACACCGGCCCGGCCATGCGCCTTGAGAAAGGCGCTGATCGCCGGATCCTGCCGGGTCCAGTCGCCGCGCAACACATGCACCCCGCCCGCCTTGAAAGCGGCGGCCACGCTGTCGGCGCTCAGGCTCGTCGCTTCGTTGACCTTGCAGGTGAGACACCAGTCGGCGGTGAGATAGACGAACACCGGCTTGCCTTGTTCGCGCAACTCGGTCAGCCGGGCCTCGCTGAAAGGCTCGCTGCCCAGCTCGTCGCTCAGGGCTTGCGGCTGCGCCTCCACCGTTGTCGGCACGATGCCGAAAACAACCATGGCCAGCGCGGACGCCACCACGGCAAAGGCGGGAACACCTGTCTTGCCGCCATGCTGGCGCATGCCATACCACCACAGGCCAAGGCCGAGCAGGGTGGCCGCTGCGATGCCGATGGCCATGGCCGAAACCCCGCCCAGCTGGCCCATGATCCAGGCCAGCCCCACCGCGGTGGCAAACATCGGGATCGACAGCACCCGGCGCAATGTCACCATCCAGTTGCCAGGGCGCGGCATCCATTGGCGCACGGGCTTGAAGAAGCCGATGCAGAAGAAGGGCAGCGCCATGCCAACGCCAAGCCCGCTCATCACCAGAAGAGCCGGTAAAGGCGGCATCACCAGCGCCGCCCCCAGAGCACCCGCCATGAACGGCCCGGTGCAGGGCGTGGCGATGAAAGCCGCCAAAGCGCCTGTTCCCGCAGAACCGACAAAGCCGCTCTTGTGCCCGCTCGACACGCTGGGCGAAGGCAGTTCGAACAGACCGGCAAGATTGGTGGCGATGGCCACGACCAGCAGCAGGAGCGCGCCCACGACAACCGGGTTCTGCAGCTGGAAGGCCCAGCCCACCGCAGCCCCGCCGCTGCGCAGCAGAAGCAGAATGGCGCCGAGCGCCGCAACCGTGCCGATCGTGCCAAGGCTATAGCCTAGTGCCTCTACCCTCGCCTGGCGTTCGCTTTCGCCATATTTCACCAGCGCGAGCGCCTTCAGGCTGAGGATGGGGAAAACGCAGGGCATGAGATTGAGCAACAGACCGCCCAGAACAGCCATGCCGAAGGCAAAGAGGAAGCCTGTGTCGAAGCCGGAGAAAATCCCCGCGCTGGCGGCTTCTGGCAGGGCGTCAGCCTTGGCGGCGTGGAATTGATAGGCCTTGCCGCCCATGACCAGCACGCCGTTCTGCACCCCTTCGGCCGGCTCGCTGCCAGATGGAAGCCGGGCGATGATGCCGCCCTCGGCCTCGCTGATGCCAAGGGCGGCGCTGGAAGGCACGACTTCGCTTTGTTCGAGAAACAGCTCGGCGCCATCGGCATGGGCAGCCGACAGGCCCGGAAGGAAAATGCCAAGCCCGTCCTTGCCCGCCACATAGCGGGCTTCGCCTGCCAGTTCGGTGGGAAGCGCTGCGCGGGCGCGGGCGAAGAGATCGGCTGCAGCAGGGTTCGCAGCACCCGTTCCGATTGCGAGATTGGTGTCGAGCGTTACCGGATCGGGAACACAGGTGCCTTCCGAACAGATCAGCAGATCGACATCGGCCACCAGGGAGACAGGGGTTCCTTCTGCCATGCCGCGCGGCACGGAAATATCCTGCAAGAGGATGGTGTCGCCTTCATGGACGAAACTGGTGATGCCGCCTGCCACCAGCCGCATGGGCGCAGGATGACGCAGCTCTCCAGCCGAAAATCCGGTGGGCATGGTCCATGCGATGGTGGGGGCATAACCGGATTCGCCCGGATTGCTCCAATAGATGTGCCAGCCCTTTTTGGGCGTGATGTGCAGCGCCACGGAAATTTTGCCTTCTGCGGAAGGCTTCGGGTTTTCAACCACCAGCTCGGCATCATAATGCTCGCGCGCCTGGCGCGATGCGGCCGATACGGGAGCAGAAAACAGCAGGGCAGCCAGCCCCGCCATGCCCAGAACCTTGCGGATCAACGCAATACCCATGATTTGATGCCTTCCTTGGCGAGATAGGTTTCAGCCTCGCTCCCTTGCAGCATGGCAAGGGTGGCGATGGTGCCCGCTTCGATGCAGCTGCGCGCGGCAACGGTGATCGAGCGGGGCGGATTTTCGACCGGAAAACCGGTATGCGGATCGAGAATGTGGCTGTAGCGCTTGCCGTCTTTCAGCAGGAAACGCCGCGCATCGCCGCTGGTGGCAAGACCGCCCGACGCGATGCCGACGACACCACCAGAGCGATCGGCCGGGTCCACCGCCTCGATCGCCACTTTCCATGGCTCGCCCTCTGATTTTGACGCAATGATCCTCAGATCGCCGCCGAAATTGACCAGCACCGGGAGATCGGCCCGCCCGGCTGCCTGGCAGATCGCCTGGGCTGCCCGGTCAACCGCATATTCCTTGCAGATGCCGCCCAGATCGATTTCCATGCCATCGGGCAGGGTGATGACCGGATTGCGCCATTCCACCTTGCCCCAGCCGACCAGCGCCAGCACACCGGCCACCGCTTCGGCCGAAGGCACCCGGTCCGATCCGTCAAAGCTCCAGACCTTGCGCAGCGCGCCTGAAGTGATGTCGAACAGGCCATTACTCAGATTGTGGCAATTGACCGCATAATCGATGATGCCTGCGGTTTCGGGATCCACTTCAACCGGCTTTCCGGCAGACGCATTGATCTGCGCGACAATGCCGGTCGGCTTGTAGCGGGTGAACTTTTCCTCGATCCGGCGCGCTTCCTGCTCGCCCAGAAGGGCCAGCTCCGCAGCCCTGTCCACGGTCATGGCGACACCACACTCGATCTGGATTTCGCATGGCGATGCCATGGCGGAAAATCCGTGTCGATGAATGGTGCCGTTTGCCATGATCGCTTCTGCCAGCGAGCCTAGCGGAACTTCACTCGCAGCCCCGTGACGAGGCTGAAGGACTTGGTTCCGCCAAACAGATCGTAGCTTGCCAGATTGCCCGGAGCTGAGCGGTCGAAGGTCTTGCCATATTGCACATAGCGTTCGGCAGCACCGTAGATCTCGACGCGGTCAGACAGGGTCGCGCCCGCAGTGATTCCGAAAGTCAGCGCCTCGAACTTGTCGAGACGGCTGTCAGCCGAGACATTGTCGGGGGTAGGCTCGTCCAGCAGCAGGTAATGGCGGAAGAAGTTGGCCTTGGACTGGCGATAATAGCGCAGCGACGGCTCGATATAGAACCGCCTGCCCACCGGCAGATGTTCGGAGAGTTCGAAGGTCCAGGAGTCGATCCCCCAGTTGTCGTGATAATAGCGCGCCGAGGCCGATGTGACCGCCGATCCCGTGGCCAGCTTGGTGCTGAGATAAACGCCATGACGCGTCCTTTTTTCAGGCCGCTTTTCATAGATATACCAGAACGGATCGCCCGATGCCGGATCGATCAGCGACACCAGCTTGTAGGGGTCGCTATGATAGCCCTTGCTGCGGCCGAAGCTGTAATTGACCTGAACCAGCCAGTTCGGGTTGATGACCTGGGTCACCCCCAGCACCGTGCTGAACACCCGCTTGGTGCGCGCAGTGCCGACAGTGGATTCGCCCATGCCGGAGAGAGCGCTGGGTATTCCGTAATAGGGCTTCGAGCGATCATGCTCATAATTGACCCCGAAGGAAACATTGGTGTTCTTGTTGTTCAGATCGGCCGCAATAGAAGCCCGTCCCGAATAGGAGGTGTAATCGGTTTCCCAGGAGCCAGCTCCGCCAATGCTTAGCTTGACCCTCTCGGAAATTGGCACAGTGGCGCCAAGGTCGACCACCTCGCGATGATCCTTGAAGCCCGTATCCACCGGCAGCTTGCCCGCAGGTACGGTATAGCTACCCGATGCGCCGGTCGATGAATCCGAGCCGCCCTCATCATTGATGGGTGCGATGAATGTCTGCGGGATCGAAGCACGCGTGGCGCCATTGGCAGAGGCGCCCGACAGGCTGTCATAGGTGAACTTGCCGGTATAGATCGCGCCGTTGGACGCATTGTATGTCACGCCGATTTCAGGCTCGATCGCTTTCACCCGGCCGCCATCTTCCTGATAATACAGGATGGCGGAATCGACGGTGATACCGCCCAGCTCGCTTGATGTTTCGTCATAGGCATTGACCGGAGCCAAGATCTCCGAGCCGGCTTCGCCACTTTCCTGGGCAGCCACGGGCATGGCCAGAAGATTGGCGGCCAGCAAGCCCAGCGCAGGGGCCAGAGGGGCAGGTTTCAGTTGCATCCGCAGCCACCCCCGTCAAAGCCACGGCCACCCGAAGCGGCTTCCTTGCTGAAATAGACGTGATCGCGAAATGCCGCGATGGCAGGCTCCTTGTTGAGCTGCATCGACTTGCGCGCCAGCACGTCGCGTTCCCAGGGGTCGACGCCCATATGGCTGCATCCCCCAAGCGCCAGAAGCGCCAGACACGCCAGACCCCGATATCGAACAGAATACATGTTTATTCCTTCACCAGTTCGGCGATATGCGCCTCATATTCAGCCTTGCGCGCGGGGAAATATCCCTTGTGCCTGTAGCGCAGCTTGCCGTCGCGTCCGATCAGCACGGTGGTCGGCATGTCGGAAACCTGATAGCTTTTCGCGATCGCGCCCTTGCTGTCATAGACCACCGGCAGGCTCGATCCGACTTGGGCCAGGAACCTGTCGGCAGCGGCTTTCTGGCGATCGACATTGACCGTCACGATCACGAAATCGCGCGCGGGATAGCGTTGCGAAAGATCCTTCATGAAGCCGAAGGACTGCTTGCAGGGGCCGCACCACGAGGCCCAGAAATCGAGATAGACGACCTTGCCGCGATAGCGCTCAAGATGGAGCGCATCGAGCGGGTCGGGCGCAGCCGCCTGCGCGCCCGCGGCCGAAAGCGCCAGCAACGCAGCAGTAAAGCCTTTGGCCAGCGCATGAATGCGTTTGGCGGTGAATTGCATCATGTCAGCTATTCCCTTGGTCAAAGAATGAAGTCGGACGAGGTGAGGTTGTGGACGCCCTCCAGCTTGAGCGAGAAATCCGACGTCGTATCGCCATTGATGTTTCCATAGACATAGGTGTTGCCGTTGTAGATTTCGTAGCGGATCTCGCGGCCGGTATGCTTGTGGAAGTTATTGGTGCCGATAAACACGAAGGACTGGTCGCCCGAGACATTATGTCCGCTGGGCGATGAGATCGCATCGACACCGCTGAGGTCGATCTTGTCGCCCGCGGTGAAATCGGTGATCACCTCGGCCGTGCTTGCGGTTGCGCCGGCAAAATCGCTCCATGCCCATGTGTCGAGGGCAGAGGCGAATTTGAACACATCATTGCCCAGCCCGCCTGACATAGAGTCCTTGCCCTTGCCGCCGATGATCGTGTCGTTGCCGCCACCACCATCGATCGTATCATTGCCGTCGAGCCCGCTCAGCACATTGGCGCCCGCATTGCCGGTCAGAACATTGGCCAGATCATTGCCGGTGGCGTTGATATTGGCTGATCCGGTCAGGGTCATGTTTTCGATATGCTGGCGGCCATTGATGTTGGACGCGATCGAATAGCTTACCGAGCTCATCACGATGTCCGTGCCGCCCGCGTCTGTCGCCTTGTAAGCGCCCTTGGTTTCGAACACCTGGTCGCCGACATTGTCGACGATATAGGTATCGTTGCCTGAACCGCCGAGCATTTTGTCCGCACCCGTGCCGCCATCCAGCGTGTCGTTGCCGGCAACGCCCTTGAGATAATCCGCGCCCGCGCCACCCGACAGCACATTGTCGCCAATATTGCCGATCAGCTTGTTAGCGAGAGCATTGCCGGTGGCATCGATATTGGCGCTGCCTTGCAGGGCAATATGTTCGATGAACTGGCGGCCTGCGCCACCATCGATGCTGAAGCTGATATAGCTGAGGACCTTGTCGATCCCGCCTGCGTCGACAGAGCTGCTGGTGGTGGTCGTCTCGAAAACGAGATCGCCTGCGTCGCGCACCCAGTATTTGTCATTGCCCGCGCCGCCCAGCATGGTGTCGTTGCCATTGCCACCATCGATCACGTCGCCGCCGCCATTGCCGTAAATGGTGTCATCGCCACCATAGCCAATGATCTTGTCGCGGCCCTCGGACCCGTTGAGAATTTCCGCAGCTGAAGTACCCTTGATAATCGCCATCTGCTTTCCATCCTTTCCAGCTCGGTTCGCAGCTGAGACGCCGCATGGCGATCCAGCCCCCAGCTTGATTGTCGAAAAATTTTTCCTCATGCCCTTTGAGCGCTATTGACCTGGTCGTTCACCAGGGCTGCATTGCCCGCCGAGATTGCCTGGCCGGGCTCCAGTTCGTGCCCAGTTTATGTATTGCGAGGACCGTTCCACTCATGACCAAGCCGCCGGCATCCGGTCTCGCAACGCTGCTTGAAACGCATTCCCCTGAGCTCAGGCGTTTTCTCGCGGCTCGGTGCGGCGATGCCGATCTGGCCGAAGACCTGTTTCAGGAGCTGTGGATCAAGGCCACCGCGCGAGGCGACGGGGAAGGCACCAATGGCCCGATCGCCAATGGACGCGCCTATCTGTTCCGGATGGCGAATAATCTGGTGCTCGATCATGTTCGTGGCACGCGCCGCGCCATGGCCCGCGACAGGTTGTGGATTGCCGATGGCGAGAGTGACTTTCCCGCAATCGAGGAAAGACCCGACCCCGCGCTTCCGGCCGACGAGGCGCTTGCCGCAAAACAGGAAATCGCCGCCCTGCAAAAGGCGATCGACACGCTGCCGCCGGGAGCAAGGCGAGCCTTACGGCTCCATCGGATCGAAGGCCATAGCCAGTCACAGGTTGCTGAAATCATGGGGATTAGTCTCAGTGGTGTCGAAAAGCATCTGGCGGTTGCCATGAAGCATTTGAGAAAAATTCTGGTTGACTGTGGATTAGGCAATTCGGTGGCGTCTCAGACACGCACCGCAAAAGGCGGGGGCATAACGCCAGTGGAACCGGCAAGATGAGCAGGGCAGACGACGAACTGATGGAACAGGCTGCCGCATGGCATGCGGCATCGTTCAACGACTCCATGGACTGGGACGGTTTTACCTCCTGGCTGGAGGCGGACCCGCGCCATAGCGCCGCCTATGACGAGGTGGCACTGACTGATTCGCTGCTGGCCGGGCATGGTGCCGCGCTCGACTGGCCGGCTGAACAGCCCGCTCTGGCGGCCAATGATGATGACGCAATTCCCCTGAACGCCACCCGCCGCCGCTGGATTGGCGGGGCGATCGCCGCTTCGCTTCTCGCCTTGCTGGTCGTGCCACAATTGCGCGCTCCTGCGCCCGAAATCCATCAAAGCGGCGCACAAGCGCTGACCATAGCCCTCGATGACGGGTCCGAAGTCATCCTTGCACCGCGCAGCAGGCTGGAAATAACCGGCAAGGATCAGGCGCAGATGACGCTCTCGGGCGGGGCCTGGTTCGACATCCGCCATCGCCCCGACCGCTTGCTGGCGATCGAGGCGGGCAGCCTTACCATCAGCGATATCGGCACCCGCTTCGACATCCAGTCCAACGGCAAGAAGGTGCGAGTCGAGGTGGGGGAAGGCTTCGTGACCGCAACCGGGCCGGATCTGTCGGCCCCCTTGCGTCTTGCCGCTGGCCGCGCGCTCGACTTCGATCCTGTTGCCGGCACCGCATTGCTCAATTCTGTCGCAGCCAGCGATATCGGCGAATGGCGGCAAGGCCGCC
Source organism: uncultured Sphingomonadaceae bacterium (assembly GCA_964632055.1). Taxonomy (GTDB): domain Bacteria; phylum Pseudomonadota; class Alphaproteobacteria; order Sphingomonadales; family Sphingomonadaceae; genus CANJYE01. The sequence goes on from CAZWEY010000033.1 coordinate 13,032, forward strand.
TGTCCTACAGTTCAGTGCCTCTCTCTCTGGTTGCTTCGGATATTTCCCGTTATGCAGGGGTCGATGTAATGCTGGCCAATGGAGTTTCGGATCGTGTTTTTTCGGGTACGCTGGTAATCGGCAATGGCCAGAAGGCAGTCGAGGATCTTGCGCAGCTCATGGGGCTTGGTGTCAGCGGCAGCGATCGCCATTTCCGGCTTGAGCCACAGCGCTGAGGCGCGCGACCAGAGCCACTCCATCACTGTCGATGCCGCGCCGCTTGCCGATGCGTTGGCAGAGCTTTCGCGGCAATCGGGCATTTCGATCGGCACCGAAGGCAGCCTGCCGCAGCAAAGCAGTCGCGCGGTCCGCAAAGCCCGTTCGATCCGCGAAGCGCTTGACAGGATGCTGGAGGGATCGGGCTGGCGCGCCCGCAAGGTCGGCCCTTCGGCCTGGCGCATCGAACGGGCCTCGAGCGCACCAACAAGCCTGAACGCCGCGCGCGACGACGGGCCTGCCGCCAAACCGGTCGAAATCATCGTCACCGGCACCAAGCGCGCCCAACCGCTTGACGATCTGCCCATGGCGGCCATGGTCGTGATGCTGGGCGACGAAGTGGGGGCTTCTTCAACGCATGGCACCGACACCATCGCCAGCCGGATCGACGGCCTGACGCTGACATCGTCCGGCTCTGGTCGCAACCGGATGTTCCTGCGCGGAGTGGCTGACAGCGCCTTCAATGGCGAGAGCCAGGCGACGGTCGCCGTAGTGCTGGACGAGGCCCGCCTGACATTAAGTGCGCCTGACCCGGATATCCGGCTGGTCGATATGGACCGCGTCGAAGTTCTGAAAGGCCCGCAAGGAGCATCGCACGGGATCGGAACGCTTGGCGGGGTCTATCGCATGGTCACGCGCCGGGCCGAAATGGGCGAAAACGCGCTCACCGCAACTGCCGGCCTTAGCGCCAGTTCCCATGGCGATGCAGGCTATTCAGGCTCTCTTGCTGGAAATCTGGCACTGGGCGATGGCGCGGCGGTTCGGCTGGTGGGCTATCGCTCCGACGAGCCGGGCTGGATCGACAGCGGCGACAGATCTGACCGCAACCATACACGGGTAAATGGAGCGCGCATTGGAATTGGCCTGGAGCCGGGTGACGGCTGGCGGCTCGATGGCACCGGATTTTTCCAGACCATCCATGCCGCCGACAGCGATTATGTCTATGCTCGCAAGACCCGCAAGCGCCCTGCACAGCTTGCTGAACCGCATAACAATGACCTGCACCACATCGCCGCCAGGCTGACGCGCGAGGGCGAAGGCGGGATGGACATTGTCCTGACCAGCGCGATGACATGGCATAGTCTGGACAGTCGCTTCGACGCCACAAGAGGTGCAGGCCATTACGGCCTGGACGATCCGCTCCGGCTGGATGAACGCCGCTCTTTCCGCATCTGGGACAGCGAAGCCCGCCTGTCGGGAAATGCCGGCCGCATCGGCTGGATGATCGGCGCGAACCATATTGAAACCCGGCAGAAAGACCGCACCGAGCTTACCAGCGCAAGCGAGATGATCCGTCTGGATGGCGAAGATCGCCGCATTGCCGAGCTGGCGCTGTTCGGCAATCTCTCCCTGCCGCTGACACGCAGGCTTGAACTCGATCTGGGGGCTCGCCTGTTCCGTGACACTTTCGAGGAAGGGGAGGCCACGATGACCCGCCATCGTCATCGCTATGGCCTGACCCCCAGCGTCGCGCTGCGATGGAAACCGGGCGGAACGCATGTGCTTTACGCCCGCTATGCCTCCGCGATCCGGACCGGCGATTTCGATATCTCCCGGCCCGGCTCCAAAGGCCGTTTGAGAGATGACGAGGTGCACACCCTTGAGCTGGGGTGGCGCGCTGGCCGGCCTGGAAACCGTATCGAGATTGGCGCCTGGCAAAGCTGGTGGCGCCATATGCAATCCGACATGCCCGACGAGCCCGGGCTGTTCGAACCCCAGAATGTCGGAAATGCCCGCATCACAGGGCTTGAGGCATCGCTCGAACAGACCCTTGCCGAAGGTCTGAGCCTGAGCGCGGGTGTGAACTGGACGCATGCGCGGCTGGTCAGCAATGCCACCGATGGCGAAATTTCGGGCAACGACCTGCCTTCCGTCCCTGAGATCTCCGCTCGCTTAGCTTTTGAAAAAGCTTTCTGGATCGGCAGTCTGGATGGCAAGCTTCGCTTCAAGCTGCGCCATATCGGGGCAACTCATCTCAGCTTCGACAGCCGCTATGACGCCCGCACAGACCCGATATGGGAAACCGGGCTGGAGCTGCAATTGCGGCTCGGTCAGACCGACCTTCTGGTTGAAGTCGATAATCTGCTCGACCGGCAAGACAATCGTTTCGCCTATGGCAACCAGCTGCGCTTCTCCTCGGGCAAACTATGCACCCCTCAGCCACCCAGACAGCTCTCGGTGAGCCTGCGCCACAGCTTCTGACCGCACCTTGGCCCATGCAGGCAAGCCGCCGGCATGCGCTTTCTGTCTGGCGGACGGGTGAAAGGGTTGATTTTCAATCATGAAAGCCGGAAACCGGGGAACGGCAATGCTGCCAGGTCAGGCAATGCTGAATGCATGAAATTCTTGCAAACTGTTTCCATGAGAACACTCTCATCATACAATTATTTCAGGTGGAAAAATGGTCAAGGTAACAACGCCGCTTAAGCATCAGGAAATAGTTGATTATAATGAGGAGGGGCATCCTGTTAAAAAAATAGGCAGTTCATTTTATCGTGGCGATAATGTGAACCTCAATCCCTATCTCAGGGATTTCAGGCGCGATGATTTTCTGGAAAAATTTGTCATGAAAGGGTGGATGCCCGAGAGCAGATTCATCGACCACAATACACGCATCACAGCCTTTGGCAGCTGCTTTGCAGAAAATATCACGAAATATCTGAGCGCGCTCGGCTTCAGCCTGTCCAGACAGCGCAACCCGGACATCTACATTTCGACCATGGGCGAGGGGCTGGTCAATGTACACGCCCTAGCCCAGCAATTCGAATGGGCACTTGATGATGTCGCACCGCCCGAAGGCCTGTGGCAAGGGTTCAAGGCCGAAGAGTTCGGGTATGATGAAGACATAAGGCAGCGCACCAGAGACGCGATGCTGGGAACCGATTTTTTCATCATTACTCTGGGGCTGTCGGAAGTCTGGTATGACGAAATGACCGGAGGCGTATTCTGGCGCGCCGTCCCGCGGGATCGTTATGACCCGCAACGCCATAAATTCAAAGTGTGCAGCCTGGCGGAAACCAAGGACAAGCTTGAATTGATCAACAACTGCATTCGTCGACATGTGCCTCATGCCAAGGTTCTTTTCACCCTGTCGCCCGTGCCGCTTGCCGCCACTTTCCGCCCTGCAAGTTGCCTGACCGCCAACTCGTCATCAAAGGCGATTCTGCGGGCATGTCTGGATGAATTCCTCAGAGACAATCAGGCTGAAATAAATCAGAGACTTTTCTATTTTCCATCTTACGAAATAATAATGGACTTATTCTTCTCAAGATATATTCCGGATGGACGGCACCCGCATAGCCAAATAATTCAGATAATCATGAAACTATTTGAGGCGACATACTGCGACACTAGCCTTTCCATCTCAGAGGTATCCGATCTTTATCACGAGAATCGCAAGGACAATGGCAAGATAGCCTTTGAAGACGCGGAAGGGCGCGCCTAGGCGGTAAACTCGATCAAAACACCACCACCGAGCGGATCGATTTGCCTTCATGCATCAGGTCGAAGGCGGTGTTGATCTCTTCGAGCCCCATCACATGGGTGATCATCGGGTCGATCGCAATCTGGCCGGCCATGTACATATCGACGATCTTCGGCACATCGGTGCGCCCCTTGGCCCCGCCAAACGCGGTGCCGCGCCAGTTGCGCCCCGTCACCAGCTGGAACGGACGGGTGCTGATTTCCTTCCCCGCCTCGGCCACCCCGATGATGATCGAGGTGCCCCAGCCCCTGTGGCAGGCCTCAAGTGCAGTGCGCATCACTTCGGTGTTGCCGGTGGCGTCGAAGGTGTAGTCCGCGCCGCCATCGGTCATGAGAACGATCTTGGCGACCGTATCCTCGCGGCTGAGACCCTTGGAATTGAGGAAGTCGGTCATGCCGAACTTGCGGCCCCATTCCTCGCGGTCGGGGTTGA